>NZ_JBMDJM010000011.1:0-158552 GCF_057809195.1 Acidovorax sp. FG42 | reverse complement strand
TTAACGACTAGCCGATTTCTGAAACCGCCTCACACACAGAAATTCTGACACTCCCGTTTTTAGACCCACTGATCGATTGCTCGATTTGCGGCGCGGTGATCCAGCAACGCAAAGTCTTGGCTTCTCAATGACCTATCTTGGTGTCGACTTGGACACGGGCGCAGAAAAGAAAGTCACCATTCAGGTTTACCGTGGAAAGAATGCCAATATCGCTATTACTCGTGATGGCGACAACGACTTGGCGGGGTTGCTTGCAGACCCCGATCGTCCCTTCTCGATATTTACCCCCGGTCTTTCTGGTATCCCGCTGCGAGAAGAATGGCGAACCAAGGGAGCAATGGACGCAGCTGTTATGCATGGGGACGCCAACCTCTACCTTCGCACCGTCCTCGACCACTTGTTTACGCGTGATTTGGATGAGATGGCTCGGGCAGCTTGGCGTCAGGGCAAGGACATAGCAGCTCTTCCCGACGGGAGTGGTTGGAAAATGTTCTCGACCCTGCTGGATCGCTGCTATCCGGGCACTAGAGTCATCGTTAAACACAACCCGCAGCACGATAGACATGTCAACGTAGAAGTTGAGTTCGGAGTAGCACGCGTAACTCTCGACATGGCTTCAACGGGGATGCTTCAGGTTATCCAGATCATTGCTTACACCTGTTTTTATGCACCGCCTTTCCTCCTACTTGATGAACCAGATGCGCACTTGCATGCCGATAGTCAAGGGCGCCTCTACGATGCACTCAAAGGGGTGGCTGACGTAACGCAAACTCGTATCCTCTTTGCCAGTCATTCGCCTCAATTGATCCAGCGCCTCATGTACGACCAAAATGCGGCACTTGTTTGGATGGATGACGGTGCGAAAGTTTCGGTAGACGCAACTCAGCGGCCGGCAATCCCAATCTTGATGACGCTCGGCGCGCTCTCGGCAGGTGCCGATGCATTTGACCCGGCGAGATCAGTGATTCTCATGACTGAGGACAAGCTAACAAGACCTATAACCGCTCTGGCGAAAGCGAACGGGGCGCCTAACAACATTGCTGTCCTCTCTTACAACGGCTGCGGAAATCTTCCGGCTGCTAGGCTTCTGGCGAACATGATCACCGACATGCGGCCAGATGCGCGAGTCATCCTTCATCGGGATCGTGACTTTCGGACGGAGCAGGAGATGCAATTCGAGCTGTCTACCGCAGCTGCAGAACGAAATCGCAATGGCGTCGAACGAGTCGAAGAGGTTTTTACGCCGTTCAATGACGTTGAGCATTCGTTTGCTCAACCAGCTCATCTGAAGGAAGCCTTCCATGAGCTTGATCCCAATCTGATTGACGCAGCGATTAACGATGTTGTCGCATTGAAGCGCGATGACCTAGTCAACGCAGCGCGAGTCGCACGCGAGCAGATTCGTTCTACGCTATATGAGGTTCCTCGAAAGCGCGGAAAACCTGAATGGGCGGCATCAGGCATGCCCGAAAATCCACCTCCGGTCAACGACTTCCTTCCTGCAAACGGCCTTGTACCTGTATCTTTCGTAAACGTGCACGGCAAGATGTTGATGGACGGACTGCGACCCAAGATCCATCACTACGTCGGAGGGGCTTCGCAGGCATCGGATGCGCGGGTTTACACGATTACCGAGCATCTTCGCACGCCGACTTTCGCAGCAGCATTTAATGGTTAGTCGTTTGTCACTGCACTGAAGTGCGGCTGGCGTGAGTGTTCGAAATTTCCTGGGCTGCGACTGCGGCTGCTATGTGATTGAGACGACTCCCCTCACTTTGCAGTTGAAGCTGCCTGCACTCTCCACATGCACCGTGCCGTTGTAGCGTGCAACCTGGGGTGAAAGCACATTAGGCGGGTGCGGTTGGCAGACCAACTGGCGTGTACCACGCTGTTGACGCCGATCGGCGTCTGCGCCTTGTGCCTTGGTCGTCACGCTGTCGAGTTTGCCTTGCCTTGTTCTAACTAGGCACCCCGGAGAGATCTGCCCCCATTTCTCAACCATCTGTCACAGCACCCTCACATCACCCGTCTTGGTAGCAGGAGGTCGATATCGCCCTCCGCCCAACATTCAATGTGAAGGAACTGCTGTATGAATCGCGCTGTCTGGTTCAACGTATCGCCCGAGGGTGCCAAGGCCGTGGGGACGCTGCACCACTTTGTCACCCAGGGCACGGGCCTGCCCAGCTTGCTGACGCACTTGGTCTTTCTGCGGGTGTCGCAGATCAACGGGTGCGCGCACTGCATTGACATCCACACGCGCGACCTGCTGGCCGAAGGCATGTCGGTGGAGAAGGTGGTGCTCGTTCCTGTGTGGCATGAGGCGGCGTATCTGTTCTCCGAGCAGGAGCGCGCCGCGCTGGCCTGGGCCGAGGAGGTGACCCGCGTGAGCGAGACCCATGCATCCGATGAGGCCTATGCGGCCGCACTGGCCGTGTTTGGAGAGAAGGACCTGGTGGACCTGACGCTCACGATTGCCACCATGAACGCCATCAACCGCATGGGCGTCAGCTTTCGCATGAAGCCTCGCGCCAAGGCGTAAAAAGAAAAAAGAGGAAGCCCGGCTTGCGCCGGGCTTCCCGCTTTTCAAGCGTTGAACTGATTACTTACAGCTGAAACTGCTTGCGCTCTCCACATCCCCCGTCCCGTTGTAACGCGCCACCTTGGGGTACACGCACAGCGGCCGAGTGCGGTTGGCAGACCAGGTGGCGGGCAGCTCGGTGTTGACCACGTTGGCGCCTGCGCCGCGTGCCTTGGCGGTCACGCTGTCGGGGGCCTTGCCTTGCTCCACCCAGGCCACCAGCGGGGCCAGCATGTCGAACTGGTCGGTGGCGGGGCCGCCGGAGCAGTGGTTCATGCCGGGCACCAGGAACAGGCGGGCAAAGGCGTCGGCCTTGCCGCTGTGGTTGGCCTGCAGGCGGTCCATCCAGTTGGCGGTGTCCATGGGCGAGAACACGCCGTCGGCCACGCCGTGGAAGACGATCATCTTGGCGCCCCGGTTCTTCAGGGTGCTCAGGTCCGTCTCGTTGGGCGGGGTCATGTACGACCAGGGCGACTCGGTGTAGGTGGTGTTGGTGGCGAACATCTTGGGGTAGTCCGTCTCCATGCTGAAGTTCAGCGCGTACTGCATGCCGGGGATGGCGGTGAACGCTGCCACGGTGGATGGGGGCGAGGTGAAGATGAAGGCCACCGCACCGGCGTCACGCGTGGCGGGCGCGCCAAAGTGCCACGATGCAAAGTTGGCGCCCGCAACGCCGGGGTCCCACCAAGTGCCGGTGTACAGCGCCTCGCCCTTGCTGTTCTTGGGGCCGGCAAAGATGCTGGCCAGCACGCCCTTTTGCTCGCTGGTGATGCAGCTGCCGTCGCGCGCGCCGGTGCAGGTGGGCACGTCGGTTTGCAGGTTGAAGGCGGCCTGGCAGGCGGCCACGTCGTTGACCTGGCCGTCGGCCACGCCGTCCAGTGCGTCGCACTTGGCGACGATCTTGCTGCTGATGAGCTTGAACTCGGCCGGGCTCACGGCGGTGGTCAGGTCGGGCAGGCCGGTGGTTGCGTCCTTGGTGGATACCTTGGCGTATTGCTGGGCCTTCCACAGCTGCGTGGTGGCGGCCTTGGGCAGGTGAAAGCCGGGGTTGCCCGCCAGGATGCCGTCGTACTGCTCGGCATAGCGCGATGCGCCCACCATGGCGTGGCGGCCGCCGTTGGAGCAGCCGGCCAGGTACGAGCGGTCGGGCGCCTTGCCGTAGGCGCTCTTGATGAGGTTCTTGGCCATGGGGGTGAGGGTGCCCACGGCCTGGTAGCCGTAGTCCAGCCGGGCCTGCGGGTCCACGCCGAAGAAGGGCGTGGGCGCGCCGTGGCCTGCGTCAGAACTGAGCACTGCAAAGCCTTGCACCAGGGCGGGCGCCACGGGGGCACCACCGCTGACCGAGCCCAGCGCGGTGACCACGCTGCCGTCCAGGCCGCCGTTGGCCTGGTGCAGAAAGCGGCCGTTCCACTCCACGGGCAGGCGCATTTCAAACCCGATGGCGTAGCTGGCGCCGTCCACGGGGCCGGTGCGCTCTTTCATCTTGCCTTTGACGAGGCAGTGCGCGGGCGCCTGGGTGGTCACGCCCTGCACGGTGATGGGGCCTGCGGGCACCTGTTCGGCCGAGGTGATGCGCGTGTCGGGCAACGCCAGGCTGCTGGCCAGCGTGGCGCACGACTGCAGGGTGGCCGGTGTGGCGGCGGAGAGCTGGGGCAGGGCGGCATCGGACGAGCCGCCGCAGCCCATGAGCAAGGCAGCGGCTGCGGCCGAGAGCGCCAGGGGTTGGTGGGCACGCATCCGGTTTCTTCTCATCTTCAAGCGCATGGTGTTGTCTCCTATGATTTTTCGAGGCGCAGGACAGCCCTCAGCGCGGCCTCAACACGCTGTGGGAGGGAGATCGATGGAAGGTGTTTTGCTACTGAATCAGGAGCTGTTGGCGCATATGGTTCATGCGCTTGCAGCCTCCTGGGGCCTGAATTCAAACGCCTGGGCAATGCGCTGGCGCAGGATGGTGGTGCGCAGGTCGAATTCGGGCAGCACCCACTGGGCGAAGGCCTGGGCGGGTGGGGTCCAGCGGTCTGTGGCGGCGGTGGACTGTTCCGCGCGGTGGGGGCGGGCGGCGCCGATCTGGGCCCAGGCCCATTCCAGCAGCACCAGCGCCACGGCGCGCAGGTAGTCGTCGGCCACCCAGTAGGGCAGTTCGGGGTCGGACTGGGCGGCAATCGCCAGGGTTTGTGTGATCTCCACCAGGGCATGGCGGCGTGCGCTGGCAGCGGCGCTGGGGGCGGCGCCGGGCAGTGTGGTCAGCAGCGTTGCCAGGCCCTGGCCGCCATCGGCCAGCACCTTGCGCACCAGCAGGTCGATGGCCTGGATCTCGTTGGTGCCCTCATAGATCATGGCCACGCGCGCGTCGCGCACGATCTGCTCGATGCCCCATTCACGCACATAGCCGTGGCCGCCAAACACCTGCAGGCAGGCGCTGGCGCCGTGAAAGGCCTGGTCGGTGAGTGCCGCCTTGAGCACGGGCGTGACCAGCACGCACCAGCGCTGCGCAGCGGCGCGTTCACCCGCGTCGGTGCCGTGCTTGGCCACATCGAGCTGCAGGGCCGTGTGGTAGGCCAGCACGCGGCCGCCGTCGATCCACGCGCGCTGTGTGTGCAGGATGCGGCGGATGGCGGGGTGGTCTTGAATCAGGCTGGTGTCCTTGGCGCCGGGCGCGCGCATCTGGCGGCGCTCTGCGGCGTAGGCGCTGGCCTTTTGCCACGCGGCCTCCAGCAGGCCGATGCCCTGCAGGCCCACGTGCAGGCGGGCAGCGTTCATCATCACGAACATGGCGTTCAGGCCCTTGTTGGGCTCGCCCACCAGCCAGCCGGTGGCGTCGTCAAAGCGCATCACGCAAGTGGGGCTGCCGTGCAGGCCCATCTTTTCTTCGATGCGCTCGCAGACCACGGCGTTGCGTGTTCCATCCTGAAGCACCTTGGGCACCAGGAACAGCGACAGGCCCTTGGGCCCTGCAGGTGCATCGGGCAGGCGCGCCAGCACCAGGTGCACGATGTTGTCCGTCAGGTCGTGTTCGCCGCCGGAGATAAAAATTTTGCTGCCGTTCACCCGCGCGCTGCCGTCGGGCTGGGGCAAGCCGCGTGTGCGCACCATGCCCAGGTCGCTGCCGGCGTGGGCTTCGGTCAGGCACATGGTGGCCAGCCATTCGCCGGTGGCGACCTTCTCCAGGTACTGTGCCTTGAGTGCGTCGCTGGCGTGGTGCTTGATGCATTCGTACGCGCCGTGCAGCAGGCCGGGCGCCATGGTCCAGCCGTGGTTGGCACCGGCCAGCCATTCAAACAGCACACACTCCAGCACCGCAGGCAGGCCCTGGCCGCCATCGTCGGGCGCGCAAGACAGCGACGGCCAGCCTGCTTGCCAAAAGGCCTGGTACGCATCGCGAAAACCTGCGGGGGTGTGCACTTGCCCGCCGTCAAAGCGGCAGCCTTCTTCGTCGCCGCTGCGCTGCAGCGGGGCGATGGCGCTGTCCACAAACTTGGCCGCCTCGTCGAGCACCTGGGCCGCCAGGTCGCCATCGGTATCCGCAAACGGCGCCAGGCCCTGCCAGCGCGTGGGCGCCTTCAGCACGGTGGTCAGCAGGTGCTGGATGTCGGCAAGGGTCTGGCGGGCTTGCATGGTTTGCTCTCTTATTAGTAGCTGTCTGCGCTTGTTGGATGTGCGCTAGCGGCTGTTTTCTTGTATTTTTGCCATGCGGCAGCCCGGACTGGGGTCAGTCCGGACCTGCGGCGCAGGGGGGATCAGGACTCTGCGGTGAAGCCGATCTTCTTGATCAGCGGGCCCCAGCTGTCGTACTCGGCCTTTTGCCAGCGGGCCTGTTCTTCAGGGGTGGAGCCGTGGGGCATCAGGCCCACGATGGCCAGGCTGTCGATGACCGACTTTTCCTTCAGCGCAGCGTTGATGGCCGCGTTGGCCGCAGCGATCACCGGTTTGGGCGTGGCGGCTGGGGCGTAGAAGCCAAACCATTCTTCGGTGGTCAGCTCAGGGAAGCCTTGTTCGGCAAACGTGGGCACGTCGGGCACGTACTGCGAGCGCTTGGGGCCCGAGGTGGCCAGGATGCGCAGCTTGCCCGCCTTGTAGTTGGCGATGAAGTCACCGTGCGGTGTGACCATGGCAGCCACCTGGCCGCCCACCACGTCCGTCACGCCGGGGATGGAGCCACGGTACGGCACGTGGCGCAGGTCCACACCGCTGTTGATGCCCAGCAGCGCGCCCAGGAAGTGGGGCGTGGAGCCTGCACCGGGCGAGCCGTAGCTGGCGTCCTTGGGGTTGGCCTTGGCCCAGGCCAGGAAGTCCTTCACGTTCTTCACGCTGGCGGGCACCATGGGGCCCACGGCCAGGCCGTGGTGCATGATGGCTGCGATCGACACGGGCGCGAAGTCCTTGTCGGTGTAGTTCATCTTGCTGTAGATATGCGGGTAGTTGGCCAGGGCCGACACCTGTGCCACGGCCAGCACCGAGCCGTCTGCGGGCGCAGCTTTGAGCGTCTCCAGCGCAATGCGACCGCCCGCGCCGGGCTTGTTTTCCACCACGCCAGGGTTCTTGCTGAACGCGCTGCCAGCCCACTTCTCGGCCACGCGGCGGGCCACGGTGTCGCCCGAGCTGCCGGCGGGGAAGCCGAAGTACACCTTCACCTGGTCCACCTGGGCATGGGCGGCAAAGGGGTGGAAGGCGCCCAGCGCGGCGCTGGCGCCAAGGGCCTGAACAAATTGACGGCGGGTGGTGGTCATGCTGATGTCTCCTGGTGTGTGTCTGACGGAAATCTCGGGGGTCAAGCTGGAGCGCTTTCGCGCCCTCTTGTTATTTACTGATGTGTGGCGCTGATCGTTTACCGGGGCGCCATGCGCAGGGCGCCATCCAGGCGAATGACTTCGCCGTTCAGGTGGCCGTTGGTCACGATATGGCAAGCCAGCTCGGCAAACTCTTCGGGTTTGCCCAGGCGTGGCGGGAAGGGGATGCTGGCCGCCAGCGACTGTTGCACGGCCTCGGGCAGCTCTTTCATCAGCGGCGTGGCAAACAGGCCGGGCGCCACGGTGCACACACGGATGGCGTGCTGCGCCAGGTCGCGCGCCATGGGCAGTGTCATGCCGGCCAGACCCGCCTTGGAGGCGCTGTAGGCCTGCTGGCCCACCTGGCCGTCAAAGGCGGCGACGGATGCGGTGAACATCATCACGCCGCGCTCGCCATTGTCCAGCGTGGGCAGCTTGCTGCAGGCGGCGGCAAACAGGCGGCTCACGTTGTAGCTGCCGATGAGGTTGATGTTGATCACGCGCACGAAGTCTTCGAGCGGTGCGGCGCTGCCGTCGCGCTGCACCACGCGCTTGGCGCTGCCAATGCCGGCCACGTTCATGAGGATGCGGGCGGGGCCGTGGGCGGCGGCAGCCTTCTCTAGCGCGGCGGTCACGCTGGCGGCGTCGGTGATGTCGCAGGGGCAGGCAACGCCGCCAATGTCGGCGGCGACCTTTTCGGCCAGCTCGGCATTGCGGTCGAGCACGGCCACCTTGGCGCCCAGGCGGGCCAGTTCGCGTGCGGTGGCCTCGCCGAGGCCCGATGCGCCGCCGGTCACGAGGGCGGCTTGTCCTTGAATCTGCATGGTGGGTCTGTCCTGTTCGGGGTGGGGTTCAGGCGCCGGGCTTGAGGATGTCCGGTGCCGTGTCGTCGTGCAAGGCCGCGACGAGCGCATCGCGGTGCTTGAGCACGGCACGCTGGTTGACGGAGCCCTTGTCGGTGATCTCGCCCTTGTCGATGGAGGGCGGCTCGGCCATCAACAGCGCGCGGGCCACGCGGCTGGCGCTGCCGGTGGCCTCGCGGGCCAGCCCGTCCAGCACCGCCTCGATGCGCTGGCGCACGGCGGGGTGGGCCACCACGTCGGCCCAGGGAGCGTCCGCGCCCAGGCCGGCCACTTCGCGGCAGGCGGGGGAGGGGAACAGCAGGGCGCCGACTTCCTTCATGTTCAGGCCGGTGAGCACCACGTCCTGGATGTAGGGCGCGCCCGCCACGATGATCTTGGCGCGCATGGGGCCCACGCTCACGAAGGTGCCGGTGGAGAGCTTGAAGTCTTCGGCAATGCGGCCGTCAAACGCCAAGCCCCGGTGGATGTTGTTCTCGTCGATCCACTTCACGGCGTCGCCGGTGCACAGGTAGCCTTCGTCGTCAAACGCATCGCGCGTGGCGGCGTCGGAGCGCCAGTAGCCGGGTGTGACGTTGGGGCCACGGTAGCGCACCTCGGTCTTGCCGTCCACCTCCACCAGCTTGAGCACCATGCCGGGCACAGGCGCGCCGATGTGGCCGGAGCGCACGTCGGGGCTGTTGCAGAACATGGCCGAGGGGGCGGATTCGGTCATGCCCAGGCCGGTGCACATCACGATGCGCTCGCCAATGGCGGCCTCTTGCGTGGCGTGCAGGCTGTCCCACACGGGCTGGGCCAGGCCAGCGCCGGAGTAGAAGAACAGGCGCACGCGCGACAGCAGGTTGGCGCGCAGCTGGGCGTCGGTCTTCATCGCCTCGGCAATCATTTCAAAACCGGTGGGCACGTTGAAGTACACCGTGGGCGCGATCTCGCGCAGGTTGCGCAGGGTCTCGCCAATCAGCGCAGCGGTGGGCTTGCCGTCGTCGATGTACAGCGTGCCGCCGTGCATCATCGTGAGGCCGAAGTTGTGGTTGCTGCCAAAGGTGTGGTTCCATGGCAGCCAGTCCACCAGCACGGGCGATGCCTCGGCCAGCACGGGCAGCGACAGCGAGATCTGCTGCAGATTGGCGCACCACATGCGCTGGGTGTTGATGACCGGCTTGGGCATCTTGGTGGAGCCGCTGGTGAACAGGAACTTCACGATGGTGCCGGGGCCGGTTGCGTGCATGGCGGCGTCCACCGCCGGGGTGGCGGTGGTGTGGCGCAGGCTCTGGAAGGTGCCGGCCTTGCGGCCCTCCAGCGCGCCCTGGGCCAGGATCACTTCGACATCGGCCGCCACGGTGGCCGCAATGGCCTTGCCGTAGCGCGCGCCGTCGGCGGCAAACACCAGGCCGGGGGTGAGGGTGTCGATGACGTGGCGCAGCTTGTCGTAGTCCTGGCTCACGGTGGCGTAGGCGGGCGACACGGGGCAGTAGGGCACACCGGCGTAGATGCAGCCCAGCGCCAGCAGCGCGTGCTCGATCGTGTTCTCGCTCAGCACCACCACCGGGCGCTCGGCGTTCAGGCCACGGTCCAGCAGGGCCTGGCCGATGCTGCGCGCGGCGTCGAGCGCCTGGGCGTAGCTCACATGCTGCCAGTCACCCGTCTTGCCGCCGGGCAGTTGCTCGCGGCGCGCCAGAAAACTGTGGTCGGGCGTGGTCTCGGCCCAGTGCACCAGGTAGTCCGTCACGCGGCGGGCAAAGGCGCCCAGGGGCAGGTCCGCCTGCAGGTAACGCACGCCCGGCGCACCTTCACGCAGGCTGACGCGGGTCACGCCGAAGGTCACGGGGCGGTAGCGGGCCGGGGCGGTGGGGGTGGAGAGGTCGCTCATAGGGATTCCAGCAGGGGCAAGAGGTGACTGGGGGCGGGCTCAGTCCTTGCGGACCTTGGCGGCGCGGCCTTCCAGGAAGTCGGCGAGGCGGGACTTGGCTTCGGGTGCGCTCTGGGCGATGGCGGCCATCATGGCTTCGGTGAAGAAGCCTTGGTCGGCGGGCTGCTCGGAAATGCGGGGCAGGGCGTGCATCAGCGCGTAGTTGGTCAGCGGGGCGTTCTGCGCCACGCGCACGGCCAGCTCGAAGGCCTTGGCAAAGGCCTGACCCTCGGGCACGAGGTACTGCGCAAAGCCGACCTTTTCGCCGTCCTGCGCGTTGTAGACGCGGCCGGTGAGCATCATGTCCGTCATGCGTGCAGCGCCGATGAGCTTGGGGATGCGCACTGCGCCGCCGCCGCCCACAAAGATGCCGCGCGAGCCTTCGGGCAGCGCGTAGAAGGTGGATTCGTCGGCCACGCGGATGTGACAGGCACTGGCCAGCTCCAGCCCGCCGCCCACCACGGCGCCGTGCAGCGCAGCGATGACCGGCACGGGGCCGTACTGCACACGCTCCAGCGCGGCGTGCCACATGCGCGAGTGATGCAGGCCCTGGCCGGCGTCGCGTTCTTTGAGCTCCGACAGGTCCAGACCGGCGCAGAAATGGGGGCCGTCGCCGTCGATGACAGCGGCGCGCACGGTGCCGGGCATTTTCTCGAACAGGTCGCGCAGCGAGAGGATCAGGCCGTCGTTCAGCGCGTTGCGCTTGGCCGCGCGGGTCAGGCGGATCACGGCCACTTCCTGGTGGTCGCCGCGCAGCTCGAAATGGATGTCTGGATGGGTCATAGAGGCTTTCGTGTTGGTTGAATTGTGGTTATAGTTCATAACCAATTCAAGCAAGCCAAGCCCGTTTTTTATTGGTGTTTACCCTTGATCTGCGTCACGCGCCGTGGCGCATGCTGGGGGTTTGACGCCGCACCGGCGGGCGCCAACCCAGGAGACACGCATGGACCACGCCAATCTGATCGCCATCGACATCCACACCCACGCCGAGGTGAGCTGCTGGAACCCCTTTGACAACTACGGCGAGGAGTACGACCGCGCCGCCGACAAGTACTTCAAGAACGGCCGCCGCCCCACCATTGCCGAGACGGTGGCCTACTACCGCGAGCAGAAGATTGGCCTGGTGATGTTCACGGTGGACGCCGAGTCCAAGATGGGCCGCCGCCGCATCCCCAACGAAGAGATCGCCGAGGCCGCCAAGGCCAACAGCGACATGATGACGGCCTTCGCCAGCATCGACCCGCACAAGGGCAAGATGGGCGCGCGCGAAGCCCGCCGCCTGATCGAGGAGTTCGGCATCAAGGGCTTCAAGTTCCACCCCACGGTGCAGGCCTACCACCCCTACGACAAGATGGCCTGGCCTATCTATGAGGTGATCGCCGAGTACGGCATGCCCGCCATCTTTCACACCGGCCACAGCGGCATCGGCAGCGGCATGCGCTGCGGCGGCGGCCTGCGGCTGGAGTACAGCAACCCCATGCACCTGGACGATGTGGCCATCGACTTCCCTGACATGCAGATCGTCATGGCCCACCCCAGCTTTCCGTGGCAGGACGAGGCGCTGTCGGTGGCCACGCACAAGCCCAATGTCTGGATCGACCTGTCGGGCTGGAGTCCCAAGTATTTCCCCAAGCAGCTGGTGCAGTACGCCAACACGCTGTTGAAAGACCGCGTGCTGTTTGGCAGCGACTACCCGCTGATCACGCCCGAGCGCTGGATGAAGGACTTCCAGGAAGCGGGCTTCAAGCCCGAGGTGATGCCCGGCATCCTGAAGGGCAACGCGGTGCGCTTGCTGGGGCTGGACAAGGCCCAGGCAGCACCGGCACCGGCCGCCTGACGCACCGCCATGGGCGGTGGCTGCCCGCTCAGTCGTAGACTTTTTGCAGCAGCCGGATCAGCGTCTTGCGCTCGGCCGCCGTCAGGCGGTTGGTGGCGTCTTCTTCCAGTTGCGCGGCCGTCTGCTCGGCCTGCGCGGTCAATTCCACCCCGGCGGGCGTCAGGTGCACGCCCATGGCACGCCCGTCGCTGGGGTGTGGGCGGCGCTCGATCAGGCCGCGCCGCTCCAGCGCCGCAATCAAGCCCACCATGTTGGGCGGCAGCACGCTGAGCGTGGCGCACAGCTGGCGCGAGGTGATGCCCGGGTTGTGCGCCACCAGCGACAGCACCGAGAAATCCACCACCTTCAGGTCGTACACGGCCATGCGTTCCATGAACACGGCAATGATGGACAGCGCCGCGCGCCGCGTGTTGTAGCCCACCAGCGTGCGCAAAAAGCCGGTGTCCACGGGCTCGCTGGCGGGCGCTGCAGTGTCTGCAGGGGCGGGAACCGAGGGGGATTTCTTGGAGGAACGGACGCTGGACATGGGGGGAGATTGTGCCGGGCGCCCGGGCCCCCGCGACCGGCCCGCAGTGCCCGCTAGGTGGTGCGGCGCCTCTTTTTGATCGAAATCAGCCGCATGCGCTAGTGAAACATGCGCCAGGTGCTATCAATTTGATATTACCTGCGCCACCGCTCCGGTTGGGCGTGCCGCGCCGTCCGCGCCGCTCATGCCGGGCTACGCAGTACGCGGCGGTATTGCACGGCCTCGGCTACGTGGCTGACCTCGGTGGTGGGCGCGCCCGCGAGGTCGGCGATGGTGCGCGCCACCTTCAGCGCCCGGTGCGTGCTGCGGGCCGACCAGCCCAGGCGCGCGGCAGCGGTGTTGAGGAACTTGGCGGCCGCATCGTCCAGGTGCAGGTGGGCGTCGATGGCCTGGCCCTGCAGCGCCTGGTTGGTACAGCCCTGGCGCGCCAGGGCCAGGGCGCGGGCCCGCTCCACCCGGGCGCGGATGCTGGCGGTGGATTCGCCCGCAGCCGCCTGCACCAGCTGCTCGGCGGGCAGGGCGGGCACCTCCACATGCAGGTCAATGCGGTCCAGCAGCGGCCCGCTGAGCTTGGCCTGGTAGCGGTGCACCTGGTCGGGCGTGCAGCGGCAGGCGCGCTGGGTGGACCCCAGAAAGCCGCAGGGGCACGGGTTCATGGCCGCAATCATCTGGAACCGGGCCGGAAACTCCGCGCGTTGCGCCGCCCGGGCGATGGTGATGTGGCCGGTCTCCAGCGGCTCGCGCAGGGCCTCCAGTGCAGCGCGGGGGAATTCGGGCAGTTCATCGAGGAAGAGCACCCCCTGGTGGGCCAGCGAAATCTCGCCCGGTGGGCAAACACATAGTTAGGACCAAATCCTAAACAGGTTGGGTGCAACTCTGATCAAAGTCGACAAGCGGTCGGACGCGGGCCAGTCCAAGGCGCGACCGGTGTCTAGGTGGGTTGGGTGCAAATGGGCCTAGATATGGACTGGCACCCTCGTGTGCACTATCGCCGCCACGGGGTTCATGCAGTTTTCGCATGGAGACCCGACGATGACCCGACCCTGCGCCTGTTGTGGCGAACCCTTTGAGCCTCGCCCGCAAGTTCCCGATCAAACCTTCTGCACCTCACCTGACTGCCAACGCGCCCGTAAACGCGAATGGCAACGGGCCAAGCTCCAGTCCGACCCTGACTACCGGATCAACCAGCACGCCGTGCAGCAGGCGTGGTCGCAGCGCAATCCAGATTACTGGCGCAGATATCGTGAAGCTCAACCCGACTACTCCGATCTGTCCCAACAGCCCATGACAACAACTGCGGGGGCCATCGCCTGGTTGATCTTGTGATGCAGCACCCACAGATATGCCGAAATAAACGCACTGCTTGCGGCACGTCATGGATGTTATGGCAGTGCATTTCATATAAAGTGCTTTATGACCTGGCTGCTTATGGCATCAAAATGCTGTGAACGCACGTGAGGTGAATAGAACCATGGAAGTATCAGAGCTAAAACCCAACGACCACGCGGTAGCCCTCCTGCAAGAGGCGCCCCTGCGCGAGCTGATCGCAGCTCGTGTGATCTCGCACGTAGTCGCGTTAGGCCAGGCCGGAGGCTACGCCCTCGAGGTTCACTTCGGTGAACGGAAGGCGGTGCTGGCAAGTTCCCGTGGTGGTCCTAGAACTTTTGCATCTCTATCGACAGTGGCAGTCTTGCTGCAGCGCCTCGGCTTCCCGAAATTTGAGGTCGACGCCAGTGGTTACCGGCCAGGACGGATACGCCCGGCACAACCAGAACGCTCTGCCGCCATGAAGGCAGGCAAGCTGCCCAAGGCTCCGCGGAAGTCCGCGAAGTCTTCGAAATGAACAAGGAACAGAACTGAATGGCACGCAAACTCTCAGCCCAAGACGCCTTCGACGAAGTCATGGACCTCGTCGGAACGCTCACTCAGCCTTCCACCGACGATCAAGAGACGGAAGCGGTCAAACGCCTCGAAGCGCTGTCGCAGGAGCTGGCTGCATTGGGCGCACCGGTCCGGGCGCAAGAGATCGTCGCAGAGATCGCCGCATTCCGAGGAATGCAGCCATCGTGGAAGACCAACGGCAAGCACAACTTTGCTGTGTACGTACGGGAGATGCTGCCGTCGTTGCGCGAGGCGCTTGCTCTTGCCAAGACGAACACGGCGGATGTGATCTGGCGCACTGCAGAAATCCTTCGCGGTGCATTTCGCGAGCCCGAGTACCGGCGCGTCATTCTTCCCTTCACGGTCCTGCGTCGACTGGACTGCCTGCTGCAGCCCACGAAAGCGGCGGTGCTCGCGAAGCACAAAGAGATCTCCGCCAAGGGCTACGACCTGCGTATGTTCCTGACGCCCATCACGGGCGTCCAGTTTTGGAATCACTCGAACTTCACCATAAAGGGGCTCCTGGAAGCGCCCGACGATCTGCGCGACAACATCGAGGACCTGATCAACGGCTTCTCGCCGAACGTCCGCCGCATCTTCGAGAAGTTCAGCTTCATGGCAACGGTCGACAAGCTGCGCGAGAAGGGGCGACTCTTCCATGTGGTGCAGGCATTCAGCCGCGTGCCCATGGACATGTACTCCGTCTCGTCCCACGACATGGGCAAGGCGTTCGAAGAACTGCTTCGCAAGTTCAACGACGCATCGCCAGCAGGTGAGCAGTACACGCCGCGGGACGCCATTCACCTCATGGTCGACATCCTCTTCGACGGCGACGACGACGCGCTGTCAGTGGCTGGCGCCATTCGCACGATGTACGACCAGACGGCGGGCACTGGCGGCATGCTGTCCGAGGCAGAAGAGAAGGTTCGACAACTCAACCCGAACGCCAAGCTGCGGCTCTTCGGACAGGAGCTCGAAGACGAAACCTACGCGATCTGCATGGCTGACATGCTGATCCGCGGACAGGATCCCGCGGACATCGCATTGGGGGACACGCTCGAGAGCGACAAGCATCCGGATGAGCGCTTCGACTACCAGCTCTCGAACCCGCCCTACGGCGTGGAATGGAAGCCGGCCCAGGAGGCTGTCGAGCGTGAACATGCCAAGGGCGCAGCGGGCCGCTTTGGCCCTGGTTTGCCGCGCATCTCGGACGGTCAGATGCTATTCCAGCTGAACGCCATCTCGAAGATGCGTCCGTTCATCAACGGCGAGGGTGGTGGGCGCGTCGGCCTGGTCCACAACGGGTCACCTCTGTTCACCGGAGATGCCGGCAGCGGTGAGTCCGAGATCCGACGCTACATCCTCGAGCACGACTACCTGGATGCGATCGTGGCCCTGCCCACGGACATGTTCTACAACACGAACATCGCAACCTACTTGTGGTTCATGTCGAACCGCAAGCCTGCGGAGCGCAAGGACAAGGTCCTGCTCATCGACGCCACAAACATGGGTGTGTTGATGAAAAAGAACCTTGGCAAGAAGCGCTTCGAGCTGAGCGATGACTGCCAGCGACGCATCGTGGAGGTGTATCACGAGTTCAGTGCGCTCGACTGGAAAGATGAGGCGGCCAACGGCAGCCGCGTCCGTCAACTCAAAGCGAAGGTTCTGCCGACCTCGCACTTTTTTTACCGCAAGGTCACCATCGAGCGTCCGCTGCGCCTGCGCTACGAGCTGACGGCAGAACGCAAACAAGCATGGGTCGCGAGCCTGACGAGCAAGAAGACATCTACGCCTCTTGAGGCACAGAACCTCCTTGCGCTTGCGGACCGCTTGATCGAGTGCCTGGGAGAGAAGACCTATCTGAGCACCGAAGCCGTTCTGACCGACTTGAAAGCCATGGACGCAACCTTCGTGGCCGAAGAGAAGGCGGCCGGACGCTCTCTCAAATCCACGGCCTTCAAGGGCAAGGTCCTCGATGCTCTGCGCAAGGGCTTCGGTGTGCGCGACAAGAAGGCCGAGATCGTCAACGATGACAAGGGAAATCCGCTGTCGGATTCGGACCTCCGCGACGCCGAGTACATCCCTTTCGCATCTGTCGGCAGTAACGTGGCTTCTGGCATCGACGCGTACTTTGATGCCGAAGTGAAACCGCACTGGCCCGATGCATGGGTCAACACCGGAACAGTCGACCAGTCCGACGGCCAGATTGGCGTGGTTGGCTGCGAGATCAACTTCAACAGAGAGTTCTATGTCTATGAAGCGCCGCGCACCCGTGAGGTCATCAAGCAAGACATCGAAGCCATGGAGAAGCGATTCATGGAGATGCTCAAAGGGGTGGTGGCGTGAACGTGATCGGCCTCATCTTGATTCGACGGAGAAAGAGTTTCGAACTAACCCGGGTCCGTACTGAGTGGAACAGTTCCGCTACTTTGGTCCAGCGGGGATACGAGGGATAAATATGCGAACGATCGATTCATCGAAACGAGCCTGCACGGGACTAAGCTGGCAGGAAGGTGTGCCTGCGCATTGGCAGCCAATGCGCCTCAAGGATACGGTGGAGGGTTGCATTAACGGCATTTGGGGTGGTGAGCCGGAAGGGGATGGGAGCGACACCCCGGTCATTCGTGTTGCTGACTTCGATAGACCCAAGCGGAAAACCTTCCCACACCAAACTGTTCGATCAGTTCCCTTCGATCAGCGTGTCCCACGGCAGTTGCTACCGGGGGATTTGCTCATCGAGAAATCTGGCGGTGGAGAACTGCAGCCAGTCGGTATGGTCGTGGAGTTCGAAGGCGAATCAGGTGCAGTGTGCTCTAACTTTGTTGCTCGAATGAGACCGCGTGACTTCGTCGATGGTCGATTCCTTATCTTCCTGCACGCGCATCTCTATGATCGATCTGTCACCAAGATCAGCATCAAGCAGTCGACTGGTATCCAAAATCTGGATAGCGGAGCCTATTTGGCGGAACGCTGCTTCCTTCCACCTCTTGAAGAGCAACGGGCCATCTCCGCATATCTCGATGTCGAGACGGAACGAATTGACGGATTGATCGATGAGAAGAGGCGCCTTCTGAATTCGCTTACTGAGTTGAAGTCAACGCGAATCACTGAAATAGTGACCGGACAGGACGTCGCGTCCCAACCTACTGGTGATGTTTGGTTGCCGAAAATTCCAGACGGTTGGTCGCTGAAGCGATTGAAATACTTGGGTCAAGTTCGATCGGGTCTTGCAAAAGGGAAAAAGAACGACGCTGGCTCCACTACTGTTGAGCGCCCCTACATGCGCGTCGCGAACGTGCAAGAAGGTTACATCGACTTGCGTGACGTGGCGTTCATCGAAGTCGCTGAGAACGAAGTGGATCGATACGCGTTGAAGATTGGCGATGTCCTCATGAACGAGGGCGGAGACTACGACAAGGTCGGCCGCGGTGCGATGTGGGAAGGCCTCGTCGAAGAATGTTTGCACCAGAACCACGTGTTTGCGGTTCGGCTCGATGACATCGAATGGGCTCCCTGGCTGGCAGCTGTTACGCGTACCTCGTACGCGAAGTTCTACTTCATGAACAACTCGAAGCAAAGCACCAATCTCGCATCGATCAATCAGACCAACGTCAAGGAGTTTCCAGTTGTGCTCCCGCCCGCATCAAAGCGAGATGCGCTCCTAGACACTCTGACCGCCGAGTTGAAACGAATTGATGATTTGACTCAACACGTTAAGCGAGAACTGGACGTTCTGGCTGAGTTTCGCTCTGCAACGATTACAGATGCCGTTTTGGGGCGCCTCGACGTCAGTCACCACTTGAAAATTGAATAGGCTAGGGAGCCACCGCATGTCCGCAGCAATCCATCAAGAAATCGTCTTCGAGGACGAAATTTGCAATCACCTGAAGGCCACCGGCTGGTCGTTCGACGGGCCGCTCCCGTACGTGAAGAGCTTTGTCTATGACGAGGGCTACGACAAGCGGATGGCGATCTACCCGGCGGATGCTGTGGCATGGGTCAAGGCAACGCAACCGGACGCGTGGAAGAAGTTCACCGCGCACCACAAGGACGATGCGGAGGCACAGCGCGAGTTTGCTCGAACCCTTACCGCCGAACTGGATCGTGAGCGCAAGACTATCAAGAAGGACGACCCACAGTTGTGGGGATCCCTGCATGTCCTGCGCCGCGGCTTCAAGCACATCAACGCCACCTTCAAGATGGCGCAGTTCGCACCGGCGAACAGCCTGAACCCCAAGCTCTGGGACGACTACAACGCCAACATCCTGCGCGTCGTCCGCCAGGTGCATTACTCCATGCACGGAGGAAGCAGCATCGACCTGGTGCTGTTCATCAATGGCATTCCAGTTGTGACCATTGAGCTGAAGACGGAGACAACACAGCCCATCGAGGCTGCCGTCAAGCAGTACCGGCAGGATCGTCTGCCAATCGACGCTGCAACGAACACGCCTGAGCCTCTGCTGTCGTTCGGCAAGCGTGCGCTTGTCCACTTCGCGCTTTCCAGCGATGAGGTGCGGATGACCACCAAGCTTGACGGCGCGAAGACCCGATTCCTCCCGTTCAACCAAGGCATTGACGATGGAAAGGGCGGCGCCTCCGCGGGCAATGCTGCCGACATCAAGCGCGGGCACGCCACTGCCTACTTCTGGCATGAGGTGCTGAGCCGTCCAACGTTCTTGGACGTGATCGGCAAATTCGTCTCCGTTGAGGTGAAGGAATCGGTCAACCTCAAGACGGGCAAGCGTGCGCTGACGCCGTCTCTGCTGTTCCCGCGGTATCACCAGCTGGATTGCGTCAATTCCCTGTTGTCCGCCACTCTCAGGGAAGGAGTCGGCCAGACCTATCTTGTCCAGCACTCAGCTGGGTCCGGAAAGTCGAACACGATCGGTTGGACGGCGCACCGCCTGTCCAGCCTCTTCGATGACAAGAACCAGAAGGTCTTCACCAGCGTCATCGTCATCACCGCTCGTCGCGTGCTCGACCAGCAGCTGAAGGACACGCTGAAGCAGTTCGAGTCCACTCCTGGCGTTGTGGCGGCCATCTCCGAGGGCTCGAAGCAACTGGCCACGGCCCTCGACGGCGACGCCAAGATCATCGTCACGACGCTACAGACCTTCCCCTTCGTGCTCGACAAGATCGGAAAGGCAGGCAAGAAGACCTTCGCGATCATCATCGACGAGGCGCACTCATCCCAGTCCGGGCGCTCGGCCCTGAAGCTGCGCCAGGCGCTGGCCGATGAAGGGCTCAAAGCCGAGGCTGATGCGCTCAAGGAGGATGCAGAAGGCGACGAGGACAAAGAGATCTCGAGCGAGGACATCGTGGCCAAGGCGGTGGCTGCGCGGAAGCGCCCGCCCAACCTGTCGTACTACGCCTTCACAGCGACACCGAAGGCGAAGACGATGGAGATCTTCGGCCGCAAGGGGGACGACGGCTTGCCGCACCCGTTCCACGTGTACTCCATGCGCCAAGCGATCGAGGAAGGATTCATCCTTGACGTCCTCAAGGGCTACATCACCTACGACCTGGCTTTTAAGCTCGAGCAGGCTGGCGCGGACATCGAGGTCAAGTCAGGCAAAGCCCGCAAGAAAATCTTCCAGTACGCGAACCTGCACCCGACCAGCATTGGTCAGAAGATCGCCATCATCGTCGAGCACTTCCGCAAGCACGTGATGCACCTTCTCAATGGCCAGGCCAAGGCCATGGTGGTGACGGACAGCCGCAAAGCGGCCGTCCGCTACAAGAAGGAGTTCGACAAGTACATGGCCAAAATGGGCTACCACGACTTCAAGGCGCTGGTGGCCTATTCGGGGACGATCACCGACAACGAGTACGCGGTGGTCGATGCCGACGAAGGCGACATCAACGGTGGCACCCCGAAGATCAAGGACGACCTGATCAAGGAAACGTTCCGCACTGACGAGTACCGCGTGCTGTTGGTGGCCAACAAATTTCAGGTCGGCTTCGATGAGCCGCTACTCTGCGCCATGTACGTGGACAAGCGGCTCGACGATGTGATGGCCGTGCAGACCCTCTCGCGTCTGAATCGCACCTTCCCGGGCAAGACGCTCACATTCGTCCTCGATTTCCGGAACAACGCTGAGGACATCCTCAAGGCATTCGAGCCGTACTACCGTACGGCCCAGCTCGTTGCAATTGCCGATCGCAACATGCCCCACCAGTTGCGCGAGAAGTTGGATGGATCCGGCGTATATGAATGGGCCGAAGTCGAGGCCTTCTCCAAGCTGTACTTCAGCACGCGCAACGACCAGGCATTCCAGGCGCATCTGAAACAGGCCCACGAACGCTTCAAGGGTTTGAAGGCTGAGGAACAAGAGCTTTTCCGCCGAGATGCGGTCACGTTCGTGGCGGCTTACGACTTCCTGTCGCAGGTGGTTGACTATGACGACGCTGAATTGGAAAAGCTGCACGCCTTCCTGAAGATGCTTCTACCGCGCTTGCGCGGCCAGGAAGACGATCCGGTGACGATCGACGGTGCTGTGCGTCTGGCCAACTACAAGGTCGTCAACAAGCGGGAACACATCCTCGACCTCGCGAAGGGCGAGGCCAGTGCGCTTCACCCGTTCGGTCCGGGCGGCGGGGATCCACAAGAGGATCCGCACGCCAAGCTCAGCGAGATCATCAAGAAGATCCACAGCTTGTTCGCGGGCAAGTTTAGCGACGCTGAGATTGCGGGCTGGTTCACTGCGGTGATCGGGAACACTGCCTCGGATGAGCGCATTCAAATTCAGGCAAAGGCTAATCCGACGGCGCAGCAGTTTGCGAATGGCGATTTCAGGACGGTTCTTGCAGAGGCGGTGATCAAAGCGCTGGCCAGCCATCATTCGATGTCCGATCAGATGCTCCAGAATCCGAAGGTGTTCGATGACGTCGCAGAAGCATTGCTTCCGGAGATTTATGAGCGTGCACGCGCGGCAGAGCCTTCTAAGGGCTAATACGGAAGCGCTGTTCTCAACGTGCTAAAGAACAAACATTAAAGAGGCTTGACATGAAACTGGTTCGATATCAAGTGACAAATTTCCGCTCAGTCAAGACCAGCGGGTGGATTGAATCAGGTGACGTGTCGGCACTCATCGGTGTCAATGAGTCAGGAAAGACAAATCTTCTCTTGCCTCTTTGGAAGTTCAATCCTGCTCGCGACGGGGAGCTTCAGCCGACGTCGGACTATCCGAAGCGGATGTTCACAGATATCAGAGCAAAACCAGGGACCTACAGCTTCATCACTGCTGAGTTCGAGACAGGTGGGTTGGCCGATCGCCTTTCCTTGGCGGCCGGCGTTCCGGCGACGAATCTAAATCTGGTACGTGTTACTCGTTACTACGATGGACGGTATGAGATCAATTTCCCCAACTACATGGCTACTACAGAGGTCGCGGCAAGCGATGTGCTGTCAGGTTTTGGGAGTTTGATCTCCGACGTCGAATCGACGACTCCGATGAAACAGGAAGAGTCGCTCAAAACATCCATTCTGGAAGCTGCCAAAGGCTTCAAATGTGCCATTGCTGAAGTTTCCTGGAAATTGAAAGAGCTTTCGCAGGCAGTTTCTGCTCTAAAGGCGCTGGTGCCCGAAACACCTGCAAAGACATCGACCTTGGTCCCTCGTCTCCGCCAAGCAGTAGAGCTTTTTGAAGGTTGGGTATCCGAAGTGCAAGCACCTTCGGTAGAAGATCGGGAAGGCGTTCGAGATCTCGTTACGAAGGCACTCCCCAGTTTCGTTTATTACTCGAACTATGGGAACTTGGACTCGGAGATCTATCTTCCCCATGTTGTGGCAAATCTGGAACGGCAGGACCTTGGAAGTAAGGAAGCAGCCAAGTCGCGGACCCTTCGCGTCCTGTTCAGTTTTGTTGGATTGAGCCCGAAGGAGATTTTGGAGCTCGGCCGCGACTTCAAGGATCCCAATGGTCGCGAGCCGACGCAGCAGGAAATCGATGCGATCGCTGAGAAGAAGCGCGAGCGATCTATCTTGCTTCAGTCAGCAGGAACGAAGCTGACCGATAAGTTCAGATCATGGTGGAAGCAAGGCGACTACCGATTTCGATTCGACGCGGATGGCAATCACTTCCGAATCTGGGTCTCCGATGGACAACGTCCGGAGGAAGTCGAGTTGGAAACACGAAGTACGGGCCTCCAGTGGTTCCTGAGTTTCTTCCTAGTCTTCTTGGTAGAGAGTGAGGGTGATCACGAAGACGCGGTACTGCTGCTTGACGAACCAGGGCTGTCCTTACACCCGCTCGCTCAAAGAGACCTGTCGGCCTTCTTTGATGGCCTTGCGCCGACGAATCAAATCATTTACACGACCCATTCTCCATTCTTGGTCGATCCTGATAGGCTTGATCGCGTTCGCAAGGTATTCGTTGCCCCAGACGGGACCACACAGGCATCTCCAGATCTGCGCGCAAACGGCGCCGACAAAGCTCAGGCTGGAGCTGCTTACGCTGTCTACTCGGCGCTTAACCTCAATGTCGCCGAAAGTCTTCTTCTAGGATGCGCGGCGGTGGTTGTCGAAGGTACCTCTGATCAGCACTATCTAACCCTGATCAAAACGTTGCTCATCAGCGCGGGCAAGATCTCGCCGAGCCGGGAACTCGTCTTTCCACCTGGGGGTGGTACGAAGACGCTTCGGACAACTGCCAGTGTGCTTACTGGGCGTGATGACAAGTTGCCAGTGGTTTTGTTGGACGGGGATGTGATGGGTGCCCGGATGGCCAAAGAGCTTTCAACCAGTCTTTACGAGGGCGAAAGGGAGAAGGTCCTCGTGACTGATGCGTTTGTAGGCTTCGAGAACTCGGAAGTCGAGGACCTCATTCCCCAGGCGCAGTTTGCGGATGCCACTGATCGGATTTTTCGTGACGCTGATCAACGATTTACTGACGTGCTCGTCTTGGGAAAGCCAATCGTTCCGCAAGTAGAAGAATGGGCGAGAAGCCAGGGGGTTCCCCTCCAGCAGGGCTGGAAGGTTGATGTTGCGAAGAGGGTCAAAGCGACCATGCTCGCCAGAGGTCTCAAAGACATCGACGAACCTACTCTTGAACGATGGAAGAAGCTATTTTCGGAGTTTGATCGACTCGGTACGTGATCGGCGGGATGGTCGCCGCGCAGTCTTGCGGGTGCGTTGCTGACATCACGCTGCAAGGCTTCCAGGTCGAGGTACCCGTATGTGTCGAGCGATAGATCTACGGATACCCGGGTCCAAATCTTGGCGCGTTCGGGCGGTCGCTGGCGCGTCTCAGTTGGTGAAAGGTCCAGGGCCGGCTTTGGCGCCCGGCGAATCAAGCGCGAAGGCGCAATCGAAGTATTTTTCCGCCTCGCTCCAGGGTGCATTCTCCTTCCACAAAGTCAGGAAGGCACGGCTGGCATCGACGACGTTGGGACTGATCTGCAGCGTCTGCAGGCCCAGCGCATTGAACGTGTCTTCATGGTCGTGCAAACTGCCCACTTGGCCTGCATAACTGTAGAACTGGCTGATCTTGCCCGGTTGCGCGAATCTCGGGATCGCCTCGCAGGAGGCTCCGCTTTCCGGATTGCGTCCGGCATGGGCTTGCGAGAAGCTGTCCTGGAGCATGTGCAGCAATGCCCCGATGGCGACTTTGTCCAGATCCTTGCGCACTTCGATGATGCCGGTTGCGAACAAGTTCGTAGCTGTCATGTCGCCCGGAAAATAGTGTGCCAGTTGGTCGTCGCCTACGGTGCGGATGAAGCGATCGGTCGGGGTGGTCCTGGTCGCCACGCCCCAAAGGAACTGCGCCCACATCCTCATCCGCTGCTGGGTCTCAGCGGCAGTTTCACCGTCGTACGCAGCCATGGAATGGAAGAACTGCAGGTCGCCAAAATGTGACCGATATAGCAGGTAGTCACCAGGTCCGAAGGCCGGTTGGCCAGGTTTGCTGGCCATGCGCTGCTTTGCAGTCTTGTCGGCGTCGGAGAACAGTCCCTTCCAGCATTTCGGCTGCGCCGTCGAACGCAGCGTGACCTTGGGGTCACAGTCTGCAATGCGCGGTGGCGATGCACGATTGAGTGCGAACGGTGGATCGTCGGGCCAACGCACACCATACAGAAGCACTTGGTTCTCGCGAACGGCCGCAGTCGTCAGACACTGCGCCTCAGAGCCTGCCGGAACCGCACAGTCGAGCGCGTTCAGGGTAATGGCCTCATGGACTGGACTCTTGATCATGGGAAGTGCGTTCCCGACAAACCATTGACCGATGCCATCAATGAACTGGTTGCCCCCAAGACCCGTGAGTTTGCGGTCCACGTCAGTGATTCGCGGAAGAACTTGAAATGCTGCCGCAACAGACGGCAGCAGCGCTGTCGTAATCAAGGCTGCAGCGAAGCAGCGTTTCAACCTGCCATTTTTCATGACCAAAATCCTTCACAACTCTCTGTTGATACCTTTTTATGGGAAAGGTGATGTGAAACCAATCGTAAACAAAAGACGGTGACTATTGCGGGGTTGAGGATGTACTCAAGTCGGAAAAAATTTGACGTCGCGTTCTGCACGATTGCTCATGATCTCGAAAGCTGTCGCTGCGCGCTCACTTGAGCCGCAGTGCAGTTCTCCAGTTTGGAGCCTGCCATTCATGGACGTGAATTTCTTCAAAGATTTTCGGAAGCAGCAATCGCCCGACTTCGACGCTCGCACTCAAGGGGGTTGCCGGGTGGATATGAAGGACTCGCGCACCTGCCCGAGCGAGGGCCATCAAGAAGGCATTGAAGTCGCGGCGAAACGCGAGCAGATGTGATTCGGTGCGGATGACGCCGCGATTTGGAGATCGAGCTTGAAATTCGACTACTTCCATTCCCTGTGGGTGTACGGCCCGGTTGGAAATGCTGATGACCGCGCTCACTTCTCTAGGCAGGACATCTGGAACTTGATAGATGAATTCCGGTGCTGGGCAACTGGGGGTGCGGTCCCAGAGCCAACGCTCGGTTGGTAGGTCAAGCACGCTCGCCTCCGTCTTGTCACCGAGGAGCGCCCCAAGCTTCATCAGCATGGGGACGGGCGCGAACCCGGCCACGGTCAGGTGGCTTGGTCCATCGCGGGCTGTCAGCTCAGGATGAATGAGGCGGTCGTACAAGGACGTGAGGGCTCTCTCGGCTTGTGGCCAGAAGTCGGGTGAGCTGTCTTGCACATCAAAGGCGCTGCGATTGATGTTGATGGACCTACCGAGCGGGAATCGCGTGTAAGCGCTGTTCTCCAACATGGCGTGATGGACTTGGTCCAGGTCAATGACGGGCACCAGAGAGCCAATGGGAAACGTCATGATGATGGGCAGGCTCTCTTTGACACCAGTTGCCGAGTAGATGAGTTGAATGCGAGCTTCATGCTCCCGCTTCATCGCATGCAACTGTTCAGCGGTGTAGGGGTTGTCTTGCCCCTTGCGGTCGATGCGGCTGTGGCAGTCGTAGCAGAGCAGCATGAGGTTGCTCGGGTCGGCGGCAAGACGCTCGGACTCCCCGGCAACACCGCGGGCACCTGCCGGACTGTCGGCGATGATGTGGGCGTACTCCGAGACGTTGCAACGTTGCTTCGTAAGAAAGTCCCGGTCAATCGGCTTGCAACAGCCGCGGAATTCGCACCGGCCACCGGCATCGACCCAGAGATCGCGACGGACGGTGGGACTCAGGTATGCCCGTTCTTGTGTTCTAGCCATTTTTGTTCTCTTCTCGTAGTTGCTTGAGGGTGCCGCGTCGGCTCAGAGTCCAAACGCGAATGCTGTCGGTTCCGACAATGGGAAAGAAGAGTCGGTCACCCTCAAACGCATCTCCGGCCACGGCTTTCTGCCAGTCCTTGTGGTCGACCGAACTGGGGGTGGGATCAGGCTCTGGATGCGTGTGCCACAAGCCGAGATACGCACTCGTCGCGGCTTGCTGCCGCCAGCGTTCCTGGGCCAGTGCTTCGTGCTGGCGGGAGCGGAAAAAGCCGAAGCGACTTCGACGGTCGGTTGATTGCGGGGTGGTCACCTCATCGACAACGACGTCGTGGCTGTCGAGCAGATGCCGTCCAAGCAGAACGCCTCCGGCCTCGGATTGCCACCAGCGACGCTGGGCGAAAGACAGCAACTGGCTGGCCGCATCCTCGGCAATGATGAGGCGCTGTCGAGGTGTGACCCGGTAAACAAGTTTCATGAGTCACCTCGGCAACGCTTGCAGGGACGCCCGAATGCCTGTTCGGTCGCGACGGCTGCACTGGTTGTCGGGGCACGCGACCACCAAGGAGTTGTTCGCAGCCCTTGGGCTCGCGCTTGTGTGCCGTCACCGGACCAGTATCGATACGCGCGCTCAGGAGATGAACCGACCAAAGCGCCCAGCATCTGTTCGGCAGCCATGTGGCCTGTTTTACGTGCCTGCAGTGCGCCGTACGGCACAAACACGCCAGCGCATCCCGTGAGATTGCGGGTGACGTGTTGATTGGGTTCAAGAAATGACGTACGCGGGTGCAAGCAGGAAGCGCCCTCGTCATCCCGGTATAGGCAGTCCAGACATCCCGGTCTGTGCGCCCACATCAAGACAGAATGCCCCCCGAGGTCGAGCGCTTCTAGCCAAGTGAAAACGAGCGGGAGTTCGTGTTCTTGTGAACGGAACGCGCGACCGAATGATCGCTCTACTGACGGTGCTCCAAAGGCCACCACCACGCCATCAATCCCGTTGAGAGGAGTGCTGGCGAGCCAACGCTGTGCGGAAACGTTGAAAGCCTCAACGGCCAAGCCGGGGTAGCGTTGCTCCAGCTGATGCTTCAGTGCGATGGTCTTTGGAATGCCAATATAGGTTGGCTGAAGCACATGCCGGAAAACGTTGTCTTCTGAATACTCTTCCGCATCGATCAAGGTCAGCTTGCCGACGCCCGCTGCAGCCAACGTGTCGGCCACAACCGAGCCGACAGCGCCGCAACCGAGTATGGCGACACGCTTGGCCATGAGTTCGAGAGAAGCGCCACCTCGCTCGCGCATGTGCGATGCCGTTCGGCGACGTGCGGTGAGCGGGAATACCGACACTCGTCGATCAATCTCCCGATCATGAGCCGCAAACGCGACGCCGATGAGCGACCGGCCTCCGGCCTGGCGCGGAACCGACAGCAACAGTGCGTTCGTCTTGCGCGCATTTTTCGACGGGCCAAGGAGTTCGTTCCATAGGCTCAGTTGAGGAGGCGATAACGCTGCGCGGACTTCATCCAGGAAGTCATGCGTGAGTTGGTCGGGGTGTGCAGGGATGCCTGGCAGTTGGTCAAGGTGGATATACAGCGCCCGCACTGGCTGCAGTTTCGTCAGATCGAACTCTCGGGGTCGAACCCCTCGATCAGCGAAGTACCAGGCCGATTGCTTGCGTTTACTGTCTCCGTAAGCGCTGATGAGGCGGTCGTTGCCGTCGATCTCGAAGGCGGCTTGGCCTCGTACAGAACTAGGCAGTCCGTTCCAGTAGCCCTCAAGCTCGTTCATGAACTCAGCGCGGGCGGCATATTCGTCAGTGGACCACTTCTCCAGAAGGTCATAGGCGGCGAGCAAGGTGTGCGCCGCAATGTCCTCTCGGCGATCGGGATCAATGGAAAGACCTTGTCCATCGTTTACGCAGACGCTGCCGTGGTAGCTCACGTGCGGAAGAAAGCCACGTGGTGGCCTGAGACCTACGGCAGGAAGTGATAGGCATTCTTCCTGGCAGTCAACGAGCAATTCCCACTCTCGGGTCGAGCCCTTGAGCGTGGTTGCGAGGATCCCGGGTTTGCCAGAATCACACCGTGCGATATGGATGCCGCGTTCGCCGCACAGCAAGCGAGCAGCGTCGAAGACGATGTCGGTTCTGTCCGGAGGAGTCGGTGCCTTGCCCGTCAAGCCGAGTTCCCGGTGCTGATGTAGGGAGCGCGGGCCGCCTTCGCCGTCTCGGCCTTCTCGGGAACCTTGAAGTCGTCGCCGAACTGCTTGTTCAGCAGCTTGCAGGCGTCTTCAGGTAGCTCTTCGTCGTAAGCGTCGCTCAGCGTATCGCGCAGTGATTCCAGGCGTTGCTTCAGGGTGGCCATCTGCGACTTCGTCATCCATGCCATAAGGTCGCTGCTCGGCGAGACAGGCAAGACGACTTTCAGCCGCTCGTGGAGGCCTTCGTCGGTGAGGTCCCACGCGAACTGCGAGAGCATGGCCTTGACCCAGGCCAGCATGGCGAGCAGATCGCCCGCTTTGCCCGAGGTTTCAAAGTGAGGCTTGAACCACCGGTAGGCAGCCACCGTCAAGGCGATGCTGAGGGGCGCGCCGCTGTAGAACTGGACGTTGCGCCATCGCTTCAGGTAGCGGATGCATCGGCGGTACTGCGCGAGTTCGTCGGCATCCGTGTATGCGCCGCAGATGAGGGTCGTGAGCGTATTGGGGTCGGCGCCTTCCCAGACGCGCTTGTCGTCGGCCGAGTTCTCCTTTCCCTTGGCCAGGTCCAGGAGGTTGTCGTCGCGCTTCACGTAGATGGCCAAGTCAACGTGGTAGTCGATGTTGCCATCGCGCATGTAGTTGACGGTGACACACGGGCGGCGGATGGAGATGGAGCGGCCGTGGGTGTCGAGCGCATCACGCACCTTTTTCTTCAGTGCCACCGGATCGGGATACTTGTCCTTCTTGCAGTTAAAGATGACGCCGACGTCGATGTCGTAGTTGCGGTCCGGCGGCAGCACGCCGGTGAACATGGAATAACTACCCTGGTTGAAGGTCTCAAAGTTCGGCACGTCGTCGGGCAGGTTCGCTTTGAGCGCGCGGATGAGGGTGTCGCGCTTCTCGCGCAGCTTCGCGTTTTCGTCGTCGCCATCGAGCTTGATAGCGGCATGAAAGTCTTCAAACTGTTTCTGCACAGCGGGCATCTTGGAATCCTTGTCTTTGAAGAAGAGCCATGCCAGGGCGAAGCCCAATCCGAAGCTCAGCAAGGGTTGATGAATCATTGGAGATGACTTTACGTCATCAAAATGATGATGTCAATGCATCTTCGTGATCCGATCTTCTGGGCGATGTTGGTATCATGGCCATATGGATCCAAAAAATGCAGATCGACGGCGTAAGGAGCTCGAGCAACTGCCCCGCGTACAGCGCGAGCGCCTGTCGCATATCGACTTCAAGCTCTACTTCCTCGGTGAACTGCGCCGAGCTGACGTCGTTGAGCGGTTTGAAGTGGGGCCGGCCGGAGCTACCCGCGACATCGCCCAGTACCGTGAGATCGCACCTGAAAACCTAGAGCTTGACCCGGCGACAAAGGCCTATCGGCCGACGTCGGAGTTCGTGCCTCTTTTCGAGCACCAGCCGCAGCGTGTGCTGACCGCTCTGTCGCAAGGCTTCGGCGGAGGTATCGGTGATGAGCTCCGCTCAATGGTTCGATGCGAGTTCCCACCCTCGCTCAGCTTGCCCGCGATGGAGGTGCTCGCGCCCATCACCCGCGCTATCAACCGAGGCAAGGCCGTCCGGCTCGGCTACACGTCTGTTGGCAGTGGCAAGACCGAGCGGGAGTTGGTGCCGCTCGCCTTGGTCGACACCGGCATCCGCTGGCATTTGCGAGCCTTTTGTCGAAAGCACCTGGAGTTCAGGGACTTCGTGTTCACTCGAATGGAGAGCCCGACAGTGCTTGAAGACAGCCCGGTTGTGCCGGAGGAGACGGTGGAGCACGATGTCCAATGGAGTCGCATCATCGAACTCGTACTGGTTCCTCACCCGGAGCACGCTCGGCCTGAAATTGTTCGAATGGACTTCGATATGCCGGACGGGGTGCGCATCGTGAAGGCTCGTGCGGCGAATGCTGGCTACATGCTGCGGCGCTGGAGCGTGGACTGCTCGCCAGACCACAGCCTTCGTGGACCGGAATACGCGCTGTGGCTTTCGGACCCGCTTGCGCTGTACGGTGCCAGCAGCGCACCACTCGCTCCTGGTTATCAAGATCCTCGGCCTGACGGGGCTTACCGAATCATCAAGGCTTTGTAGCTGTGTCAGTGGCTGTTCGACTCTATATCGAAAGCAAAGGCCTTTGATGGAAGTGAGAAGAATAAGAAGTTCAATGCGTAAAGTTCCTCAACACCATGCGTCGGAGTTCCTCGCGCCCTTTGTCCAGCACCCGAAACCTGCGTCGGGTAGAAGACCTTTTTGACATCGCTTGTTGGATTGCTTGCGGCGTTGTGTGATGGGCTTGTGCGAGTTCCTGGTACGTCGGACGCACCCCGTTTTCCTCTAGGGCCAGTTGAATATCGCGCCGAATCGCGTTGACATTCAGATAACTCAGGGCGTCGAACGCCATGTCGACGGAAATCCAGGTGCTCAGATGTAGCAGGTCCAAGGCAAGTTTTTGCACCGGAATCGTTTGCGTTGTCGACGTCAGCGGATGGTCGACATCGATGGGCTTGCCGGTACCGAAGCGGGTCGTTTCGGCGGGTGACATCGCTGAACCGAAGAAATCGGCGAAGAAGCGCTCCCAACCAAGGGCCCTTAAAGCACGTCCAGGTGGGGTCAACGGTATCGCCGAAGTGTCCGCAATGCGACCTTGGCGCGCCATGACCAGCCGATTGGCTTGCGCCACGCACGCGTCGAATTGCCGCTTCAGCAGGTCCTGCAAACTTGGTTCCAATACAGGGAGCAGCGTATGGATCAATGCTCCCAAAGCCGCCGCAGCGGTAGCTACCTCCGGTGCGAGGCCCTCGCCTTCCGCGGCATGCTGCATCTGGCGGCGCACCTGAGAGGTTGGGGTCACGTCATTCAAGAGCACATGGATACGTGGATGCTTCTTGGCTGCTTGCTTCCATGCGTCCTGGTAGATGCCGGAGACGTGCAGTTCTCGAGAAGGCACACGGACCTTGGCACTTCGGTGGTGCAGCCAACAGTTCTTTTTCATACCCTCGCCGACATGTCGGAAGCAGACACGACATCGCTTGTACTCCCCAGTGCTTCCGAGGCAGCGTAGCCAGGCGGACACCATCGAGAGGTTCTCCGCAGCCTCCTCGCAAACCTGCCAAAGCTTGAGCCACCTTCCGAGGACTTCTAGATCGGCTCCAGGATCGAGTGGGAAGGGCATGATGAGGCAGTCCGAGATCAAGTCGAGGCTCTCTGAGGCCTGAAGCAGTTGCTCTGGATCGAAGCGTGTTGAGCCCAGGATAGGAAGCGTCAGGTTCGACCAACCCAGCAGATTGAACGTGTCGCGATTGTTCGCCAGCCAAACCAGCCCTGCAGGCGAGATCGAAGCCAAAGTTCGGTTGAGTGAGGCTTGGGCCGATGCCAGCTTGAGCGACCGTTGCACCTGACCAGCGCGGGTTCCGTCTGCTTGTTCGAGCTGTAGGCGAACCTCGAGATGTCGAACCGCCTTTTCTTCTTCCAGCAGCTGAACCAGCTTGGCCTGCTGAGCTTGTGGCAGCTCTGCAAGCGATGTGATCAAAGGGAGTGCGGTGCGTGCGTTATCGAGATAGGGGATTTGGTCAAGAGACAAGTGGATCCAGTGCCGCTCACCGCCTGCGCTTTCCTGCTCGTACTCGAATCGACAGCCCATTTCCATGAGCTCTCGCAGAGCTTGCGACGCCGCACGCATTTGAACGAGGGAAATCGTCCGAAGTTCTGCGACGACTTTTCGAAGATCGGCTGGGTTGAGCCGGTACCTGTTACTCCGGCGTTCGCGAGTATCCATCGAGGCGAGGAGCCGAGTATGCGATTGCCGCGCAGAGGATTTGCCTCCTGGTATGGCTCGTTGACGCCAACTGATGGTTGCGGCCTGTAGGCGGGCACGCAGATCGTCGAGATCCACTGTTACTCCTGAAAAAAGAAGAAGGTCCAGATACCCGGGCTCCGCTCCCACGGAGTAAACGTCTATCAATTTATTGTCACTATATACATTCTAGAATTCCGACTTGGGAATCACGATTGCACCTAACTTTGACGAAAGGGGCGTGCATCGTGAACAGAAACCATCCACTGGGAAGTCGGAACTGGCTGGAGCAAGTATTTCAATCTGCTCCTGCCCGTGATCCGCAGGGGCGGAGCCGGCCGACGCAAAGGTATCTGGTGCAAGGCGGTGATAACTCCGTGACGGTCGCGGAAGGTGGGAACACCGCGACAGCCCGGTCCTTGCTGGTGACCATGAGGAACGCCGGGTACGTGAAGCGCTGGAAGCTCGAGCCTTTCTCGCTGAACAACGCCGACCATGGCATCGATGCAACGCCCGACATCCTGTTCGAGACCCATGATGGTCGCGCCTTCGTGGTCGAGACCAAGGCGAGCAAGTTCCTCACGGAGGAAAAGCTGGAAAGGCAGCGCCGTGTCGAAAGTGTCATCACGCAAAGCGGCATGAAGTTCCTGTTCTGGACCGATAGATGGCCCTTGTCCGCAGCCCTTTGGCGACAGCTCCGCGAGATGCGCCGACTTGGGAGCTGCGACATCCCCTACGACCGGATCTTTGCGGTCGCGCAATTGGTGGCTGAAGCCCCGAAGACCCTAGAGGAACTTCGGAAGGCGGGGGTATACCGTCACCACGTTCTTGCGGCTGTGTGGGTGGGACAGGCCCACTTCAACCCGTTCGCGCCATTGTGTGATCGGACGCTGATTACGTCGAATCCCAAAGACCGACGCTTTGAGACGGTGCTGTATGCACCCGTCGAATCCTATGGATGGTGGTCCTCCCTCGCGGAAATCGTCTAGGCCGCGATCAGCGTAGGGCGCACCTAAACCAACACGTCACCAGGATCCCACATGAATGCCATTGCCGAAACCGCCGAAATCTCGATGCCCCCGCTCAAAACGCTGCTGCGCGTTGGAGGAGTTGTGTGTCGCGTCGATGCCATCACCGAGGGCGACAAGCTGTACCTCACGGACATCGCTTCGACGGAGACTCGCACCTGCCATTGGCCTGTTCTGCGTTCCGCAATGAGCAGGGGCGTCGTATCGCTCGCTGAAGATTTGTCCGTCGAGCAGGCCCTCATGGTTCCCGTTCATCTTCGCGCGGGAGAGCAGAGCCTGATCGAGGGAATCCCTGTGGCCTTCCGCACCGAGAAGGCGCTGGGCGTGATGCTGACGAAGCGACGCTGGATCCATGCGCTGCAACGTCATGGCGTTGTGAACTTCAATCCCTCCGATTTCCTGAGGGCCGCGATCAAGGACGTCGAACACGAGTTCCGAGAAATCTGTCCTTACGGCGTGGATGCCTTGTATGAAGCCGCGCGTACATTGCGCCGCAATCAGGGGGATCACCGCTCCTTACTTCCACAGTTCCATTTGCGTGGTGGTCCTGGAGGCCGGCGCCTGGATCCTGCGGTCGAGCGCATCATCGATCAAGCTCTGGAGCAGGCAGCAAATCCCGTCAGCGGGAAGCTGCGTGCCATGAAAGTCCACAACGCAGTCAACGCGATGGTCCAACAGCACAACAGTGCGATCGCGATCATTCAGCGGCCAGGCCTTGTCATCGAGATGCCCCAACATCCCGATGACGAGACGAAAAAGCGCGCACTGGAAGTGCCTTCCCTTCCCACCGTCACGAGACGCTTTAATGACCGGTTTACGCCCTATGCGATTTGCGTCCGGAATGAAGGGAAAAAGCGGGCTGACCAGAGATTCCGTGAAGCGGGTGCGCGGATCCGGGTGGATCATGCCCTCGATATCGTCCACTACGACGACACCGACACGGCCGTCTTCCTCATCGACCCGCGTACGAATCTGCCATGGGGACGTTGCTGGCTGACGGCTGGCGTCGATGAGCACACATCCGCCGTGCTGGGCTACTCGCTGAGCGAACGTCCCCGCTCGTCCGAGAGCGCCTTCGAGGCGGTGGTCCATGGAATCTACCCGAAAGATCCCGGCTCGCCCGACTTCTCGCTGTGCCGCGGGAAGTGGGAGTGGTATGGGCAACATGGGATCGTCAACCTTGACAACGCTTCGTACAACGCGACGCTGCAACTGCAGGCGAGCGTGCTTGAGTTCGATGCTGAAATCGCGTTTTCACGCCCTCACCATCCCACGGACAAGCCCGATATCGAACACTTCAATCATCGAGTGAAGTTCGAGTTCATCCAGGACCTTCCTGGGTGGGTGGGGCCGAAGGAGGATCGCGAGCTGCTCAACGTTGGCTTGGGTAGCGCTGTGATGTCAATTGACGAGTTCCGAAAGCGGCTGATGGCCTGGATCGTGGACGAGTATTCGAACAAGCCCTGCGGCAAGGACGGAAAAACACCCCGAGAGGCCTGGAGGGAGCAGTTCCTCGACACTGAGCCGCTGCTTCCGCGACGTCGCCCTTCGCAGGAACTCATGGGAACGATCTACGACAAGCTCACGTTCCGCGACTCGGGGGGACTCTTGCGCATGAGGCTGCGGTACCAGTCGCCCCAGCTTGAAGAGCTGCGTAAAAGACTCGGGGCCCGTGCCGAGGTCTGGGTGAGGTACCTGCCGTCGAATCTGTCGTACCTGTACGTGTTGGACCCGCTGTCGAAGAACTACCTCAAGGTGCCCTGCATCGAGGACGTCCGGTATGTGCAGGGTCTGACCAACTACCAACAGTCTTTGATTCTCAAGAAGGCGCGGTTGATGAAGCTCCGCTCACCTGGTCTGGTCCAAATGCATGAAGCCCGCCAGGCGCTGATCGCGGACACCAAGGATCTGATGAAGTCCAAGAAGCTCCGTCAGCGCAAGCTCGGCTACCAAGTGCACAGGGCTGGTCTCGACGTTCCGCTGGAAGAACTCTCCGACTTGGCGGATGTTCCTGCGCGGAAGCCTCTCGTTATCGAGACGATGGTGTCGGCCGTCGAGGACATGGTCGCCGACGTGGACGAAGTCGAGTTCGAACTGGATGAAGAAATGGAGCTGGAATGACCTTCATAGGCCGTTGCCATCGGCTTTGACCTCCGACTTCTGCGGTGTTTCACCGCAATACCGCTCAACCCTTCGATTCCATTGAAAGCCTCCTATGAACGCAGACGCAGTTCTCATGCCCGCAAACGATCGTTCCCACTGGGCAAACGTTTCCTTATCCCAGCGACTTGAAAAATTCCAAGGGATCTTCGTCAAGCACAAGGCCATCAAGAAGGTCGCTGATTTCGTCGAAGCCGAACTGGTGTTGCGTAAGGTCGAGATGAAGGCCAACGGCGTCCTGGTGATCGCAGGCTCTGGCTCCGGTAAGACCAGCTTCGTGAACTTCCTGAAAAGGCAATACCCGGATGTCGACACGCCCACAATGAGCACCCGGCCTGTGGTGTGCTTTAAGGTGCCAGCTGTCCCCTCGCCATCCTCCATGGGCTCGGCGTTACTGAAGGCGCTGGGGGACCCCTTGTACGACCGTGGTTCCTGGGAGGACAAGAAGGATCGCGCTGAGAACCTGCTTCTCAAGGCCGGCACCATCATCATCGCCATCGACGACTTCCAGGATGTCCCGTCCAGGCGAAAGGCACGAGGGGTCGAGCACATCGCGAACTGGATCCGCGATTTGTGCGACTTCAAGTTTCCCGGATTAGTCTTTGCCTTGGGCACCGAACAGGCTGCAGTTGTGCGGGATGCACATGACCAACTCCGGCGCCGCATGCAAGCTCGTTTCGAACTGCCAGTCTTTTCGATGGCGTCTGAAACGGACATCAAGAACTATCTCAGCTTGCTTGAGCTGGTGGATCGGGGATTGCCGCTGGCCGAGCATTCAGAATTGAAAAGCATGAGACTGGCGCGACCATTGCTCGCGGCGACCAATGGAATTCTGGACTACCTGATGAAGCTGATGGCCAGGGCCTTGGTGCGAGCGGTGCAGCGCGGATCCGAACGTATCGAGAAGGTCGATCTCGAGCTGGGATTCGAGGATCTGCACCAGGTCGCCGCCGTGGCCGGGAACCCGTTTGCGGCAGACTGGAATGGCGAGGCCTTGACTGGCCCCGGGCAAATCTTCGAACTGCGCCAGGATGAGCCTGACGATGCCAACGTGAAGAAGGCATCTCGTCGAGGTCAACGGGCAACGAAGGCGGGGTGAGGGTGTTCCGAGAATCAGTTCCCGAGTTCGAACAGCCACACCTCATCGACCGGTGCGAGCCCTTGGCTGGTGAGTCTTGGTCCGACTACCTGATCCGTCTGGCCGAAGCGAACTACATCCCGGGCGGCGTGGGTACCATGGCGCGACTTGCCGGAATGACGATGCAACAGCTTGTCGTCGCATCTCCCGCGGAGGTCCTGGGGCGGTTCGGTATCGTGTATCCCAGCGCTCCCCGTGAGCATCCCCTGGACGCAAAAGTTGATCGTGAGCGCGTCTTCTTCGCGACCTTTGGCCGTACGCTGAAGACCCGCATCTGTCCACGTTGCCTGGCATCGGACAAGATCCCGTTCGTCCGGTCCGAGTGGGGCATGCCTATGAGTGTGGCATGTAGTCACCATGGGACATTGCTGGTCGACACCTGTCAGTCATGCCACAAGCCTTTGGATGTCTTGCGTCCTCAGTTGCTCCAGTGTCGGTGCGGTGCGGACCTTCGGCAGCAAAAGTCCGATGTGGCAGAGCGCTGGACGGAGAAGTTGCGGGAAATTTTTTCCGAGGCGTACGCCGCTCAAACGTTCGGCACATTCGCGCGGGCTCATGAGCTGAGCCAAGAGGCGGCGAGAACCTGCAAATGGCTGGCGGCGCCGGTGGAGCCGAAGACGCGGCGCAGGTCCTATGTCGTGCTGGACCGCGATGGATTTCTGACGATCTCCGACGCGCTTTCGATCCGGCATCTGCTGATGGATGCACCCAGAAGCATCGTGGCTTCGGTGATTGCGGAGGCCGATCCGGGAAAGAAGGACGGGTTCATGCGCCTGAACTATCGCCTCGGGAGCAAATTCTTCAGTTGCATGCAGTCCGTCGCGGAAGAAGTAAAGCGCCGACACCAGCCGGAACTCAACCCCGATCGAATCCGTGCGCAGCGGCGCTCCTTGCCTCCAGCTAAGGAGACTTATGGCATCAAGGACCTGATGAAGGTGACGGGGAACAGCTACGGCACCTTGCTGCGGTGCATCGATGAGGGCGGCATCCCAGGGGCGAGCTACACAGTTGATCTCGCAAAAGGGAAAAAGACATTCAACATTCCGCCGGCGGTCTACCGTTCCATCGTGCAGGCCATGCAGCAGACCGACACCATCGAAGCGGGGGCTGCACAACTCGGGTGCAGCGTCGATGCCATGCGTGGGCTTGTCGCCTCAGGATGCGTCACTGCGCGCAAATTGGCGTTGACCCGTCATGGCCGGAACGGTGATCGCGTGTGCCCTGCGGAGCTTCGTTCGTTCGCCGAGTTCCTCTTCCGAGCGGCGAGAACGGAGAATGGCCCGCATCTGGAGCGCCTGTACTTCTCATGGTGGGTGCCTGGTGCCTACAACGCATACAGGTGCAAGTGGTGGCGCAAGATCCTGGGCGCTGTCAAAGAAAAGCGCATCGCCCTGTTCAAGGCGGCGCTTGTGCCGGTCGCGCTGAACGACCTGTACGTTTTGCGCAGCGATCTTCGGAACTTGCTCGGGGCGCGGTGTGTGCAGTGAGATGCCATGTTTCTAGTCCGACCGCACCCATTGCCAGGGGAGTCGCTGACCAGCTGGCGTCAGAGATCCGGCCTCGAGAACGGCTTCAGACTGTTCCCTCGGGCGCCAAGGGAACTGCAGCGGACTGATTCAGACCTGAAGCCCGCTGCTACTACTGTCGGGTGGCTCGCGCAGGAAAACCTTCTCACGGAGGGCGAAGTCATGCAGATGACTCTCGCTGGGCTAGACGGCACGTTGCTTCGGTTCCGGGGTGGAGCGAGCGTCCCGCGATGGGTTTTGCCGCTGAGATACAGCAGGCGTGATCGTCCCTTCGGTATTCCTTTCTGTCCGCAATGCCTTCGAGAGGATGAAGTTCCGCATTTCCGGCTGCGATGGCGACTGTGCCTGCATTCGGTCTGCGAACGGCATGGGATTCGGCTCATCGACGGCTGCAACCGTTGTGGGCATCCGTCGTGGCCGGCGACCAGTGCTTTGGGAAATTTGTACGAAGGTGCCTGGATACCTGTGCACGAATGCCCCGTCTGTAGATACGATCTGAGATCCAGTCCTTCTGTGATGGATACGTCCGAATTGCTCCCCGTCTCGGGACAATTATTTGAACGAGATGTCTCGTTGTCGAACGGGGCGATCGTTCCGGCGGTCGAATTCGCTGCTGCGGCTTGGTGTGTCGCCCAACTATTTATTAGAAACCGATCCGCGCGAAAGATCCACGCCGAAGTCCCTGCCGCGAGGGAGGTAGTAGAGGTGGCTTCTCGAGCTGACCAGCGATCGATTGAATGGCTACCCCTTGAAATGCGACTGCAGCTGACTTCCCGGGTCGCAGGTCTTTTCCAAGGTTGGCCTGGAACCTTGCTCACTTTCAGCGAACGCTGCGGACTTTCTGCGGAGCACTTCAGTGTGGATCGGCAAGAGCTTCCGCACTGGTTCGAGGCGGCGATTCGGAGCCAGCTGCGCAAGCAAATTCGTGATGTCTCACATATCGAGGTTCAGACCGCCATGGACCAGTTGACCGCCTCAGGCATCGTGCTGACGAAGCAAGCGGTCTCCAAGCTGCTTGGATCGAGCGGGGGAAAGTCGCTTCAAGAAATCCTGGGCCGTAGGATGCGGGCGTCGAGTGCCGAACTGCAGCAAATGCTTACCGCGTTGGCAGATGCTGCGAGCACCGATCAGAAACGTAGAAGTTCGACGGAGGTCCTTGTGCGCGACGCGGTTGCCATCCTGTTGGCAGTCACGCTTGGAAAACAACTGGATGTGGTTGTCGAAATGTCACTCGATGAAGCACTGAGGGCAATATCCGCGGGCCGAGACTGCGTGGCGAATGAACATGATTTGGAAAGAGCGTACGCGCTGCTTGCCCGGCTTTCAGCGCAATACCTCCAACACCGAGCCGATCTTGGTCGAAAGAGGAAGCCCGCCGCCGATCTGTTCTTCGTGTGCTTTCGTGGCGGACGCGTTCAGAGCCGTGGGGCGAAGAGACTATTGCAGCAGTGCATGAAGAACATGGATGCCAGACTGGCAAGGTCAATCAGCGTTTTCTGGCAGGGGCAGCGAATCGATGAACGTGGCGGCAACGGCGCTACGAACGAGCGGCAGATGGCATCGACATATGTCCAGGAAGGACGTTGATGGCGAGTCGAAGCAACTGGGACACCTCGGTCGAGTGGGCCATGAGCCAACAAAGGCTTCCCGGAAATCTGCGCCTGTTCACTTCACCATGTGGCGTAAGGGTGGCCGTGAAAGGCTTGGGAGTGGAAACAGCGCTCCTGCTGATGCACTGGAACGGCATGACAGGGGCTCTGATGCATGTCTTGACAATTGGTGAAGGCCTCGATCACGCTGATCCGCGCTGCTTGGCGGACTTCTATGCTTGGTACGGTGTCATGGACCGTCTCACCCAGCATCTGCAGGAGAGCCCAGAAGCCTGCCGCTACCTGAGCGACAGGTATCGTCCTGGTGACCAAGTGCTTGACGTCGACGTGGGTAGAACGGAGCGAGGTGACCGGTTGGTGATGTGCGGGGATTTGGCCCGTTCTGCATTGGCCGCACATGCCGCCCGAAGTGCCCTCAAAGAGCTGTGATGCCTTCGGCCACGGGTTCGTCCTCCAGCGAGCTTCTCCGAACCACAGGATTTGGCACTGGGTAAATGCCTAATGGAAAAGACTTTCCCCGTTGGCGCGCAAATTCGTGTGTCGATGGGGAAATTTGGTCATAAGCCGCAGCTCTTCGCCAATGGAGATCCGACGCGTCTTCGGTGCTTGAGCAGGCACTTTGGACCTGATTCGGAACGAGCTGTATCGAAGGCGGCTCACCAGGGCATTTGCTGGCAGCTCAAGGGTCAGAGGCGAACCATGTATCCTGTATCAAAATGTCATGGACGATCAGTCCGCTCAAAACGGACTGCACGCCGGAGATGGCTAAGACGTGACTGCTGAAGAAAGCAGGGAAAATTAAAGAACCGATTGATGTCACAAAGGACCTCAGCGAGGAGACCGGATGATGTTCAGGATAGCCTGGATCTCGTGCTCCGTGACCGCCCAATAGACGAGAAGAATGGCGTCAACGCCAGCTTGGGCTTCACCTTTCAACAATGGTGGGCCGCGTTGTCTATCGCCGAACTTCTGGGAAGCGGGAATGACTTCGCCGTCGGCGTTGAGGTCAAGGAGGACATCGCGATTCTCGATTCCGCGCAATCGCCAACGAAGGTGGAGTTCTGCCAGGTCAAGAAGCATGAGCGCGATGGCGTCTGGGTCTTGAAGGATCTCCATAAGAAGGGTAGCAAGCGCAAGGATGGCACGTATGAGAATTCCATCCTCGCCAAGCTGTATGCCCGTCGGCACGAGTTCGGTGCCTCGCGTGCCAACCTGAGATTCGTCTCCAACATCGGCGTGAAGCTGCCCGATGAAGCCGGCGTGGACTCGCTTGCAACGAACACAGATCTGTCCACGCTGACGACCGAGCAGCAGACGCTCGTGAAGGCGGCCGTCAGTGCCCAATTGGGCATCCCCGAAGGTGATATCGATCTGACTGGTGTGATGGTGCACAAGACCAATCTCCCATTGGGCGAGCCAGAGATCTTTGTCAGTGGGAAGCTCGAGCAGCTATCGTCAACGGGACAGCTGCCGTTTCAACTCAGTCATACGTCGGTAGCGGCACGGGTTTTGGCAAGCGAAGTACAAAGCCGGGCGTCGAGCACTACCTACGCGCGGAGCTTCGAAGATCTCAAGCTGCGCATCATCTCCAAGTCGCAGGCCCTGAACATTCTGGCCAGCGTTGCGCAGTCCCGGGCGCCATTGAGCCAAATCCTGGAAGAAGCTACTGCCGAGTTGGATCGAGAGGGGCACCCTTTCATCGAACGCAAGGACATCAAGGCTCAGAGGGTCCGGGTGTGTGCGGACGCGTCCGACCGGACCAACATGATTTTCAGCGGGGTGGCGAGCGCGCTGCAGCGGGCCCGCGTTCCCATTGAAGCCGCCATTGGTGCAAAGGCAACCTTGGGCGAGTTAATGAACGAGGTTGTTGAAGAGGCCCGGGCATCAAGCCCTGCTGAGTTCAATGGCCTTCCCCTGGCCTACATACGCGCTGTGGCGCTACTGGTGTTATCCGATGCAATCGACCTCACCGTATTCACTGCTCCGGCTGGTCCGGAATCTAAGGAAGAAAAATGAACCGGCGCGTGACATACAAGACGCTCTGGCTCGTGTCCGCGAGAGACGAGAGCGCCAGAAAACAGCTGTTCAGTCAGAAGACGCTGCTTCTGGGACCGAACGGCACGGGTAAATCCCGCGTCATCAAGAATCTCTATTGGGTCTTCGGGTGCAAGACGCGCAAGCGTGACGCTGGAACCTGGGACCCTGATGCGGTTGCTGCCTTGGAGTTCACCTATCGAGACAGCGACTACATGGTTGTTCGCGACGGTAAGAGGCTGGGGATGTTTGGGGCCAATGACCAGTTGCTCTTTTCTGCAGAGAACATGGGTGCGTGGTCGAAGGCACTCGGCGCGTTCTTTGGATTCGAACTCAGGCTCAAGCGTCCGCAGACAGTAACTTTCTCGCAAGCCGGGCCTGAATACATGCTCATGCCGTTTTACATGGATCAGGACGGTAGCTGGGGAGCCGGTTGGGATACCTTTGAACAGCTGACGCAGTTCTCGGACTGGAAGGGCGCGACGTTCGAGTCCTTCATTGGCATGCGGCCAAACGCATACTTCCAGGCGAAGCATCTTTCGACAGAGATCGGTGAGCGAGTCACAGATAGGCGCAAGGAACTTGAAGCGCAGCGAGCGGCTTTTAAGCGGGTGCAAGATGTTCTGCCCAAGAATCTGCCGTCTCTCAACTTCGCTGCGTTTCGCAGTGAACTGGCGGAGCTTGGCCGCAAAGCGACCAAGCTCCAGCAGGAACAGGTTCGCATCCGTGGCCAACTTCTCGGGCTGGTCAACACGCGTGAGAAAGTCCAGTCGGAATTGAAGGTCGCACTTGCTGCCTACAACGAACTGAAAGGTGACTTTGCGTACCTGACGGACCGTGCTGGAGAGGCCATCGAGTGCCCCACGTGCGGCACGGTTCATGAGAACTCCTTCCATGCTCGAATTCTTCTTTCGAGCGACGCCGAGTCCTTGGGTGGACTCATCATGGAGCTTCGGACACAAGCAGATGACATCGGCAGCAAAGAGGCCAACATCCGTGCGAGCTTGCGAGGGGTGGAGCGCAACATCGCCGAACTCGACAAACTCCAGCAGGAACGGCGAGCCAAGCTGAAGCTTGAAGAAGTCCTGGCCTCGCAGAGCAAGAGAACCCTCGACTCAGCTTTTCAGCGGGTCAGCGGCGATCTGTCCACCGCTTTGAAGAAGCTGGAAATAGAAAAGGCTAAGGCAGATGAGGAGGTCAAAAAGTTCGAAGACCCTGATCGATTGGCTCAAGTTCGCAAGTATTTTTCGTCGCAGGTCTCGAGTTTGTCCAACTTGGTCGATGTTCCTATCGACGAGCAGATCGGCGATCCCAAACCGGGGGCGCGTGCTCAGTCTGGAGGAAGTTCCGCGCCTCGCTCCATGTTGGCTGTTCATCTGGCCATGCTTGCGACGAATGCTGAGTGGGGTGACTCCCCGCTGTTTCCCTTCGTCGTTGATACCCCTCAACAGTCGGGTCAGGACGATCCGAATCTGACAAAGATGGTCGAGGTTTTGGGAAGGGCAGCCGGGGTTCATCATCAAGTCATATTGGCTGCGGAACGCTTGCCCGAGAGTGCACAGCTGGGGGACTTCGACACTGTCCGACTTACACAGAAGAAGGCGAGCCTCTCGAAGGAGTCCTTTGAGGAGGCGGTGGCACGCCTCCAAGGGCCCCTGGTCGCATTGCGAGAGAGCCTAAAGCCTGTAGTCGAAGCTGCGTGAAGAAGGGTGCTGGCACAGTTTGTCGGGCCATGCGCCCCTACCAAAAACGAGGCCTGCTACCACCTAATGCAGGTATGTTTGAAGCGCACTGAGCTTGCGGGTCTTCTGCTTGTCCGGCGGCCAGATGCTGCTGGCGCCCCCTGCGTGTTTCCCCGAGGGACGGCGATCTGATGCCCAGTTGGCAACCATCCAGGATTGGTGTGTCGCTGACAGGGTCTCCAGCTTGGTCGCTGGAGCTCGAATCTCGGCATTTCACCCTCCAGATCGGCGACAAGGCCAGGCGCTTCGACATCTCTGATGCCGATCACCTTACCGTTGAGCCCGGAATCATCTGGTCAGCGGTTCGGTTTCGGATTCCCGACGTCGTGAATGCGCGTCTGGATGGTCTTCCAAACAGCGAAGGCAAGGAACTACGCGCCTCACTTCAAAAGGCCCTTGAGGAGCATCGAGCGGAACTGCACGCACGAGCTCTTGTTGATCGGTTTGAGCGCGAGTCCCAGCCAGCCCTGCAGTGGGCCAAAGCCTTCACCATCGCTTGCGCAGAACAGTTTCAAAAAAAGGGATGGCTCACCTCCGAGTTCGTCCGGCATTGGCGTGACAAGCGTCCGGCGGATGGACTGGCGGACTTGGTCGGCCATAAGGCCGTAGCCCAACATATCCAGACGCTGGATCAGGATCGGCAACGACTGCTGGGCATATGGAGAAGTCAACCCAAGGATCTGGCCAAACAGCTCAATGAGCGTCACCTGACACGTGAGCTCCAACTTCATGAGGAGTTTTTGCGTACCGTCGAGAAGTCGCCGCTCACCCAAGATCAAGCCACCTCCGTGGTGTGCTTCGACAGTCGCATGCTGGTTGTCGCGGCCGCCGGCTCAGGGAAGACCTCGACCATGGTTGCGAAGGCTGGGTTTGCTCTCAGGCGCAATCTCATGGAGCCTGACCGCATCTTGCTGATGGCCTTCAACGCCGATGCGGCCAAGGAACTTCAGCAACGGGTCAAGGAGCGCCTCACGCCTCTGGGCCTACCTGCAGATCGCGTCAAAGCCAGAACTTTCCACGCTTTCGGCTTGGATGTCATCGGTGCAGCCACTGGCAAGAAGCCCTCCTTGGCGCCGTGGGTCGAGCAAGGTCGAGATCATCAGCAGTTGATGGCCATCGTCGATGAACTGAAGGATCGCGATCCCACGTTTCGTACCAACTGGGATCTGTTCCGCATCGTCCTGGGGCGTGACTTGCCGAAGTTTGGCAACGAACAGGAGGAGCCCGAAGACTGGGACCGTGAAACCCGCAGTCGGGGTTTTCGGACTCTGCAGGGGGAGGTCGTGAAGAGCCGCGGGGAGCGGCTCATCGCCGATTGGCTGTTTTACAACGGGGTGCCCTATCGATATGAAGGGCCATATGAAGTCGACACCGCGGACGAACGGTATCGCCAGTACCGGCCGGACTTCTACTATCCGTCCATCGATATTTACCACGAGCACTGGGCGGTGGACGGCAAGGGCAACCCGCCCGAGGAATTTGCCGGTTACCGCGAGGGGATGGCGTGGAAGCGGCAATGCCACCGAACCCATGGGACCACCTTGCTGGAGACGACCATGGCGGAGTTGTGGGGCGGTCAGATCTTCAGCAAGTTGGCTGCGGAGCTCCAGGCCCACGGCGTTGTTCTCGATCCAAACCCTGATCGACCTTCGCAGGGTGCTCCAGCCATCGAGAACGATGCGCTCATCAGGACGTTCCGAACTTTTCTGACGCATGCCAAGAGCAATAGGCTCGGCCGCGACGAACTTCAAGCGCGGTTGGATCGCGCAAACACCAGTCCTTTCCGATTCCGGCATGAAATCTTCCTTCGACTTTTCGATGCAATCCGGGACGCTTGGGAAGCGAAGCTCACAGAGGCCAAAGCGATTGATTTCGATGACATGCTGAACCTGGCATCAGACCATATCGAGAGCGGGCGATGGAAGAGTACCTACGAGCTGATCATGGTGGATGAGTTTCAAGATGCCAGCTACGCCAGAGCGCGTCTCATACGAGCTTTGGTATCCGTTCCTGGGTGCTGCCTCTTTGCGGTAGGGGATGACTGGCAGAGCATCAACCGATTCGCCGGCGCAGACCTTTCGGTCATGACTGGCTTCGACAAATGGTTTGGCGAGGCCACGACCTTGCGTCTAGAGCAGACCTTCCGATGCCCGCAACCCATCTGCGATGTGTCGAGCCGCTTTGTCCTGAAGAACACTGCGCAGATCAAAAAATCGGTGCTTTCCAAAGCGCCAGTGCCGGAGCGAACGTTTTCCGTCGTGGAGGTTGGAGAGCGCGCGCGGCTGCGGTTCGGTGTCCGAGCGATCTTGGAAGGGCTCGCTCAGGCGCCTGCCGGCGCAAGCAGGAAAATCACAGTCTTCGTGCTGGGGCGCTATCGGCGCGATGAGGAACTGCTGCCTTCGTGGTCTGACCTTCAAGGCTCTCTTGAAGTTCGGTTCATGACCGTGCACGGGTCCAAGGGCTTGGAGGCGGATCACGTGATCTTGCCCCGGATGGTGAGCGGCGCGTCGAGTTTCCCCAGTGGAGTCGTAGATGATCCGGTGCTGCAGTTGGCAATGCCGGAGCCGGAGGCGTATCCGATGGCGGAAGAGCGGCGGCTTTTCTATGTCGCATTGACTCGCGCTCGGCAGCAGGTGCACATGCTCACCGTTGCTCACAGCCGCTCCAGCTTCGTTCTGGAACTGGTCAAAGAGCATGGCTTGGAGATCAAGTCCCTCGATGGGGATGAGGTGGATGCCCGGATCTGTCCTCGGTGTCAGAAAGGGAGCTTGGTACCGCGGTCAGGCCCTTACGGCACGTTCAGCGCGTGCAATCGCTTCCCGGCATGTGACTACAAAGAAAGTTCTGGGCGCAGGTCGGGAAAGTGGCAGCCAGGTCGGCGTCGATGAACGTCCTTGGGTCGATTGTGCGTTTGCTGAAGCCCAGGTTCTGTTCTAGAGACGCTGTCATCCACTACATCTCCGGAGGTGCTTTCCAGTGAAGCAGGAGTTTCAGCGGATCCAAAGGACCAACCAGCTTTCGGGCATCCGATAGCCGTTCCAACAATTGACGTCGCTCCTCGTCGTTCAGGCTTGCCGCGGAACGTTCAACTTCCGCGAAATAGGCCTCAATTCTTTGCGCTTCGTCCCAGGCCGAGATGGCGGTAAGCAATTCCTGGCGTGACTGTTGTCGCTGCTTTGCGCGAAGCGCTTGGCTTTCGGCTTCGCGGCGGAGGCGCTGTTCTTCCTCCCGGCGCCTATGTTCCTCTTCGGCTTGAATTCTGGCCGTCTCAAGCTTCATCGCCAGTTCCGGTCCTGCTGATTCCAGCTCGGACACGATGGTCGATACGAGTGATGACAGCTGACCTGGCTTGACCTCGGTCCATCGTTTGACCCAGTTGACCCGCCATGACGTGCAATATGCCTGTAAGCAGAAACGGCCTGAAGCGAGGTCTTTCTTGGTTGTCCAATATCGGGGGTCAGAGAGCTTGCGTTGTTGGTTCGGTGCAAGATCCCGAACAGGAATGTATTTGCTATCCCCGAGGTAAAGCATCTCGATCTGTTCCGTCATCTCGAACAGTGTCAGACCGATAGGCACCTCGCTGATGTACACGACTGTGGGGCGCTCAGGATTCCAGGAGGCCTGCTGATAATGGTTCTTTCTGGGGACTTCGCGTAGATCGACGTCTGTGCGTCGCATTTGAACGCTTGTTGGCGCTATGGCCACACGGTGCCCTTGCTTCGTGAGCGCCCGGAATAGCCGATCGGCGAAGGCGATCGCGGTATCCAATGCTTCCTTGGAGGAAAGAATGTCTGGCATGAGCCGCTTGTATGGCCGGAGCACGCCTGAGTCACTGTTTCGTGTCTTCAGGAATAAGGGTTTGATGCCTACCAGCAGGGGGTGAATCTTCTCGATCTCAGGCGCGCTAGCACTTCGTGCTTTTTGTGTGACAGCGCCTTTTTCGTCCGGCTGCTCACGAGAAATCTCAGTCGCTCGGACTTGCTTCTGGGCCGAGCGCTCCGTTGTACCAATGAAGTCACCGGCACTCCACTCAGTGATGTCGCCCACGCGTGAGGCCGGCAAGGACGGTCGGGCAGGCGCCTTTCCAAACTCAAGTTGAGCCCAGTAGCCACGCGGAGGCCGCGGGATGCGGAGTTCGGTGCATACCCTGGCCATATAGCTGGAGGAAACACCCAGTTGTTCTGCGACACGCAGCATGGGCTCCTCCCAAACCAGATCGTAGATGTGTTCGCGCGAAAGTGGACCCTGTGGCGTCTCTGATTGGGATTTGATTTTTTGACTTTTGTCGTAGTCCATGTCTTGATTGAATCAAATCAACGACTCAGGTCAACTGTGTTTCGCATCCTGCTCTACTTTCAAAGCAGTCGCGGCTGAGCGCGGTGTCTGGTGATCTGCGCTCCATGCCTCGAGGAACGAGAGACCTTTAGACTCAGCAAGAACTCCCGCAAAGGGTGATGCCGAGCGCAACGCGTTTCCCCGTTCGGAAGGATCCAGTGCGGCGATCAGACTGCATCGATGCCGAGGTCTATCGCTTGAGATTTTCAGTACGACAAGACGATGCAGGGCAGCAAGCTGCGCTCATCGAGTTCTGCCGCCGATCTCATGTCCTCGATGGTAGATGTGCTCTCTACGAGTGAGAAGTAGCCCCATGAATGAGCACGCGGCGAGCCGGGCACTTGGCGTGCGTCTCTGCGAGGTCAGGTGGAACGGCTCCCTGCAGACACTGAGCTACTCAATAGAATCAATGACTTGCGCGATCCGCAATTGCGGGAAACTACCGCAATTCACCGCAAAATGCTCCCTTGCAAGGGCCGCGAGGGCCGTAGCCGCGGGGAGAGGATGATCCGGGTTCTACTGACTATCTAGGCTCACACACCTATGTCAAAGCCAAGCCCCGCACTACTTCACAAGATCGCTAAGGCCCGTGCTGCCGCACCTTCTGAACTGCCTCTTGTGCGGCAATGCGCGCAAGTGGTGCTCGCATGGGCGACAGAAAGTGGTGAACAGGAGGCGGCGATCGCTGGATTGAAAGCCGCGCACGGATCAAACTGGTCGCTGGTGACGGCTCTGCAGCTGCTTTCCGGTCGGCGCGGCCTGTTCGCGGCAGAGTGCGGTGCTCCTCATGAGCGAGCCACGCTCTTTCACGCGCATCTGCTGGCCAAGGTGTGCTGCAACCAGGGTGATCTGGGCGCGGTGGGGATGCCGACGTTGAAAGAGGTTGAGGAGCTTCGCAGACTCGCGGCCGAGCAAGCGCTGTCTGGCGACACGACGAACTGATGGATTTGAAAGGGAGAGGCGACAACGGGCTCAACCGTTGCTGACCTTCGAGATTCGAGACGGCGCTGCGTTAGGAGCCCGCCGCTCCGCGTTGTTCGCGAACCCGTTGAAGAGCCTTCATCGCGCTCTCGTAGGTGGAGGGGCGAGCGCTACCAGTCTTGGCGATGCGAGCGTGTAGCTCGGTGTTCAACTGAGTGGGCCGAAGATTTTCATCCGATGGGGTGCGCTCGCTTGGGATCGATCGCTCATCAGGAGGCGAAGGGAATTTGGAGGGGCTGGGCATGGTCAGCGAACGATCAAACCACAAGCTCAATGAAGGCGGCAGCATCAAAAGACAGCATCGTCTTCCTCAATGCTCTGAATTCTTGCCCTTCGATCCTGTTCCCTCTTGTCCACGTCCGAGGGCATTCCTCCGGTACGCGCCACAAATTCTTCCAGAGAGAGGGAGAACGTTGCCAGCTCGGAATCAGCTGGGTCGAAGAGTTCAGAGAGCCAGAAGCGCGGCATGGATTCATTCTGCGCCTTTTTCGCTCCTGAAGCTGGCAGCCAAACTCGTCCCAGAAGTGGCGACGATCATCCCGGTTTTTGGGATGACCGGTAGTCTGCTCTTTCGCCAGCAAGCCAGCCTGCTGTTGATGCTCCACGGGCTCTTCCAAACATTTTGGTCTTTAACTTCGATTGGTCTTTGGCCCCAACTGTGATTGGAGGAATCGCAAGTCATTGATTCATATAGCCGGTCCGTTGTACGCAACTTTGATGATGCCCACCCGGCCGGGGTGGCGAGCCACCGCCCACCAGCGCCACCGCGCTGGCCGTGTGGTGGGGCTGGCCCGTGGGGCGCACGCCAAAGGTCTCGGGCCTGAAGCGGCCCGCCAGGCTGGCAATGGCAGCGCTCTCCAGCGCTTCGTCCACCGTCATCGCGGGCAGCAGCCCGGCAAAACGCTGCGCCAGCATCGACTTGCCCGAGCCGGGTGGCCCGGCCATCAGAACACTGTGACCCCCGGCCGCTGCAATCTCCAGCGCGCGCTTGGCACCGGCCTGGCCCTTCACGTCGGCCATGTCGGGCCCGGTGGTGCTGGTGGCGAGCGCGGTGGCCTGCAGGCGCGTCCAGCCGTCGTTGGCCACGTCGGCATCGCCACCGGCCGTGCTGCCGGGTGGCAGGAACGCCCGTACCACGTCCAGCAGGTGGCGGGCGCGCACCACGCGTGCGGCGGGCACCAGGGCGGCTTCTTCGGCGCTGCCGGGGGGCAGCACCAGCTGAGCGTCGATCTGCTGCGTCTGCAGGGCCAGGCTGGTGGCCAGCGCGCCGCGCACGGGGCGCAGCTCGCCCGACAGCGACAGCTCGCCCGCAAACTCGTACCCCGCCAGGCGACTGGCGTCCACCTGCCCGCTGGCGGCCAGGATGCCCAAGGCGATGGGCAGGTCAAAGCGGCCCGAATCCTTGGGCAAATCCGCGGGTGCCAAGTTGACGGTGATGCGCTTATTGGTCGGGAACTCCAGCCCCGCGTTCTGCAGTGCAGAGCGCACACGCTCGCGGGCTTCTTTCACCTCCACCTCGGCCAGCCCGACCAGGGTGAAGCTGGGCAAACCGTTGGCCAGATGCACTTCGACGGTGACTGCAGGCGCCTGCAGCCCCAGAAGGGCGCGGCTTTGCACCAAAGCAAGACTCATGAAGCGATTTCTCCCCAGATGGGTGCGTTTTGTAGGTTTTTAGCGCGGCCTGCGGGGCGCCTGCACCAGTTGAGTGCGGTGCCCCGAGCGCGGTCACCGCCACTGTACTGGGGATTGTTGTAACGCAACGCAACCGTGCGGCGCCCTGTGCACCTTGGCGTGGCACGGTCCGTGCTTAAAGCGCTTGTCCCTACTTTGTCCAACCGGAGGAAACATGACCCGCGCCATCATCAAGACCCTGGGCGTTGCCCTTGTTGCAACCCTTCCCATGCTGGCCAGCGCCCAGCTCACCGCCAACGTCAGCCTGACCACGAACTACAAGTTCCGTGGCCAGGACCAGGACACGTCCAAGGTCAAGGCCGTCAAGCCCGCACTGCAAGGCGGCTTTGACTACACCTTCGGCGAGACCGGTTTCTACGTGGGCAACTGGAACTCCAGCGTCAACTGGCTGTCCGGCAACTCGCTCGAATCCGACATCTACGGCGGTTACAAGTTCAAGGCCGGTGATGTGGACCTGGACGTGGGCCTGCTGACCTACATCTACCCCGGCAACAGCGCGGGCAACACCACCGAAGTCTATGGCGCCGCCACCTTCGGCCCCGTGACGGCCAAGTACTCGCACACCCTGTCCAAGGACTACTTTGCCTACGCAGGCCCTGGCCTCAAGGGCCGCAACACCGGCTACCTGAACCTGGCGTTTGCCCAGGAAGTGGCCCCCAGCACCACGCTGAAGGCATCGGTCGGCTTCACCCGCTTTGGTGGTGACATCACCGCCCCCAACTTCATGGATTACAGCCTGGGCGGCTCGTACGACTTCGGCGGCGGCGTGTCTCTCGGCGCTGCCGTGGTCGGCGCCACCAAGAAGGCCTTCTACGGCCCGGTCAACAAGTCGCGCGTGATCGTCACGCTCACCAAAACCCTGTAAGTCTCAATGGGCGCCGGTGGCGCCCATTCCGGAGGATCTGAAAATGAAAATGGTGACAGCCATCATCAAGCCCTTCAAGCTCGACGAAGTGCGCGAAGCGCTCTCCGACATCGGCGTGCAAGGCATCACGGTGACCGAAGTCAAAGGCTTTGGCCGCCAAAAGGGCCACACCGAGCTGTACCGCGGTGCAGAGTACGTGGTGGACTTTCTCCCCAAGGTCAAGATCGAGGCCGCTGTGGCCGACGACCTGGTGGACCGCGTGATCGAGTCCATCGAGACCGCAGCGCGCACCGGCAAGATCGGTGACGGCAAGATTTTCGTGACCCACCTGGAGCAGGTGGTGCGCATCCGCACTGGCGAAACCGGCAAGGAAGCCCTGTAAGGGCGAGGCCGCATCCCATCCAAGAAGAGAAACGCCATGAAAAAACTGCTTGCTTCCTTCATTCTGGGGCTCGGTCTGCTGACCATGGGCAACCTGTCCATGGCCCAGGCGCCTGCCGCCACCGAGCCAGCCGCCGCAGCCCCTGCGGCTGCCGCACCGGCTGCTGATGCTGCAGCGGCTCCTGCAGCTCCCGCAGCCGCTGCCGCGCCTGCCGCAGAAGCGGCCGCCGCACCGGCAGCCCCTGCGGCCCCGGCGCCCAAGGTCGATTCCGGCGACACCGCCTGGATGCTGACCTCCACGCTGCTCGTGATCCTGATGACCATCCCTGGCCTGGCACTGTTCTACGGCGGCCTGGGCCGCAGCAAGAACATGCTGTCGGTGCTGATGCAGGTCTTCGTGGTGTTCTCGCTGATCTCGCTGCTGTGGGCCATCTATGGCTACAGCCTGGCGTTCTCGGGCGAGGGCAAGTTCTTCGGCGGCTTCGACAAGATCTTCCTCAAGGGCGTGACCCAGGAGACCTTTGGCGCGCTGACCACGATTCCCGAGTACGTGTTCTTCGCGTTCCAGGGCACGTTTGCCGCCATCACTGTGGCGCTGATCGTGGGCTCGTTCGCCGAGCGCATCAAGTTCGCTGCCGTGCTGATCTTCTCGGTGCTGTGGTTCACCTTCAGCTACGTGCCCATGGCCCACATCGTGTGGGGCGGCGGCCTGCTGGGTGCTGACGGTGCTCTGGACTTTGCGGGTGGCACCGTGGTGCACATCAATGCCGGTATCGCTGGCCTGGTGGGCGCTTACATGGTGGGCAAGCGCATCGGCTTCGGCAAGGAAGCCATGACGCCCCACAGCCTGACACTGACCATGGTCGGCGCCTCGCTGCTGTGGGTGGGTTGGTTCGGCTTCAACGCTGGCTCTGCCGGTGCTGCTAATGCCAACGCTGGCCTGGCTTTTGTGAACACCGTGCTGGCCACTGCCGCCGCCACGCTGTCGTGGATCGCTGGTGAAGCACTGCACAAGGGCAAGGCTTCGATGCTGGGTGCTGCCTCCGGTGCGGTGGCTGGCCTGGTGGCCGTAACGCCTGCTGCAGGCTTCGTGGGCCCCATGGGTTCCATCGTGATGGGCCTGATCGCTGGTGTGGTCTGCCTGTGGGGTGTGGGTGGCCTCAAGCGCATGCTGAACGTGGACGACGCGTTTGACGTGTTCGGCGTGCACGGCGTGGGCGGTATCCTGGGTGCCATCCTGACCGGTGTGTTCGCTTCGCAAAGCCTGGGTGGCACGGGCGGCCTGACGCCTGACACCTTCGCCATGGGCGCTCAAGTCTGGGTGCAGGTCAAGAGCGTGCTGTTCACCATCGTCTGGTCTGGTGTGGTGGCGTTCATCGCCTACAAGATCGCCGACCTGCTCGTGGGCCTGCGTGTTTCGGAAGAAGCCGAACGCGAAGGTCTGGACATCACCTCGCACGGCGAAACGGCGTACAACCGCTGATCGCTCTGCGCCCCACGCGCTGCGGTGTCTGGTGGCACCGTGGCGTCGCAATAAGAACAAGCGAGTTACTCCTCTGGTTATTTCAGCCCGCCGACCACCGGCGGGCTTTTTTCGTACCGGTGGGTAGCGAGTGCGTGGGGGTGTGGGACTGGCGGGGACAAACGCGCCCCGTGGCATCCGCCAGTCCTTTGCACACCCGCTGTTCAAAAAATTCACGCTCCTCCCCTGCCGTGTGGCCGACCGCTGCCGCTACGATGCACGGATGGACTTCTCCCTCGCCCCGATCACTGAGCGCGTGCGCGCTGCCGCCGCCGACCAGACCCCGTTGCGCATCCGTGGCGGGGGCACCAAGGACTTCCATGGCCTGGCGCTGCACGGCGAGGTGCTCGACACCCGGGTGCTGCGCGGCATCGTGAGCTACGAGCCCAGCGAGCTGGTCGTCACCGTGCGCGCTGGCACCCCGCTGGCTGAGCTGGAGGCCGTGCTGACCGAACAAGGCCAGTGCCTGCCCTTTGAACCCCCGCATTTCGCCAAGACCCCTGCAGACGCCGCCACCGTGGGCGGCATGGTGGCGGCCGGCCTGTCGGGCCCGGCCCGCGCCAGCGTGGGCGCCGTGCGGGATTACCTGCTGGGCGTGACCCTGCTCAATGGCAAGGCCGAGCTGCTGACCTTTGGCGGCCAGGTGATGAAGAACGTGGCGGGCTATGACGTTGCGCGCCTGATGGCCGGGGCCTGGGGCACGCTGGGCCTGCTGACGGAGGTGAGCCTCAAGGTGCTGCCCGTGGCGCCCGGCGAGGCCACGCTCCTGTTTGAGGGCATCAACCAGGCCGACGCTCTGCGCAAGCTGCACGCCTGGGGCGGCCAGCCGCTGCCGCTCAACGCCAGCTGCTGGGTGCACGACGAAGGCGCAGGCACCCTGTATGTGCGCCTGCGCGGCGCCGTGGCGGCGGTGGAGGCCGCGTGTAAGACCATGGGTGGCACGCGCATGGACAACGCCACAGTGGCCGCCGACTGGACCGCCTGCCGCGAGCAAACCTTGCCGTGGTTCACCGACCGGGCCACGCGCCCCGACCATGCCCTGTGGCGCCTGTCCGTACCCGCTACCGCGCCGGTGCTGGCTTTGCCGGGCGGTGCGCAGCCGTTGGTGGAGTGGCACGGGGCGCTGCGCTGGGTGCAGGCCCCCGAGTCGGCAGGCGACGCCCTGCGCGAAGCCGCCCGCGCAGTGGGTGGTAGTGCTTCTGTTTTTATAGCTCCCGAGGCAAATAAAACCGGCGCTAGCGGTGCTTTTGACCTGCAATCCAAGGCACTGGAGCAAATTCACACCCGCCTCAAGCACAGCTTCGACCCCGCAGGCATCTTCAACCCCGGCCGCATGGCGCGGGCCTGGTAGGCAGGGCAACAGCCATCCATCCTTGCCATCCACGCTTCCTTGCCCATGCGACGCCTTTTTCACCTCACCGGACACCACCGGACGGTTGCAAGCAACCGGATGCTGGGCCTGCTGCTGGCGTTCAATGCCGGAGCGGTGAACGCGGGCGGCTTTCTGGTGGTGCACCTCTACACCTCGCACATGACGGGTTTCCTGTCGTCGCTGGCCGACAACCTGGTGCTGGGGCAGATGAAGCTCGTGCTGGGCGCCGTGGGCGCGCTGTGGGCCTTCATGTCGGGGGCGGGCACCACGGCCATCATGGTCAACTGGGCGCGCCAGCGCAAGCTGCGCAGCACCTACGCGCTGCCGCTGCTGCTGGAGTCCGTGCTGATGCTGCTGTTCGGCCTGGTGGGCGCCATCACCCTCAGCTGGCCCACGCCGTTTGCGGTGCCGCTCACGGTGCTGCTGCTGTCCTTCATCATGGGGCTGCAGAACGCCACGGTGACCAAGATGTCCTCGTCCCAGATCCGCACCACCCACATGACCGGCGTGGTGACCGACCTGGGCATCGAGATGGGCAAGGCGCTCTACTGGAACCGCACCGGCACCGCGCCCGAATCGCAGGTGCGCGCCAACCAGGCGCGGCTGCGGCTGTTTGCCGGGCTGGTGGGGATGTTCCTGGTGGGCGGCATTGCGGGTGCGGCGGGCTTCAAGCATGTGGGCTTTGTGTTTGTGGTGCCGCTGGCGCTGGTGCTGCTGGCCCTGTCGCTGCCCCCGCTGTGGGCCGACCGCGCCCGGCTGCGCCAGCCCTGGCGCAAGGTGCTGGCGCTGCAGACGCCGCACGATGTGCCGCAGGACCCACCGACAGCGCGCTGAACCAGCCCCCTCTTTTTTGTTCCTTCGCCCAGGCATGCCCCATGCAAACCCAGCTCTCCCCTGAATACCGTGCCCGCGCCGATGGCCTGGAGGCCGAATCCATCCTGCGCAAATGTGTGCACTGCGGCTTTTGCACTGCCACCTGCCCCACCTACCAGCTGCTGGGCGACGAGCTGGACGGCCCGCGCGGCCGCATCTACCTCATCAAGCAAGTGCTTGAAGGCGCCGAGCCCACGCGCAAGACCCAGATGCACCTGGACCGGTGCCTCACCTGCCGCAACTGCGAAAGCACCTGCCCCAGCGGCGTGCAATACGGCCACCTGGTCGATATTGGCCGCAAGATCGTCGATGAAAAAGTGCCCCGCCCCGTGGGCGAAAAAGCCCTGCGCTGGGCGTTGAAGGAGGGCCTGCCCTCGCCCCTGTTCGCCCCCGCCATGAAGGCCGGGCAAATGGTGCGCGGCCTGCTGCCCGAGTCGCTCAAGGCCAAGGTGCCCGCACCGCAGGACGCCGGCGCCTGGCCCACGCGCGGACATGCGCGCAAGGTGCTCATGCTGGCGGGCTGCGTACAACCGGCCATGATGCCCAACATCAACACGGCCACCGCCCGCGTGCTCGACGCCGTGGGCATCCAGACCGTGATCGCGCCCAAGGCGGGCTGCTGCGGCGCCGTCAAGTTCCACCTCAACGACCAGGCCGGCGGCATGGCCGAGATGCGCGCCAACATCGATGCCTGGTGGCCGCTGGTCGAAGCGGGTGGGGTCGAGGCCATCGTCATGAACGCCTCGGGCTGCGGCGTCACCGTCAAGGAATACGGCCACATCCTGAAGGACGACCCACAGTACGCAGCCAAGGCCGAACGCATCAGCGCTCTCACGCGCGACCTGTCGGAGTTGCTGCCCGCCCTGCTGCCCGAGCTGGCCACCAAGCTGCAGGGCAGGGTCAACCAGCCAGACACCCTGTACGCCTACCACCCCCCTTGCACGCTCCAGCACGGGCAGAAGCTGCGCGGCGGGGTGGAGGCGCACCTGAACCAGCTGGGCTTCAAGCTGCGCACCGCGCGCAACGATGCCCACCTGTGCTGCGGCTCGGCCGGCACATACTCGGTGCTCAACCCCGACCTGTCGCACCAGCTGCGCGACCGCAAGCTCGGCGTGCTCGGCGAGGCCTTCGGCAACCAGCCGCCCGACATGATCCTGTCGGCCAATATCGGCTGCATCACCCACCTGCAAAGTGGCACGGGAACGCCCGTGCGGCACTGGGTGGAGGTGCTGGACGAGGCGCTATTGGGGCCGTGACCTCGCAGCCTCGCGGTTGGCTGTGTGACCAGCCGCTACCATGGCGCCCCAAACAGCTTAGAAAGGGGAGGCCATGCGCTTCGAGGGGACGCTCACTCGGTGGAACGACGACCGGGGTTTTGGCTTCATCACGCCCATCCCGGCAGGCCAGGATGTGTTCGTGCACATCTCGGCATTTGCGCGCGACGGCCTGCGGCCGCAGCTGAATGAAACGCTGAGTTTTGAAATCTCCCTGAACCAAGACGGCAAGAAGCAGGCGGTTCGAGTGCGCCGAGACCGGTCCGCTGCCGCTTCGCCCACTGCGGCCCTGTCCCGGGCGCGCCGCGACATCGGCCGCGAACCCTCTGAGCCCCGGGGGCTGCCCATGCGCATCGTTGTCTTTGTGGTGGCCTGCGCGCTGTTGGCGGCGGCCTACTGGCATTTTGACCGGCGTACGCAGCGGGCTGCAGCGGTCCGTGCTGAAGCGGTGGCGCAGGCGCTGGAGACACCGCAGCAGCACGCCCCCGCTGCTCCGACGCAAGCATTCGCCACCTCGTATCGCTGTGACGGTCGCCAACACTGCTCACAGATGACATCGTGCTCCGAAGCCAAGTTCTTCCTGCAGAACTGCCCTGGGACCAAGATGGACGGGAACGGCGACGGGGTTCCGTGCGAGCAGCAGTGGTGCACCCATCCACTGGCAAAGTAGCGTGTCCCCAGGGCTGTTTGGCGCCCGCAACGCCAACACTGGCATGATCGAGGGTTTTGTCGCCCTCGATTTGCCCCCGAACCGCATTGCCATGACCGACTCCGCGTCCACACAAGAACAACCCCACGCAGCCCCTGCCAGCGCCCCGACCGCACCGGTGGTGGCCGAGGCTGCCGTTGCCGTGGCAACCCCCGAGTCCCCGGCAGCGCCTGCTGCCGAAGCCGGTGCGCCCCAGCCGCAGCGCAAGGGCGGGTCCCGCCGTGGTGGCCGCAACCGCCGCAAGCCCGAGGGGCGCCAGGCGCCCGAAGGGACCGCCGAAGGCAGCCCCCAAGCCGCCGCACTCGGTGCGGCTTCGCGCGCCCCCCAGCGCGTGCACCCTGCGCTGGAGCAGCTCGCAGCGCTGTACCCCCACCTGTTTGGCGCGGTGTTCCGCCCGCTCAAGCGCGGCATCTTCCAGGACATCCTGGCCGCCCACCCTGAGCTGTTCGAGCGCGAGGCGCTCAAGGTGGCGCTAGGCCTGCACACCCGCTCCACCCGCTATCTGCAAAGCGTGGCGGCGGGTGACAAGCGGCACGACCTGCAGGGGCACCCCGTGGAAGACATGGCCCCCGAGCATGTGCACCATGCGCTGCTGGAGGTGTACCGCCGCAAGAAGGCACGCGCCACCGAAGACCTGCTGCCCAAGCTGCGCAACCGCATGATGGCCGCGTTTGAGGCCTCGGGCCTCACGCGCGAGGCCTACACCGGGCTGGTGTTGAGCCGCGACGATGCCGCCAACGCCATCCTGGAAGAGGCCTTTGCCGAATGGTCGGCCCGCAACGCCAAGGACGAAGCCCTGCTGCGTGCCTTTGAGGCCAGCGGCCAGACGCTGGAGGCCTTTGCCGACATGTACGGAATGGTGCCCCGCACCGTGGGTCAGCAGCTGGAACGCGCCCGCCGGCGGGCGGCTGCTGCAGCGGCTTCGGCTGCGGCCGCTGTGCAGGCGGACAGCGCCTCTACCGCAGCCTGACCGGCTGTGCCCTGTGGGGGCTGCGCAATGCTCCCCAGGCCTTCTCTCGCCACCACCCCCTGGCGCTGCTTCCGTCACCTTGTCGTGAGTCCTGACATGGATCTGAAGCGCGCCCTTGTCTGCGCCAGCGTGTGTCACGTTCCGTGACAGCGCTGCCGACAGGCTACTGACACCATGTTGTCAGCAGCCGGGCTGCAACATGCCGGGCCCAACACAGAGAGAGGAGGTCGACCATGACAACCACCCCCACCCGCACTGCGGTGGCTGCGTTCCACGTTGTAGGACTGACGGTGCGCACCTGCAACCGCGACGAGATGGACCCCGCCACCGCCCGCATCGGCGCCCTGTGGGACCGCTTTTTCAGCCAAAGCTGGGAGCGCACCCTGCCCGGCCGTGGCGAAGAGGGCCGCATCTTCGGCGTCTACAGCGGCTACGAATCTGACGAACACGGCGCCTTTGACGTCACCGCCGGCGTGGCCGTGCCGCCACCCGTTGCCCCGGTGCCGGGGGCCGTGCAGATCGCGGTGCAGGCGGGCGACTATCTGGTGTTCCACGGCCACGGCACAATGCCGCAGATGGTGATCGATGCCTGGGGCGAGGTCTGGCGCTACTTTGCGGCCCACCCGCAGGTGCCCCGGCGATTTGGCACCGATTTCGAGCTGTACGAAGGCCCGGACCGCGTAGCCATCCATATCGGCATCGCCCCCGGTGCGCCGCGCGCATGACCTCACCGAACCAGGAGCCTCACCCATGAACACATCTGCCGCTGCCCTGACGTTCTACACCCATCCCATGTCCCGAGGCCGCACCGCGCGCTGGATGCTGGAAGAGTGTGGTGTGCCCTACGACACCGTGCTGCTCGAATACGGCACCACCATGAAGGCCCCCGACTACCTGGCCATCAACCCCATGGGCAAGGTGCCTGCACTGCGGCACGGGCAGGCGGTGGTCACCGAGGTGGCGGCCATCTGCGCCTATCTGGCCGACCTGTTCCCCGACAAATCGCTGGCGCCGGCCGTGGGAACACCAGCCCGCGCGGCCTACTATCGCTGGCTGTTCTTTTGCGCCGGCCCTCTGGAAAGCGCCGCCACCGCCAAGGCGCTGAACCTGCTGGCACCCGCCGAACGCGCGGCCATGGTGGGCTACGGCAGTTACGCCGATGTGATGAACACCCTGGAGCAAGCCGTGAGCCAGGGGCCGTACCTCTGCGGCGACCATTTCACCGCAGTGGACCTATATGTGGGCGCGCACCTGATCTGGGGCATGCAGTTCGGCACCATCGAACGTCGCCCGGCGTTCGAGCGGTATGCGCAGCCGTTCATGCAGCGCCCCGCATTCGTGTGCGCAGCTCAGATCGACGACGCACTGGTGCAGCAGAGCAAAGGCCATGGCTGAGTTTTGCGACCTGATACGGCCCAAGCGGTCGGCGGCAGTTCGCCCCCGGGGCTACGTTCATGCGTCGCGCTGACCGCCTGTTCCAGATCGTCCAGCTCATCCGGGGGCGGCGCCTGTCCACCGCCGCCTTCCTGGCCGAGCGGCTCGAAGTCTCGGCCCGCACCATCTACCGCGACGTGGCGGACCTCCAGCACCAGGGCGTGCCCATTGAGGGCGAAGCCGGTGTGGGCTACCGCCTGGGCGCGGGCTTTGACCTGCCGCCGCTGATGTTCAGCCAGGGCGAAGCCAATGCCCTGGTGGCGGCGGCCCGCCTGGCCCAAGCCTGGCTGGACGCCGGCCTGGCCCGCGAGGTGGAGATGGCGCTGGGCAAGATCCTGTCCGTGCTGCCCCCGGCGGCGCGTGTCGCGGCCGAGGCGCAGGCGCTGTATGCGCCCTCGGTGGGGCTCGACCCCCGCGTGCAGTCCCACCTGCAGGCACTGCGCGAGGCGGTGCACAGCCGCCACATGGTGCAGATCGACTACGCCGACGTGCATGGCCGCCCCAGTCTGCGCCGCCTGCGGCCGCTGGGCTGCTTTTACTGGGGCAAGGTCTGGACGCTGTCGGCCTGGTGCGAGCTGCGCAATGATTTCCGGGGCTTTCGCATCGACCGCATCGTGGATCTGGTGGTGCTCGAAGAGCAGTTCCGTCAGGAGCCCGGGAAGACCCTGGCCGACCTGCTGCGCAAGGTCGAGGCCGAGATGGCCGAGGGCCCACCCGAATGGGGGGGCGCGAAAACGCCGGGGCTCAATGCCTGAGCTGGGCGCGCTCAATCCATGCGGGAGGGCGCCAGCCCGTCGCGGTACCGGCGGCTGCACGGCACGCTGCTCCCATCCTTCATCACCAAACGCGCGTCGCCGCTGTCCAGCGGTTCGATGACGGCAATGGCATCCAGGTTGACGGCGTAGCTGCGGTGCACGCGCACAAAACGCGCAGGGTCCAACTGCGTGAGGAAGTCGGTGAGCGTGGAGCGCAGCAGGTAGTCGTGCCCGTTCACATGCAGGCCCACATAGTTGGCTTGGGCCTGCAGCCAGGCGATATCGCCCGCAGCGATCAGGAACTCGCGGCGCAGCTTGCGCACCAGGAAGCGCTCGGGGCGCTGCGCGGGCGGTGATGGGGGGGCGAGCGGATCGTCCGGCGCGGTGGCATCCGGGGCCGGGGCGTGCTCCTGGAGTGCAGGCGGGGAGGGGGGCTCGGGCGCATCCAGCACGCGGGCCTCGCCCTGCAGGCGCAGCAGCAAAAAGCGGTAACTCACCAGCGCACACACCGTGAGTGTGTAACTGCGCACATCCTTCAGGTATTCGTACCCCCACTGCGCCCACCAGCCGGGCGGCTGGTAGTGCTCGCCCAGCGCTGCATAGCCCGCGTAGCGCAGCGCCCACATGCCTGCCAGGTGCATGGTGCAATACACCGCGCTGGCCAGCACATGCCAAGGCAGGTGCCGCCGCAGCGTGCCCCAGCGCAGCACAAAGCGCTGCTCGAAAGCCACCACGGCCGGGATCAGCGCCGCCACCACCAGCGCGCTCGTCAGCTCCCACAGCAGGGGCTCCCATGCGGCCACGGCCTGCCCAGCGCTGCGCAGTTCGATCCGGGTCACCACGGTGTTGAAGGCCGCCTGCACCAGCAGCACCACGGCCCAAAAACAGACCTCAGCACGGCGCCGCAGGGCGCGGTCGTGGGGGTGGCGGTCGATCCAGGCGGGCGCGGCGGGGGCGGTCATGGGGGCAAGTGTAGGCAGGGCTGGGCCGCTGTGGCTCCGGGACAGCTGCGATTCGTCCCTGCCGACCCCCGCTGGTCCCAAAGGCCCCCCAACTCGTCCCCTGGTCGTGGTGGGCGCAGGGGCGGGGACGCAGCATCAGCCCCTGTGTTCCTTTTGCATTTGTGATGCCATGCCTATGTCCTCCTGTGCCTCCACCCCCGTCCGCCGCCATGACATCGACGCGCTGCGGGCGCTGGCCTTTGCCCTGGTCATCCTGTACCACGTGGCCATGTACTACGTGGCCGAATGGCACTGGCACCTCAAAAGCCCGCACGCTGCGGAATGGCTGCAGGCGCCCATGCGGGCACTCAATCTCTGGCGCATGGACTTGGTATTCCTGATTTCCGGCCTCGCCTTCGGGTTCGTGCGGCGGGGACAGACGGTGCCTGGGCTGGTGCGGCTGCGCACCCTGCGCCTGCTGATCCCGCTGGCCTTTGGCATGGCGGTCATCGTGCCCTACCAGCCGTACGCGCAGGGCGTGGCCAACGGGCTCATCGCACCGGGCTTCGGTGCGTTTCTGCTGCGCTACTACAGCGGCAGCACCTGGCCGCCGGGCGCGTTCGATGGCTGGCATGCGGGCGTCACCTGGAACCACCTGTGGTACCTGGCCTACCTGTGGGTCTATACCGTGGTGCTGGCCGTGCTGCTGCCCCTGGCCGAATCCACCGCCGGGCAGCGTGTGCGCCGGGCGTTCACCGGTCTGCGGGGCGCGGCGCTGGTCGGGGTGCCCGTGCTGCCGCTGGCGCTGTATTCGGTACTGTTGTGGCCGCATTTCCCGCCCACGCACGATTTGATCCACGATGCCTGGTTGCACGCGGTGTACTTCACGGTGTTCGTCTACGGCTACTGGATCGGACTGGATACCGGTCTATGGGCGGAATTCGTGCGCCTGCGCTGGCGCGCCTTCGTTTTGGCGGTGGTGCTGCTGGTTTGTTACCTGGGGCTGCTGGGAGCGGCGCAGCAACACGGTTTGCGCGCTGCGCGTCTGCCCCTGCGCGTGCTGGCAGACGGCTACCTGTGGACGACGCTGCTGGCCATCCTGGGCTGGGCGCATCACCGCCTCAACCGGCCCTGGCCCTGGCTGCGCTGGGCCAACGAGTCGGTCTACCCCTGGTACCTGCTGCACCAGACGGCCATCATCGTGCTGGCGGTGTGGCTGGCGCCAGCGCAACTGGGGCCGGTGGCAGAGCCACTGGCCCTGGTGGCTGGGACGGTGGTGCTGTGCTGGGCGCTGACGGCGGTGGTGTGGCGCGTACGGTGGTTGCGGCCGCTGTTCGGTTTGCCGGGTGTGAGAGGGCCGTCTGCGCCCCGTGCGGGAGTCGCCCTGCGGGCACAGGCCCAGCCCCCGATGGGCTGACACAATCCTGGCATGCCCGTTCGCGCCCCGGTATCCCTGTTGCCGCTTCTGCGGCCCGCCACCGACGCGGACTGCACGCCCCTGGCCCGCGTCTGGCGCCGGGCCTGGTGCTCCGCCAATCCTTCCGTGGCGTTGGTGGCCCCGCTCGCCCATTGGGAGGCGCGGGTCCGCGCGGAGTTCGGCCCGCCGTGTGTAACGCTGGTGCGTGCCGAAGGCCCCGAGGTCACGGCGTTCCTGGTGCTGGACCCTGCCCAGGCCCATGTGCACCAGCTGTTTGTGGACCCCGACTGGCAGGGCCAGGGCGTGGGGGCCGAACTGCTGCAACAGGCGCATCGCCTGTGCCCGGGTGGCTGGACCTTGCATGTGGCAACCGCCAACAGCGGTGCGAGGCGCTTTTATGCCCGCCACGGCCTGGTGGAAGGGCTGGTGGACGCCCATCCGGTGACGGGCCGAGAGCGGGTGTCCTGCCGGTGGCTGCCTACCCTGGCGGCTGCCGCAGACTGAACAGGTCAGTGATTCAGGCGGCCAACGCCGCCTCAATATCCCCCGCCAGCTTCTTCGGCGTATCCTGCGGCGCATAGCGGCGGATCACCTGGCCGTCCTTGCCGACCAGGAACTTGGTGAAGTTCCACTTGATGGCCTTGCTGCCCAGCAGGCCCGGGGCTTCGGCGGTGAGCCACTGGTACAGGGGCGAGGCGTTGGCGCCGTTCACGTCGATCTTGGCCATCATCGGAAAGCTCACGCCGTAGTTGAGCTGGCAGAAGCTGGCGATCTCGTCGTTGCTGCCGGGGTCCTGGGCGCCGAACTGGTTGCAGGGGAAGCCCAGCACGACGAGGCCTTTGTCTGCGTATTCCTTGTGCAGTTCTTCCAGCCCGCCGAACTGGGGCGTGAAGCCGCAGGCGCTGGCGGTGTTCACGATGAGCAATACCTTGCCGCGGTATTGCGACAGGGGCACGGCCTGGCCGTTCATCTGCAGGGCTTCAAAGTCGTAGATGCTGGTGGACATGCGGGTTCTCCGGGTGGGGATGACGGGCCATCGTAGCCCCAGCTGCAGAGGCCTGTACGCAGCCGGGTCAATCCATCAATGAGGGCCCGCAGCGCCCGGTCGGCGGAACTGCAGCGCGGCCAGCAGCGATGCCAGCAGGATCAGCGCCCCGCCCAGCACGGTGCGCGTGTTCAGCGTGGCCGCGCCCAGCAGGGCCGACGACACGCTGGCAAACATCACCTCCGACAGCATCACCAGCGCCGTGGTGCCCGCCGCAAGGCGGGCGGCGCCAAATTGCAGCGCCCAATTGCCCAGCATCAGCACCCCGGCCAGCAGCAGGCCGGTGACGACCCAGGTGCTGTTGACGGTGGGGAAGGGTTCCACCACGCCCACTTGCAGGCCAATGCTGGCTACGGCCAGCGCCATGAGCATGCAGCCGCCAAACATCGAGAACATGCGCGCGGGCCCCGGCACGGTGTGCAGGCGGCGCAGCGTGACGTTGGTGAGCGCGAACATGAAGCCGCCCAACAGCGCCAGAGCGTCGGCCAGCGACAGGTTCTGCAGCAGGCGCGATGCAGGCGCGCCCTCGGGCAGCAGCACCAGCACCACGCCGCAGAAAGCCAGCGCCAGGCGCAGCAGCGCCGCAGGGGTTGGGCGCTCGCCCAGCACCTTCCAGGCCAGCAGCACGGCCCAGGCGGGCATCAGATAGAACAGCAGGATCACGCGCACCACGTCGCCAATGGTCACGGCCCAGTTGAAGGCCACGTTGTTCAGGCCCGAGGCCAGCGCCAGCAGCCACAGCTGCGGATGCGCGCGCACCTGCTGCAAGATGCCGGGGCGCCAGGCCAGCAGCGCCAGCAGCACCACCGCATACATGCAGGCCGTGGCCCACAAGGGGTGCAGCCCCGCCTGGTGCATGTGCTGGAACGGCCACCACGCCAGCCCCCAGACAAAGGCGTTGAACAGCAGGGCGGCGAAGGGCAGTGGAGAGTGCATTGAAGGCAAAAACAGGCGGTAGCGCTAGTTGAATATGCGCTGATAGCTATAAATTATGTAGCAATTGGCGCCATGGCATAGCACTCAAAACCGGGGCGGCTCCTCGCCAGTGCACCCGTGGAACTGGCTCTGCCAGGCCACTGGGTGCGTCCCCCTCGGGGGAAGCGGCGAAGCCGCACAGGGGGGCTTCGCAATCAGGAGTCAATGGTGCGTATCGTGCCGCGCGATGTCCAGCAGGTGGTTCACTTCGTCGCGGTGGTTCACGCAGTTGCGCTGGTGCCAGCGGCGGATGATCCACATGATGCCCGCCACCACCAGCCCGAAGGTGGTGATGGCGCCAAACACCGACAGGCCCAGTTTGAGCGACAGGCTGTAGAACGCCCCCAGCCCCAGGATGCAGGCCTGCTCGTTGAAGTTCTGCACGGCAATCGACCGGCCCGCGCCCATCAGGTTGTGGCCCCGGTGCTGCAGCAGTGCGTTCATGGGCACCACCAGGTAGCCGCCCAGGCCGCCCAGCACGATGAGGAAGGGGATGGCCAGCCAGATGTTGCTGATGAACACCATCAGGATCAGCAGCAGCCCCATCGCAATGCCCAGCGGGATCACGCGGGTGGCCATGTCCAGGCGCATGCGCATCGAGGCCACCACGGCACCCACGGCGGTGCCGATGGCCACCACACCCGTGAGGGCCGAGGCCTGCGTGGTGTTGTAGCCCAGGGCCACGGCGGCCCAGGCCAGCACGATGAACTTGAGGTTGCCACCGGCGCCCCAGAACAGGGTGGTGGTGGCCAGCGAGATCTGGCCCAGCTTGTCGCGCCACAAGCGGCTGTTGCAGGCCCAGAAGTCGGGCAGCAGGTTGAGGGTGTTGGCCAGCACGCTGCGCGAGGGGTCGGCGCGCAGGGGGCGCATCTCGACGCCCGTGTGCGGGATGCGGGTGTTGAACCATGCGGCCAGCGCGTACACGGCGATCAGCGCGGCAATGGCGGCCTCGGCGGGCGTGTCCACACCGGTGTCGATCAGCGGAAAGTCAAAGCCCAGCAGCATGCCCGACAACTGCTGCCCCACCAGCTGGCCGCCAAACAGCACGCCCAGGATGATCGATGCAATCGTCAGGCCCTCGATCCAGCCGTTGGCCTTAACGAGTTGCGACGCGGGCAGCAGCTCGGTCAGGATGCCGTATTTGGCGGGCGAGTAGGCCGCAGCCCCCAGGCCGACGACGGCGTAGGCGATCAGCGGGTGGGAGCCAAACAGCATCATCAGGCAGCCCGCCACCTTGATGGCGTTGCTGACAAACATGACCTTGCCCTTGGGCAGCGCATCGGCAAAGGCGCCGACGAAGGGGGCCAGCACCACATAGAACAATGCGAACATGGGCACCAGGGCCGCGCGCTGCCACTCGGGGGCGCCTCCGGTGCGCAGGAGTTCCACAGCGGCTACGAAGAGTGCGTTGTCGGCCAGCGAGCTGAAAAACTGCGCCGACATGATGGTGTAAAAACCGCGCTTCATCGAATAGCTGGTGAGAGCATCAGTTGGGCTGATGCCCTGGTAAATGTGAGGAATCGTAGCGAGGGACAGGCGGTTATATCACGCGGATAAACGGCCACAGTGCCAGAATCCGGCGCTGGTCCCCCGGTAAATCCCTCGCTTCATCAGGTCTGTCCCATGCCCCGTCCCATTGCTGCCACCATCCACACCACGGCCCTGCACCACAACCTCGAGCGCGTGCGCCGGTCGGTGCCCGACGCCAAGGTCTGGGCGGTGGTCAAGGCCAATGCCTACGGCCATGGCATCGAGCGGGTGTACGAAGGCCTGCGCGGCGCCGACGGCTTTGCGCTGCTGGACCTGGCCGAGGCCGAGCGCGTGCGCCACCTGGGCTGGCGCGGGCCCATCCTGCTGCTCGAAGGCGTGTTCGAGCCGCGCGACCTGGAACTGTGCTCGCGCCTGGGGCTGTGGCATGCCGTGCATTGCGACGAGCAGATCGACATGCTGGCCGCCCACAAGACGCAGGTGCCGCACCGGGTGTTCCTCAAGATGAACTCGGGCATGAACCGCCTGGGCTTCACGCCCGAGCGCTACCGCGCCGCGTGGGCCCGGCTCAACGCGCTGCCGCAGGTGGACGAGATTTCGTTCATGACCCACTTCAGCGACGCCGACGGCCCGCGTGGCATTGCGCACCAGATGGCGGCCTTCAACGCCGCGGCGCAGGACCTGCCCGGCGAGCGCAGCCTGAGTAACAGCGCCGCGACGCTGCGCCACGCGCAGGATGCGGGCGTGCGTGCCGACTGGGTGCGCGCGGGCATCGTGGTGTATGGCAGCGCGCCGGACTTCCCCGAGCACAACGCCAGCCACTGGGGGTTGCAACCCACCATGACGCTGTCCACCCGCCTCATCGCCACGCAGCAGCTGCAGGCGGGCGACACCGTGGGCTATGGCTCGCGCTTCACGGCCGACGGCCCGCTCACCATCGGCATCGCCGCCTGTGGCTACGCGGACGGCTACCCGCGCCACTGCGACACCGGCACGCCGGTGCTGGTGAACGGCGTGCGCACGCGCCTGGTGGGGCGGGTGAGCATGGACATGGTGACCGTGGACCTCACGCCCCTGCAGCAAGCGGGTGTGGAAGCAGGCTTTGGCAGCGAGGTCACGCTGTGGGGCCGCGCCAGCAATGGCGTGGTGTTGTCCATCGACGAGGTGGCGCAGGCGGCGGGCACCGTGGGCTATGAGCTGATGTGTGCCCTGGCGCAGCGCGTTCCGGTGGCGGTGGACGGCGGGGCCTGACGTCCACCTTCTCTCTATCTCTACCCTGCGGTTCGGGTAACAGTTCACGCAGTGGGTATCGGCTGCGCGCGGAGCGGCCGCAAACTGGTGTGAAATGGCGCCGTCTGTTTGCCACCGCGCGCAGCGCGATCCTTCCATGGCCACACCCCGCAGCAACCCCTCAGCTTCCAAGAAGAAAAGCAGCTCCACGTGGCGCTCAGTGCGCATGCCGCACCACGGCGCGGTGGCGCGCACCCTGCAGCAGCGCTACAGCCTGCGCTGGCATGGGTTGCTGATCGGCAGCTTCACGCTGCTGCTGATGTGGGCCACCTCGCACCTGCAGATGGTGCTGGGCGTGGATTCGCTGGCGCTGCGGTACTTGATCACGCTGTCGGTGGGCTACATCGGCTATCTGCTGGTGCTGCGCGCGTGGGCAGCGCGGCTGGTGCGACGGGATGGGCCGTCGGGCGATGGCAGTGTGGACCTGCCCGACATCTCCTGGCCCAGTGGCAACGGTCCCTCGGGGGGCGGCCAGGTGCCTGTGCCGCGCACCGGCGGGGGCGACTTTGGCGGCGGTGGCGCATCGGGGGACTTTGGGGGCGGGTGGACGCAAGGCCTGTCCAGCGGGGGCTCCAGCAGCGACTCCAGCGTGCTGGGCGACATTGCCGGGGGCGCGGCCGATGCACTGGGCAGCGCCGATGAGGGCGCGGTGGTGGTCGTGCCCGTGGTGGCCATCTTTCTCATTGGCGCGGCGCTCATTCTGGGCGCGGGCTCGCTTGCCATGCTGTTCTTTGGCTGGGATGTGCTGCTCACGGTGGCGGTGGAGATCGCCTTCTCGGTGGCCACGGCCCGCGCCGCCGTGGGGGTGGAGCGCGAGGGCTGGCTCAGCGCCGCCGTGCGGCTGACCTGGAAGCCCCTGCTGGGCGCGCTGGTCTGCGCCGTGCTGCTGGGCGCCACCATCGACCACTTCCTGCCCCATGTGCATTCGCTGCCCGAGGCGTTGCGGGTGATCCAGGGGCGGTGATTTGCTCTCTATTTGATAGCTGCTAGGGCATATTGCACTAGCGCTTGGGGCAAAAATCCCTTGAAAAAGCGTCGGAAGCGCCTCCGAGGGGCCCCTACCGGGAGGACCGGCCCTTGCCGTGGCCGCAGTCCTCGCCAGTCTCCAGGGGCGGCAGCGCGTCCAGGTTGGTCCGCACCCGCGCCAGCAGGGCCAGCAACTGCGCCTGGGTGTCGTCGTCGCAGCCCGCCAGCACCTGGGCCGACAGGGTTTGCCGCGCGGCCTGCAGGGCCTGGTACAGCGCCTGGCCCTCGGCGCTCAACGTGAGGCACAGGCTGCGCCGGTCCTCGACGTGTGGCTGGCGCTCCAGCCAGCCCTTGTCCTGCAACAGGCCCAGCATGCGTGCCACCTGGGCCTTGTCGGCGCCGCTGTGGCGCACCAGCTCTTTCTGCGTGGCGCCGGGGTGGCGGCCAATGAAGTTCAGCGCGCGCACCTCGTTGAAGGTCAGGTCCGGGTGCACGGAGGTCATGGCGCGCACCATGCGCGCCCGGTAGGCGTGCATCAGGTCGTGCAGAGCTTCAAACACATCGGGGCGGGCGCGTGGGGGCATGGCGTGGCTATCGGTTGACAAAGTCAACTGAATGGCGGATGATTTGGTTGATTAAATCAACATTTTACGCCATGAACGCACCTCTGCCCCTGGCCGCCACGGCCCCCTCCCTCGCCATCGAGCGCATTCGCCACCCTTTGCAGGGCCGCCACCTCCAGGTGGTGCGCCGCACCCAGGTCAGCCCTGGCTTTGTACGGCTGACCCTGGCCGGCCCCGAACTGGCAGGGTTTGCGAGCGCCGGGTTTGACGACCACCTCAAGCTCATCCTTCCTGCGCCCGGGCAGGACCGCCCCACCTTGCCCACGCTGCAGGACGGCCGCCCCGTGTTCGACGGCCCCCGCCCCGTGCTGCGTGACTACACCCCCGCGCGTTTTGACGCCGCTGCGGGCGAGCTGGACATTGAAGTCGCCCTGCACGACGCGGGCCCCGCCACCGACTGGGCCGCCAGCGCCGCCGTCGGCCAGTGGGTGGGGATTGCCGGGCCGCGCGGCAGCATGGTGGTGCCCATGGGCTTTGACTGGCACTGGCTGCTGGGCGACGAAACCGCGCTGCCCGCCATCGCCCGCCGCCTTGCCGAGCTGCCCGCCAGCGCGGTGGCCACGGTGCGCATCCAGCTGAACAACCCGGCCGACCAGCGGGTGTTGGCGAGTGCGGCGCAGGTGGACCTGCAGTGGGTGAACGCATTGCCTGCTGCCGTCGAAGCCCTGGCGCTGCCACCCGGCGCGGGCTTTGTCTGGGCTGCGGGCGAACACAGCGACATGGCCGCCGTGCGCCGCGCCGTGCTCGCCAAGCCGGGCGTGGACCCGAAACGCATGCGCATCTCTGCCTACTGGAAGCGTGGCGCGGCGGACCACCACGAGGACCTGGTCAGCGCAGCAGGGTAAGCGCCGCCGCCCGCTGTACCGCCTGTGTGACGTGCTGCAGCGCCTGCACATTCAGGCGCCAGCACTGCCAGTACAGCGGTACATCCACGGGCTTGTTCGCAATCAGCTCGACCAGGGCGCCGCTCTTCAGGTCGTCCTCCACCAGCGGGTCGGGCGTCATGCCCCAGCCCAGGCTGGCGCGGGTGGCTTTGACGAAGGCGTGGGCCTCGGGCAGCCAGTGCACGGGTGGTGCGAGCTTGCGGCGCGTGATGCGGCCCACAAAACGCGCCTGCAGCGCATCCTTGCGGTTGAACACCAGCATGGGCGCTTGCGCCAGCGTGGTGGCGTTCACCCCTTGGGCAAAGTGGCGCTCCATGAACGCAGGGCTTGCGAGCGCGCGGTAGCGCAGCGTGCCCAGCGGCAGCACCTGGCAGCCCTGCACGGGCTGCGGGTCGGCCGTCACGGCGGCCATCACGCGGCCCTCGCGCAGCAGGTTGGCCGAATGGTCCTGGTCTTCCACATGGATGTCGAAGGTGATGGCCTGCCCCTCGGCCGCCTGCGCCATGGCGTGGGGGAACCAGGTGGCCAGCGAGTCGGCATTCACGCCAATCGCCAGCCGCGTGGTGCTGTGCTGCCCGCCGCCAATGGTGGCCAGCGCATCGGCCTCGCTCAGCGCCACCTCGCGCGCATGGCGGTACAGCGCCTGGCCCGCCTCGGTGGGCGTGCAGGGGGTGGCGCGGCGCACCAGCACCTGGCCCACGCGCTCTTCCAGCAGCTTGATGCGCTGCGACACCGCCGAGCGCGTGACATGCAGCACCGCCGCCGCGCGCTCGAAGCTGCCCTCATCGATCACCGTGGCAAACGCGTTGAGCTGGGCGGAGTCGAGTTGCATGGATGGTTAGCTATTCTGACGGATCGTTAAAAAGTATAGCTGGCGTCAACGCAGGCCCTTGGCCAGAATCTGTGCCCATGGTCTCCACTGCCTTCGCTCACGGTTTCACATCCACCGCCATGCTCATCATGGCCATTGGCGCGCAAAACGCGTTTGTGCTGCGCCAGGGCCTGCGGCGCGAGCATGTGATGCCCGTGGTGCTGGTGTGCGCGTTGTCGGACGCGGTGCTGCTGCAGGTGGGCGTGTGGGGCATGGGCGGCGTGTTGCTGGCCCGGCCCGAATGGGCGCAGCTTATGCGCTGGGCGGGCGCGTTGTTTTTGCTGGTCTACGCCGCACAGACCGCCGCGCGCGCCTTGCGCCCCGGCCAGTTGCTGGTGGCCACCAGCGGCCCCGGCACCAGCCTGCGCACCACGCTGGCCACGGTGGTGGCGCTCACCTGGCTCAACCCGCATGTCTACCTGGACACCGTGGTGCTGCTGGGCACCATGGCCACGCCGTACCCGGCCTGGGGGCGTGCACTGTTTGCGGCGGGTGGCTCGCTGGCCAGCGCGCTGTGGTTCTTGTTGATCGGCCTGGGCGCCCGCTGGCTGGCGCCATTGTTTGCCACCCCGGCGGCGTGGCGGGTGCTGGACGGGGTGACGGCCACCACCATGCTGGCGCTGGCAGGGGTGATGGCTCTAAGCTAAGAAGAATAAGTTCGTTTTCTAAAAGCGCCGCTTGGGGGATAGTCTGGCCATTCAGCATTTTTTGGCGTTTTTGCCTATCCTCCCGCCCATGCGCTTCAAACACCTTCTCCTGGCCGCCGCCGTTGTTGCGGCCCTGCCCCTGGCCGCACAGTCCGCCACCTTCCGCTGGTCCCGCTCGGTGGACATTTCCACCTGGGACATCCACACCCAGAACGTGGGCGTGAACAACACCATGCACGGCGCGGTGTACGACACGCTGGTGGAATACAACAGCAAGACCTTCAAGCCCGAGCCGTCGCTGGCCACCGAGTGGAAGCTCATCAAGCCCACGCAGCTGCGCCTGACCTTGCGCAAGGGCGTGAAGTTCAGCGACGGTAGCGAGTTCACCGCCGACGACGCCAAGTTCTCGCTGGAGCGGGCCAAGGCCAAAAGCTCCAACTTCGCGGTCTACACCCAGGGCATCGACCGTGTGGAAAAGGTCGATGCCTACACCATCGACATCCACTCCGACCTGCCCAACCCCGTGCTGGTGAACCAGCTCACCGAGCTGCGCATCATGAGCAAGGCCTGGGCCGAAAAGAACAAGTCGGTCGAGCCCAAGGACATCAAGACCAAGGACGAGAACTTTGCCCACCGCAACGCGCTGGGCACCGGCCCCTACCAGCTCAAGCAGTGGACGCCCGACCAGCGCGTGGTGCTGGAGCCCAACCCGCACTGGTGGGGCAAGGGCAAGTACCCCACCAACCTGACCGAGATCATCTACACCCCCATCAAGGCCGACGCCACGCGCACAGCGGCGCTGCTGTCGGGTGAGGTGGACTTTGTGATCGACCCCAGCCTGCAAGACCTGGCGCGCATCAAGCAGACGCCCAACCTGCAGGTGCTGGAGGGGCCGGAGTACCGCACCATCTTCCTGGGCCTGGATCAGTTCCGCGACGAGCTGCCCGGCTCGGACGTGAAGGGCAAGAACCCGCTGAAGGACCTGCGCGTGCGCAAGGCGCTGTACCAGGCCATCGACATCCAGTCCATCCAGCGCGTGGTGCTGCGTGGCCTGGCCCAGCCCACCGGCACGCTGATCGCGAACCAGGTCAACGGCTGGACCAAGAAGGCCGACGTGCGCTACCCCTACGACCCCAAGGCAGCGCAGAAACTGCTGGCCGATGCGGGCTACCCCAACGGGTTTGAGGTGGACTTTGCGTGCAGCGCGGGCCGCTACATCAACGACGAGCAGCTGTGCCAGGCCATCACCTCACACTGGGCCAAGGTGGGCGTGAAGGCCAAGCTGCGCTCGCTGCCATTTGCGACCTACTTCCCCATGATTCAGCGCAACGAGGCCAGCATCTACCTGCTGGGCTGGGGCGTGCCCACGTTTGACGCGTTCTACAGCCTGCAGTCGCTGGTGCGCTCGCCCGGTGCGGGCGGCGATGGCAACTTCAACCTGGGCCGCTTCTCTGACCCGCAGATGGACGCGCTGATCGAGCGTGTGAAGAAGGAGACGGACACTGCGACGCGCAACGGCCTGATCGAGCAGGCGTTGATCAAGGAGCATGAGCTGGTGTCGCACATCCCGCTGTACAACCAGGTGATTCCGTGGGCGGGTACCAAGAAGGTGGAGATCATCCATCGCGCGGACAACCGCATCGACTGGCGGTATTTGAAGGTGAACTGATCCCCGTCGCAAACAAAAAGCCCCGGTGCTTCTGACCCGAAGCACCGGGGCTTTTTTGCGCCTGCTGAAGGGGCGTATCAGGCCATTGCGCGCTGCACCGCCGGGCGCTGCAGCATGCGCTGCGTGTGTGCAAACACCTTCGGAAACTGGGTTATGTCCACACCGTCGCTGTGCAGCCAAGTGCCAATGGTGAACAGGTAGCCGTCGGCCACCGTGTATTGCTCGCCCATCACCCACGGACCCTGGTCCGCGTTCGGCAGGTAGTGGCTTTCGATGAGGTTGAAACAGTCGGTCATGTTCTGCGGCACCTTGCGCTGCATCGCGGCCTGGGCCTCGGGCTCGTCGGCCCAGCGGCTGGCGCGGGGGCGGTGGGCGTGGGCAATGTGCACGGTGGACGCGAGGTAGCTGTGGAACTCCTGCAGACGCGCAAAGCCGTAGGCGTCGGCGGGCGCCAGGCGCGCTGCGGGAAAGCTCTGCGCCACATAGGCCAGCAATGCAGGGGTCTCCGTCAGCGTGCCTTGCGGCGTGGCCAGTGCGGGCACGCGGCCCTTGGGGTTCACCGCCAGGTATTCGGGTGTGCGTTGCTGGCCGGCCGCGAAGTCCACGCGCACCAGGTCGTAGGGGGCGCCCGCTTCTTCCAGAGCGATGCGAACGGCCTGCGCGCAGGTGCCGGGGGTGTAGTACAGCGTGAGTTGGGTCATGGTTAATATGCTATTAATTGAATAGCTGCCTGCGCATATTCCATTAGCGCCTGCAGCCGATATTGCTTGAGATGACTCAGAGCGGCTAACAAAACTCAGCGAAGCGGTTCTGGCTAGGCGCTGTGTCGCAGGCAGTACGAGCAGTACGACAAGACACAGCAACGACGCCAGAAGAGTTTTGTTAGCCGCTCTCAGTACAGGCCGCGTGTGCGCGCCATCAGCCGCACCAGGCCCAGCAAGGCGTCGGTGTGGGGCGTGGGCGTGTGGGTGATCTGCCCCAGCTCGCGCACGGCGCCCACCAGGGCGTCGATCTCCAGGGGCTTGTTCGCTTCCACGTCCTGCAGCATCGAGGTCTTGAACGCGCCCAGCTTGCGCGTGACGGCGTGGCGGTCTTCGGGCTGCTGGTCGATCGGCAGGCCCAGCTTTTCGCCAATGGCCTTGGCTTCCAGCATCACGGCGCTCACAAAGCCGCGCACCAGGTCGTCGTCCAGGATGCGGTCGGTGGTGGCACCCGTCAGGGCACTGATGGGGTTGACCGTGAGGTTGCCCCACAGCTTGAACCAGATGTCTTTCTGGATGGTGGTGCTCACCTCCACATCGATGCCGCCGTGCTGCAGCGCGTCGGCCAGGGCATGCAGGCGCTCGCCGCGGCTGCCGTCGGGCTCGCCCACGATGAGACGGTTGCCGAAATGTTGTTTGACGAAGCCCGGCGCCTCCAGCGAACAGCTGGTGTGCACCACGCTGCCCAGCACATGGCTCGTCGGGATAGCGCTGGCGATCACGCCGCCCGCGTCCACGGATTCAAGGGCACGCCCCTGCGCCGCGCCGCCAAAGCCGTCAAGGAACCACCACGGCACACCGTTCATGGCAGTAAGCACGATGGTGTCGGGCCCGATCAGCGGGGCCATGGCACGCGCCACGTCAGGCAGGCCCGGCGCCTTGACGGCGACAACCACCAGGTCTTGCACGCCCAGGGCTGCAGGGTCGTTGTGGGCCGTGACGGCCACCTGCGCCAGCGTGCCGTCGGGGCGGCGCAGGCGCAAGCCATCGGCCTGCAGTGCGCGCAGCGTGTCGCCCCGCGCCACCATGCTGAGGGTGTGGCCCGCCTGCGCCAGGGCCACGCCCAGCCACCCGCCGATGGCGCCCGCGCCGTAAATACATGCTTTCATGGATGTCTGTCCTTGGGTCTGGAAGAAGAAAAGTTCAGTAGCCTGCGGGCCGGTTGGGGGCGGCGTCGGCCGCGCTGCGGTAGCGGGCCAGCAGCTCCTGCGCAGCGCTCACCAGCAGCATGGTGTCCACGCCCACGGCCACAAACAGCGCTCCAGCCGCCAGCCATTGGCGCGCCTGCGATTCGGTGGTGGCCAGGATGCCCGGCGCCTTGCCCGCGCGCAGGATGCGCGCGATGCCGTCGTGGATGGCGGCCTGCACATCCGGGTGCCCTGGGTTGCCGGGGTGGCCCATCGAGGCCGACAGGTCGGCCGGGCCGATGAACACGCCGTCCACACCGGGCGTGGCGGCAATCGCATCGAGGTTGGCCATGGCCTCCACCGTCTCGGCCTGCACCAGCAGGCAGATCTGCTGGTTGGCCTCGTGCACGTACTGCGGGTAGGCCTGCCAGCGCGACGAGCGCGCCAGCGCACTGCCCATGCCGCGCACGCCTTCGGGCGCGTAGCGTGTGGCGCGCACCAGTTGCTGGGCCTGCTCGGGCGTATCGACCATGGGCACCAGGAGGGTCTGTGCGCCGATGTCCAGGTACTGCTTGATCAGTGCCGTGTCGCCCACCGGCACCCGGGCGATGGGGTGGGGCGCCTGCATTCCGGGGGGCAGGGCGCTGGTGGCGCTGGCGATGGCCTGCAGCTGGTGCAGGATGGAGCGCAGGTCGTTGGGCGCGTGCTCGCCATCGACCAGCAGCCAGTCGTAGCCGGTGCCCGCGAGGATTTCGGCGCTGTAGCCGTTGGCCAGTCCGAGCCAGAGGCCGATTTGCGCCTGGCCCTGGGCCATGGCCTGTTTGAAGCGGTTGGTGGGTGTCTGCAATGTCAACTCCGTGCGGTGCCAAGCCCGCCATCGTACGGGCTGTTGTCTTTGTGTGCGGGGCGGGTCGCTATAGTCGGCTGCCCCTGCTTTTGCGTTCGCCCACCGACACCTGCCATGGCCAAAGAAAAAACCACGTTCACCTGTACCGAATGCGGCGGCACCAGCCCGCGCTGGCTGGGCAAATGCCCGTCCTGCGGCGCCTGGAACACGCTGATCGAGCAGGTGGCCGAGGCCGGGCCGGGCAAGAACCGCCTGAGTGCGCCGCAAGGCTACGCGGGCCTGGCCAACGCGCAACCCGTGCTGCCGCTGGCGGCCATTGAGGCCCAGGACGTGGCCCGCACCCCCAGCGGCATCGACGAGCTGGACCGCGTGCTGGGCGGCGGCATTGTGGAGGGCGGCGTGGTGCTGATTGGCGGCGACCCGGGCATTGGCAAATCCACCCTGCTGCTGCAGGCCATGGACGCGCTGCAGCGCGCGGGCTTGCCCACGCTGTACGTGACGGGCGAGGAAAGCGGCGCGCAGGTGGCGCTTCGCTCACGCCGCCTGGGCATCGAGGGCAGTCAGGTGCAGTTGCTGGCCGAGATCCAGCTCGAAAAAATATTGGCCACGGTGGACGCCACGCAACCGGCCGTGGTCGTCATCGATTCCATCCAGACCACCTATTCCGACCAGCTCACCAGCGCACCGGGTTCGGTCGCCCAGGTGCGCGAATGCGCAGCGCACCTCACGCGCATGGCCAAGGGCACGGGCATCGCCGTGATTCTGGTGGGCCATGTGACCAAAGAGGGCGCTCTGGCCGGGCCGCGCGTGCTGGAGCACATGGTGGATACGGTGCTGTACTTCGAAGGCGATACCCACAGCCAGTTCCGCCTGGTGCGCGCCATCAAGAACCGCTTTGGCGCCGTCAACGAGATTGGCGTGTTCGCCATGACCGAAAAGGGCCTCAAGGGCGTGAGCAACCCCAGCGCCATCTTCTTGAGTCAGCACTCCGAGCCCGTGCCCGGCAGCTGCGTGATGGTGACGCTGGAGGGCACACGCCCGCTGCTGGTCGAGATCCAGGCCCTGGTGGACAGCGGCGGCCCCAGCCCCCGGCGCCTGAGTGTGGGCCTGGACAAGGACCGCCTGGCCATGCTGCTGGCCGTGCTGCACCGCCACGCGGGCGTGGCCTGCATGGACCAGGACGTGTTTGTGAACGCGGTGGGCGGTGTGCGCATCAGCGAGCCTGCGGCCGATTTGGCGGTGATGTTGTCCATCACGTCCAGCCTGCGCGGCAAGGCGCTGCCCCGGGGCTTCCTGGCGTTTGGTGAGGTAGGCCTGGCGGGCGAGGTGCGGCCTGCGCCCCGGGGGCAGGAGCGATTGAAGGAGGCTGCCAAGCTGGGCTTCAGCGTGGCCGTGGTGCCCAAGGCCAACGCGCCCAAAAAGCCCATCGAGGGCCTGACCATCCACGCTGTGGAGCGTGTGGAGGAGGCCATGGACGTGGTCCGCGGCTTGTAACCCTCTCTACGCAATGCCCACAGCGCCGCCGGTGCGCCGCCGTATGACAATCGGGCCCATGAATTTGCGCAACATCCTGGTGCCCCTGGGGGCGGTGGCCCTGATCGTTTTTGGTTTCTCGGCCTATGGCTGGGCGGGCGTAGCGGCGGTCGTGGGCGGGCTGGTCATGTGGGCGCTGCTGCACTTCACGCGGCTGGTCAATGTGATGAAGAAGGCCGCCAAGCGCCCCATCGGCTACGTAGGCAGCGCCGTGATGCTCAATGCGCGGCTGGCCGAGGGCGTGAACCTGATGCATGTGGTGGCCATGACGCAGGCGCTGGGCGAGCTGCTGTCGGCCGAAGGGGCCGACCCGGAGATCTACCGCTGGACCGACGGCACCCGTTCGCACGTGACCTGTGAATTTCGCCAGGGCAAGCTGGTGAAGTGGACGCTGGAGCGCCCACCGGCAGACGCTGACACCCCCGCCCAGGGGGCTTAGGCCTCGACCGGGTTCCGGCGGGTTTGCTGCGCTGCACGGGCGGCAGGCCGTTCCTGGCGGGCTGGGGGCCCGTAAAATCCTGCTTTTGCGACCCACAGCAACCAAAGGACACCCATGAGCCCCGTAGTTCCCTCGATGGCCGACCGTGACGGCAAGATCTGGATGGACGGCCAGATGGTCGATTGGCGCGATGCCAAGATCCATGTGCTGACCCACACCCTGCACTACGGCTGCGGCGCCTTCGAAGGCGTGCGCGCCTACAACACAGCCAACGGCACGGCGATCTTCCGCCTGGAAGAGCACACCGACCGCCTCTTCAACAGCGCCAAGATCCTGCGCATGAAGATCCCGTTCACCAAGGAAGAAGTGAACGAGGCCCAAAAGGCCGTGGTGCGCGAAAACAAGCTCGAATCCTGCTATTTGCGCCCATTGACCTGGATTGGCTCGCAAAAGCTGGGTGTCTCGCCCAAGGGCAACCAGATTCACCTGATGGTCGCCGCCTGGGCCTGGGGCGCCTATTTGGGCGAAGAAGGCCTCAAGCGCGGCATCCGCGTCAAGACCAGCAGCTACACCCGCCACCATGTCAACATCACGATGACGCAGGCCAAGGCGGTGAGCAACTACACCAACTCCATCCTGGCCAACATGGAAGCCACGGACGACGGCTACGACGAGGCCCTGCTGCTGGACAGCTCGGGCTTTGTGTCCGAAGGCGCTGGCGAAAACATCTTTGTGGTCAAGAACGGCGTGATCTACACGCCCGACCTGTCGGCCGGTGCCCTGAACGGCATCACCCGCAACACGGTGTTCCACATCGCCAAGGACCTGGGCCTGGAGATCGTGCAAAAGCGCATCACGCGCGACGAGGTGTACATCGCCGACGAGGCCTTCTTCACTGGCACGGCCGCTGAAGTCACGCCCATCCGCGAACTCGACCGGATCGAACTGGGTAAAGAGGACTATGTGGGCTCGCGCGGCCCGATCACCGAAAAAATCCAGAGCGCCTTTTTCGACATCGTGAACGGCCGCAATCCCAAATACGCCCACTGGCTGACGAAAGTGTGACAACCCCCTGAGCCGCTGCGCGGCGTCCCCCTTCTCTCGGCTGCGCCGGGAAGGGAGACGACGCCAGTGGCCGGGCAAAGCCCGTTCCACGGCGTCCGCTGGCCGAGGACGCGGCCAGTTTCAAGCACCGCACCCCAGAGTGCGCCAAAGAGAACCCAACCCTATGTCACAAGCTACCGTAGAACTCCTGGCCAAAGACCTGAATGCCCAAGGCGGCGTCTTTTGCCCCAGCCCCAAGGCCGACATGAAGCTGTGGAACAGCCACCCCAAGGTGTACCTGGACGTGGCGCGCACGGGTGAAGCCAAGTGCCCGTACTGCGGCACGGTGTACCGGCTGAAGGCCGGAGAGCATGTGCACGCTGGCCACTGACCGGTTGATGGGTTGATGCCAGTTGCAACCGGTGGCGCATCGGCGCCGCCCACGTTGACCGTGGCGGTGCTGACCCTCAACGAGGCGCACCGCATCGAAGCCTGCCTGCAAAGCGCCGCGTTTGCCGACCAGTTGCTGGTGGTGGACAGCGGCAGCACCGACGACACCGTGGCCATCGCCCAGCGCCTGGGCGCGGAAGTCCACAGCTACCCCGACTGGAAGGGCTTTGCCGTGCAGCGCAACCGGCTGCTGGCCCATGCGCGGGGTGACTACATCTTCTTCCTGGATGCCGACGAGGTGATGACTCCGGCGTTCGCCCAGGAGCTGCAGGCCATCGTGCGCTCGGGCGCGCAGGCCGTGTGGACCATTCGCTGGCGCATGGTGGCCTATGGGCACGAACTCAAGTACTTTCGCTCGCAATCGCAGATCGAGCGCCTGTTCGTGCGCGCCATGGTCCGCGAGTTCACGGGCGTGGTGCACGAGCAGGCCGAGCTGTTGCCACCACCGGGCGGTGGCACCGTGCCGCGCCGCCTGATCGAAGCGCGGCTGTTGCACTACTCGCGCACCACGGTGCGGGGCAGCCTGGAAAAGCTCACGCAGTACGCGATGCTCGGCGCTGCCAAGCGCGCTGCGGCGGGCAAAAAGGGCGGCGTAGTGCGCGGCCTGGCCTCGGGCACCAGCATGTTCCTGCGCCTGTATGTGTTCCGCCTGGGCTTTCTGTGTGGCGGGGCTGGTTTTTTGTATTGCCTGTTTGTGGCGCTGGAGGCGTTCTTCCGGTATGCCGCCCTGGAGTACGACCACCAGCAACTGAGTGAGAGCGTGCGCCGTTGACCAAAACTGACGAAATTTTCGTGCGCCTATCGGGCGTGGCGGCGTTGATGGTGCCGGGCCTGGCGCTGTGGGTGCGCTCGGGCTATTCGTGGGGGGCGGTGGTGCTGCTGTTGTGCAGCCTGGCCACCGCCGGGGTGTGGCTGCGGCGCGAGCCTGGGCGCGATGCCTGGCTGCTTTTTGGTTCCATCGTGGCGATGGGCACGGTCTGGGCGCTGGACTTTGACCCGGCCCAGGGCAGTTGGTCCAACCTGGACCGGCCCGCCAAATACCTGTTGGCGCTGCCGTGCCTGCTGTACGTGCTGGCCTATCCCCCGCGGGTGCGCTGGCTCTGGGCCGGTATCGCGGTGGGCGCCTGCGGGGCGGGCCTGATCGGCATGTACCAGGCTCTGGTGCTGCACCTGCCACGCGCCAATGGCTTTACCAATGCGATCCAGTACGGCGGGCTCAGCCTGCTGCTGGGGTTGATGTGCTCGGTGGCGCTGCTGGTGCTGTGGGACCGCTGGACGCCCTGGCAACGCGCGGGCTGGGCGGTGGGCATTCTGCTGGGGCTGGAAGGATCGCTGCTGTCCGAGTCGCGCGGGGGCTGGGTGGTGTTGCCCATGGCGCTGCTGTTGTGCGTGTGGCTCCAGGGGCGCTCCGGCCAACCCCGCAAGGCCATCATCGGCGCCGTGCTGGTCGTGGTGGGGGCTGTGGGCCTGATGGCCTTCAAGGCCAACGAGGTGCGCCTGCGCGTGGATGAGGCGCGGCAGGAGATCACGCAGTACGAGTCGCGGGGCGATGCGGCCAGTTCGGTCGGCCAGCGTCTGGCGCACTGGGGGCTGGCCTGGCGCATGGGCCTGGACCGCCCCCTGACCGGCTGGGGCCGCTACGGCTACGAGGCCGAGAAGCAGCGCCGCGTGGCTGCCGGTGAGGCGCACCCGATTGTTTTGCAGTTCAGCCACGCCCACAACGAGCTGCTGGACATCTTTGCCAAGCGCGGCATCCCTGGGGTGGTGGTCTTGCTGGTTTTTTATGGCGTGCCCCTGGTGCTGTTCTGGCCCACGCGGCGCCGCGTGTTCCCGGGGGCTGCGGGCGTGCTCGATGCTGAAGGGCTGTGCCTGCGCATGATCGGGGTGCTGCTGCCCGTGTCGTATATGGGCTTTGGCACCACCCAGGTGTTTTTGGGGCACAACAGCGGCACCATGTTCTACCTGTTCATGGGCATGCTGGTGCTGGCCATCCTGCAAGGCCGCGAGCGCCTGCGGCTGCAAACGCCCGGGCAAGCCGCCTCCCTTTCCTGAAGGACCTCTGCCATGCACATCCTGCTGGTCAACAACTCCCCCATTCCGGTGTATGGCTACGGCGGTACCGAGCGCGTGATCTGGGACCTGGGCAAGACGCTGGTGCAGCAGGGCCACCGCGTGAGCTATCTGGTGCCCGAGGGCTCGACCTGCGACTTCGGCCAGGTGCTGCCCATCCGGCCGGACGAGCCGTGGGAGGGGCAGATCCCGGCCGACGTGGACATCACGCATTTCCAGTTCAACCCGCGCTCCGAGCTGTCCAAGCCCTACCTGGTGACCGAGCACGGCAACGCCCGCAAGCCCAAGCCGCTGCCGCGCAACACGGTGTTCCTGTCGCGTGACCACGCGGCGCGCTATGGCTCCAGCGAGTTCGTCTACAACGGGCTGGACTGGGCCGGTTATGGCCCGGTGGACTTTGACCGCCCGCGCTCGCACTACCACTTCCTGGGCAAGGCGGCCTGGGGCGTAAAGAACGTGCGCGGCGCCATCAAGGTGGCCAAGATGGCCGGGGTGGAGCTGGATGTGCTGGGCGGCAACCGCATCAACTTCAAGCGCGGCTTTCGCTGGACGCTGTCGCGCAAGATCCACTTCCACGGCATGGTGGGTGGCACGCAGAAGACGGGCCTGCTCAACGCCTCGCGCGGGCTGATCTTTCCGGTGCGCTGGCACGAGCCGTTCGGGCTGGCAGTGATCGAGAGCCTGTACTTCGGCTGCCCCGTGTTTTCCACCCCCTACGGCGCCTTGCCCGAGCTGGTGCCCGTGCATTGCGGCGTACTGTCAGACCAGGCGTCGGTGCTGGCCGAGGCGGTGCGGGGCAACCGCTTTGACCCGCGCGCCTGCCACCAGCATGTGGTGGAGCACTTTGGCGCCGAGCGCATGGCACGCAACTACCTGCGCATGTACGAACGGGTGCTGGCGGGCGAAACCCTCAATGCCCAGCCACCCATGATCCAGGGCCCGGCGCGCGAACTGCCCTGGAGGCAGTGAAGCCCACCTGAGTCGCCTGCGGCGCCTCGCCCCTAGGGGAAGCCCCCCGTGGCTTGGCAAAGCCCGCTCCACGGTGGCACGGGTTTGACAGCGCGCCGGTTTTTGGCGTCCTGTTCATATCGGGGAGGCTGCTGCGCGGGTTTTGGGGCGTTTTTGGCCGCAAGCGCTTGTCCAATATGCCTCTGGTGCTATAGAAATAATAGTTATTGGTGGCCGACACTGGAGTTTCCACCCGGCGCGGTGGCCTGCTGCCACTCCTGGGCCAGCAACGCCACCAGCTGCGCCGCTGGCATGGGCCGCACCTGGGCCACCCCCTGGCCCGCCCACAGCGACAGGCAGTCCGCCTGGCCCGCCTGGGCGGCCGCGCGGCGCAGCGCGCCCGTCAGCGCGTTCTGCACGGGGTAGGGCGGCACGGTGGCCTCGTCCGCCTGCAGCGCCTGCATCATGCGGTTGACGATGCCGCGCGCCGGCCGGCCCGAGAAGATGCGGGTGGTGCGCGTGTCGGTGGCCTGGGCGTGGGCCAGGGCCTCGCGGTAGGCGGTGCCAATGGCCGACTCGGGGCAGGTCAGGAAGGCCGTGCCCATCTGCACCGCCTGGGCGCCCAGCGCCAGGGCGCCCGCAATGCCGCGCCCGTCCATGATGCCGCCCGCAGCGATCACCGGAATGGAGAGCGCCTGTACGCACTGCGCCACCAGCGACAGCGTGCCCACCATGCTGGCCGCAAAGTCGGCCAATGACGGCGCCGCGCCGGTGGCACCGGGCTGCGTGGGCGTGAGGAACGTGCCCCGGTGCCCCCCGGCTTCCATGCCGGAGGCGCTAACCGCATTCGCGCCCACAGCGGCCCAGGCCTGCGCCTCGGCCAGCGTGGTGGCGGTGCCGATCACGTAGCTGCCTACGGCCTGCAGCCTGGCCACCTGCGCCGCCGTGAGGATGCCGAAGGTGAAGCTGGCCACGGCGGGGCGTGCGGCGACGAGGGCGTCGAACTGTGCGGCAAAGTCTTCGCACCACTGGGCAGGCCGCTCGGGCACCAGGCCGAACTCGGCATAGAACGGCGCCAGACGCTGCAGCGCGGCCTGCACCGTGGCGTCGTCGGGCGTGGGCGTGGCCTGCACAAACAGGTTCATGCCAAAGGGCCGTTCGGTGCGGCGGCGCACTTCGGCGGCGGCCTCGGCCATGGCGGCGGGCGAGCGCATGCCGCAGCCCAGCATGCCCAGGCCACCGGCCTCGGACACGGCGGCGGCCAGGGCGGGCGTGTCCGACCCGGTCATCGGGCCCTGGATGATGGGCAACGCAAGGCCCAGGTGGGTGGTGAAGGCGTTGGGCATGGGGGCTCCTTGTGCGATCTGTGGAAAAGGGGTCAGGTGGATGCAGTGGGGAGGGGCGCTTCGCTGGCGGTCAGCGCGGCGTGCAGCGCGTCCAGCGCGGGCGACTGGTAGCCGCGCCGGCGCACCAGCACCGTGTCGCAGGTGGTCAGGGGCACCAGGCGCAGGGCAGGCGGTTCGCGCATCAGGTCGATCACGGCCTGGGGCACCACCCCCGCACAGCGCCCGGCAGCCACGCAGGCCAGGATGGCGTGGTACGAGGCCAGCTCCAGCACGCGCGGCGGGCTGCCGTCCTTTTGCTGCAGGAAAGCCTCGCCCATACGGCGGTAGGTGCAGCCGGGGCTGAAGGCGGCCAGGGTGCCCAGCTGCAGGTCCTGGGGCGTGTCCACGGGCGGGTGGTCGGCGGGCAGGGCCAGCAGCAGGGCCTCGGCAAACACGGCGGTGCGCTCCACCGGCGCGTCGGCGTCAATGCCCGGCGGCGGCCAGGCCACCAGTGCGCAGTCGATGGTGTGGGCCAGCACCTGCTCCACCAGCTGGCGCGAGGGGGCGGTGGACAGTTCCAGCACCAGCCCGGGCCACTGCGCATGCAGCCGGGCCAGCGGCTGCGGCAGGCGTGCCGCGGCCGTGCTTTCCATGGCGCCCAGGCGCAGCCGGCCGCCGGGCTCGCGGGGGTGCACCGATTGGCGCGCTTCTTCGGCCAGCGCCAGCAGGCGGTCGGCATAGCCGCGCAGCGCCTCCCCGGCAGGGGTCAGCACCATGCGTTTGCCCTCGCGCAGGAACAGCGTGGCGCCGAGTTGCTCCTCCAGCTGCTGCACGCGTGTGGTCACGTTGGACTGGACGCGGCCCAGCCGTTCGGCCGCGCGGGTCACGCTGCCTTCCAGCGCGACGGCGCGGAATATTTCGAGCGCTGCCAGATCCATAAATATTCTTGTTATGAGATGATTAATAGAAAATAAATCTCAAAACAGAATCATAGACTGGAAACCGCCTGCATGAAACCGCGCATCGCCCCCCAAGACCGCCCCCTGTCCGTAGCGCTGGCGGGCATGGCCGCGTTGGCGGTGGCGATGGGTGTGGGCCGGTTTGCCTTTACCCCGCTGCTACCGATGATGCTGCACGACGGCGTGGTCACGCTGGCGGGCGGCAGCTGGCTGGCTACGGCCAATTACCTTGGGTACTTGATTGGGGCGCTGGCCTGCATGGCGCTGCCCTGGGTGGCGCCGCGTGCACGGCAGCGGTGGCATGCGGCGCGGCTGGCGCGCTGGGGGCTCGCGGCCACGGTGCTGCTCACGCTGGGCATGGCGCTGCCACTGCCGGGCGCCTGGCCCGCGCTAAGGTTTGCGGCAGGCGTGGCGAGTGCGCTGGTGTTTTTGAATGTTTCGGTGTGGTGCATGCTGCGGCTGGTGGCGCTGGGCCAGGCTGCGCTCGGTGGGCTGATCTTTTGTGGCCCTGGGCTGGGCATCGTGCTCACCGGGCTGTCGGCCAGCGCCATGGTGGCGCTGCAGTGGCCTGCCGCAGCGGGCTGGGCGGTGTTCGGGCTGCTGAGTGTGGGGCTGTGCGCCGCCATCTGGCCCGTGCTGCGAGGTGTGGCCATGCCCGCGTCGGCTGCGACCTCCGGCCCGGTGGTGGACGGCGCCACCCCCGGCCACGGATTCTGGGCGCGCGCAGGGCTCACACTCGCCTATGGGCTTGCGGGGCTGGGGTACATCGTCACCGCCACCTTTTTGCCGGTGATTGCGCGCGCGGCGCTGCCTGCCGGGTCGCCCTGGCCCGACCTGTTCTGGCCGCTGTTTGGTGCCGGGGTGGCGCTGGGCGCAGCGTTGTCCACCCGCACCCCAGCCGCGTGGGACCGGCGCTGGCTGCTGATGGCGGCCTACGTGGTGCAGGCCGGGGCCATTGCGCTCAGTCTGGTGTGGCCGGGGCCTGCGGGGTTTGCGCTGGGCAGCCTGCTGCTGGGCTTGCCTTTCACTGCCATCACCTTCTATGCGCTGCAAGAGGCGCGGCGGGTGTGGCCTGCGGCGGGCGACAGCTTTCCGGGGCTGCTCACGGCCGCCTACGGCATCGGCCAGATCGTAGGCCCGCCCATGGTGGCGTGGATGCTGCACCACGCTGCCACGCAGGGGCAGGGTTTTGTCTACGGGCTGGCCGTGGCGGCCGCAGCGCTAGGGGTGGGGGCAGTGCTGTTTGCCGCCATGGCCTGGCGCTGGCCCCTGGCGCACCGCTCGGTAGCGCGCTGATTCCTGCGCAGATTTCCGCGCCGCTCAGTGCGTGGACGGTGCCAGCGGCAGCGCCAGCACAAAACACGCGCCGCTATCGCCGTCAGCCCGGTCCTGGCAGTGCACGGTGCCGTTGTGGCGCCCGGCAATCGACCGCACCAGCGCCAGTCCCAGGCCCACGCCGCCCGCGCGCTCGCTGGCGCCCGGCAGGCGGTAGAAGGGCTCGAAGATGCGCTCGCGCTGGCTGGGCGGCACGCCCGGGCCGTGGTCACACACATGCACCTCGGCGCGGCCCTGGCGGCGGTGTACCACCACGGTGATCTCGCCCGTGCTGTAGCGGCGTGCGTTCTCCAGCAGATTGCGGATGGCCCGGCGCAGCAGCTTGGCCACGCCGCGAACTTCCAGCGAATCAGGGCTGGCGCTCACGTCCAGGTCGGCGTCCACGCGCGCACATTCCTCGGCAGCCAGGCCAATCAGGTCCACCAGTTCCACCGTGCCCACGTCGGCCTCGCGCGCGTCGAGCCGGCTGGCCAGCAGGATTTCGTCCACCAGCTGGTCCAGCTCGGCGATGTTGCGCAGGATCTCTTCGCGGAACGCGGGCGAAGGCTGCTGGCCACCCATCAGCTCCAGCCCCATGCGGATGCGGGTCAGGGGCGAGCGCAGCTCGTGCGAGGCATTGGCCAGCAGCGACTTGTGCGACTTGACCAGGGTTTCCACACGCTCGGCCGCCGCATTGAACTGGCGTGCAAGGTCGGCGACCTCGTCCTGGCCTTGCTCGGGCACGCGCACCGACAGGTCGCCCTCGCCAAACTTCTTCACGCTGCGCTGCAAGGCCTCCAGCCGCTGCGTGAGGCGGCGGATGATGGGGTACACCCCCACCGCCACTGCCAGGCCCACGATGCCCAGCAGCCACAAGAAGCCGAAGGGCGGCCGGGTCCAGAAAGCGGCCTCGTCCTGGCCGGGGCCACCGGGTCGGCCGCCGTTGCGGCCCATGCGGGGCTGGCGCGGTGCCATCTGCAGGGTGAAGATCTGGCCGTTTTCTGCCTCGATGTGGAATTCCACCACCTCGCCCGGCTCGGACGGCTGGCGCGTGGCCATACCGCGCAGCACCAGGTTGCCCGACGGGTCGCGCACCGCCATCTCGCGCGAGGGCGGCACAAACGGCTGGTTGTTCTGGGCCTTTTGCTCCTCCGCGATGCGCCAGGCCCAGCCCACGGTGAGCGTTAGCACCGCCATGCCGCCGACCACGGCGAGCCAGATGCGCAGATAAAGGCGGCGGGAGAAGGGGTTGGACAGGGACATGCGTGGGGCGGCAGCGCAGGCAGCGGGTGCCTGCGTCAGCGATCAATCCTGCTGTTTGGCAAACACATAGCCCACGCCGCGCACCGTGAGGATGCGGCGCGGGTTCTTGGCGTCCTGCTCGATGGCCGCGCGAATACGGCCCATGTGCACGTCGATGGAGCGGTCAAACGCCTCCAGCTCGCGGCCGCGTACGGCTTCCATGATCTGGTCGCGGGTGAGCACCCGGCCCGCGCGCTCGGCCAATGCCACCAGCAGGTCGAACTGGTACGAGGTGAGGTCCGCCGACTGCCCCGCCACGGTCACAGTGCGCGCGTCGCGGTCGATCTCCAGCGTGCCAAAGCGCAGCACCTGGGTGGCAGCGGCCGCACCGCCGCCGTCCGTGCGCCGGCGCAGGATGGCGCGGATACGGGCCAGCAGCTCGCGGGGCTCAAAGGGCTTGGGCAGGTAGTCGTCAGCGCCCAGCTCCAGCCCGATAATGCGGTCCATGGGGTCGCCCTTGGCGGTGAGCATGAGCACCGGCACCTGCGCCGCGTTGCCCTGCAGCGAGCGGATGCGGCGGCACACCTCCAGCCCATCCATGTCGGGCAGCATCAGGTCCAGGATCACCAAATCGGGCAGCGGCCCGGCATCGGGGCCCTGCAGCTGCGCCAGGCCACTTTTGCCATCGGCGCGGTGCGTGACCTGCAGGCCCGACTGGCCCAGGTACTCGCCCACCATCTGCGCAAGGCGGGCGTCGTCTTCGATCATCAGCAGTTGGGAGCTCATGGCGGCAGTGTAGTGGCGAGGCTTTGAAACGGTCTTCATGGTCCGGTAGAGCCGTCTCCCCGTGTTGAAGCCCCCGTAAAGTTCCGGTAAACCGGGTGGCGAGAGGCTTCAGGACTTGCTATTGATTTGGTAGCTGTCTGGGCATATGAATCAGGCGCCACCGACCTTCTGGATGCGCGATGCCAGCCACACCAGCACCAGCACCGGCAGCCCCAGCAGCGCCGTGGAGGTGAAGAACTGGGCGTAGCCAAACGCATCCACATAGTCGCCCGAGAAGCCCGCCACAAACTTCGGCAGCAGCAACATCATCGAGCTGAACAGCGCGTACTGCGTGGCCGAGTAGCTCACGTTGGTCAGGCTCGACAGGTAGGCGATGAACGCGGCCGAGGCGATGCCGCTGGCCAGGTTGTCGGCCGAGACCACGGCGATCAACGCCGTCACGTCGTGCCCGTGGCCGGCCAGCCAGGCGAACAGCAGGTTGCTGGCCGCGCTGAGGATGGCGCCCAGCATCAGGATGCGCATCACGCCAAACCGCATGGACAACACGCCGCCCACAAAGGCGCCCGCCAGCGTCATGATCACACCGTAAATCTTGGTCACGGCGGCCACTTCGTCCTTGGTGTAGCCCATGTCCACGTAGAACGGATTGGCCATGATGCCCATCACCACATCGCTGATGCGGTACACGGCAATCAGCGCCAGAATCAGCGCCGCATGCCAGCCATAGCGGCGCAGAAAGTCGGCAAACGGGGCCACCAGCGCGCCCTGGATCCACTCGGCAGCGTTCTTGGCGGGAGGCAGCGCCACGGGCGCGGGCTCGCGCGAGAACAGCACGGTGACCACGCCCACCACCATCGACGCGGCCATGGCCAGGTACGCGGCCTGCCAGGCGCCGTTCTGGTACGCGGCGGCACCTTGTGCGATGGCTTGGCCAAAAGCGGGCGCGACCTCGGAGCGCGCGGCAATCCACAGCACGCCAGCTCCGGCCCAGATCATCGCCAGCCGGTAACCCGTCTGATACGACGCCGCCAGCGCAGCCTGGTGGTTGGCATCGGCGGATTCGATGCGGAAGGCGTCGAGCGCAATGTCTTGCGTGGCCGACCCAAATGCCACGGCCAGCGCGCACCACACGATGGGCCCCAGGGTCAGGCGCGGGTCGGCCAGGGCCATGCCCACCAGGCCCGTCACCACCACCAGCTGCGCCAGCAGCAGCCAGCTGCGCCGCCGCCCCAGCAGCCGTGTGAGCCCCGGGATGGGCATGCGGTCCACCAGCGGCGCCCACACCCACTTGAAGCCGTAGGCCAGGCCCACCCAGCTCAAGTAGCCGATGGTGCTGCGGTCGATGCCCGCCTCGCGCAGGCGAAAGCTCAGCGTGCCCAGCACCAGCAGCAGCGGCAGCCCGGCCGAAAAACCCAGCGTCAGCATGCGCAGGCTGGCGGGCTCCAGGTACACGCGCAGGGTTTGCAGCCAGGGGGTGCGCGGGGGCTTGTCCGCGGCGGTGGCGGGAGCGAGGCTGGGGGTGGAAGATGTGGAGGTGTCTGACATGGGCGAGCGGGGGTTTTGTCTATCATCGCCGACGCACCCTTGTAGCCATCCTGTCAGCCTCCATCTGCGCGGCAGGCTCTGGTGTGTTGTGTGCCAGCGCTGCTCATTATTCCTTCTGGGATTGCCTTGTATGTGTCTTTTCTGCCCCGCTCCTTCCGTCGCGCCGTCGTCCCCATGGTCCGCACGCCGCGCGTTCCTGCTGGCAGCGGGCGCCGCTGCGGCCACGCCGGTGCTGGCGCAGGTGGACGTGGGTTCGGCATCCAGCCTGCGCAAGCTCGTGCCCGCCGAGACGCTGGAGCAGTCTGCCGCGCAGCAGTACCGCCAGATGTTGGAGCAGGCCCGCGCCAAGCGCGCGCTGGCGCCCGACAACCACCCCCAGCTGCAGCGCCTGCACGCCATCGCCAAGCGGCTGATCCCGCACGCCACGCCCTGGAACGACCGCGCCCGCCAGTGGCGCTGGGAGGTCAACCTGATCGGCAGCTCGCAGATCAACGCGTTTTGCATGCCCGGCGGCAAGATTGCGTTCTACACCGGCATCCTCGACCAGCTCAAGCTCACCGACGACGAGACTGCGATGGTCATGGGCCACGAGATGGCCCATGCGCTGCGTGAACATGCGCGCGAGCGCATCGCCAAGACGCAGGGCACCAACCTGGCGCTGCGCCTGGGCTCGCAGCTGCTGGGGCTGGGCGACCTGGGGCAGGCGGCAGCGGGCTTGGGCGGGCAGTTGCTCACGCTGCAGTTCAGCCGCTCGGACGAAAGCGAGGCCGACTTAGTGGGGCTGGAGCTGGCTGCGCGCGCGGGCTACCAGCCATCCGCCGCCGTGAGCCTGTGGCAGAAGATGGGCAACGCCAGTGGCAGCAAGCAAGGCGGGCTGGCGTTTTTGTCCACCCACCCTTCGGGCCCCGCGCGCATTCGCGAGCTGGAGCAGAACGTGCCCAAGGTGCAAGGCCTGTACGAGGCCGCGCGCCGCAACGGTTGACCTGCGAGATTCCGCAGGCCCTCAGCCTCTAAGACTGAGCCGCCAGGGTGCTGCTGGCGTCTTCCCCCGCCAGCTGTACCCGGTTGCGCCCTGCGTGTTTGGCGGCATACAGCGCCTGGTCCGCACGAGCAATGGCTGCCTGCAGATCGTCCGGCCCGTGCACCTGGGCCACACCAAACGACAACGTCAGCGCAATGGGCGCAGGCCCCACGGACAGCGGCGCCTGAGCCACGGCGGCGCGGATGCGTTCGGCCGTGGCGCGGGCGGCGTCCAGCGGGCTGGCGGGCATCAGCGCCAGAAATTCTTCGCCGCCCCAACGCGCCAGCACATCGCCTTCGCGCAGGTTGTCGGCCAGCACCTGGCCCATGGCCACGAGCACCTGGTCGCCCACGGCGTGGCCGTACTGGTCGTTCACGCGCTTGAAGTGGTCCACGTCGCACAGCAGCAGCGTCACGGGCACGCCGCTGCGCTGGCTGCGCTCCAGTGCCTCGGTGGCCTGGGCGTCAAAATGGCTGCGGTTGGCCAAGCCGGTCAGCGGGTCGCGCGTGGCCTGCTTGCGCAGGCGCGCCTCGGCGATGAGGATGGTGCGGCGGTAGAACGCCGACAGCGCTGCCGACATGGCAAACACCACGCAGATGTGCACCCAGTTCACGATCTTTACGCTCTGCGCGGGCAGCGGGTCTAGCGGCCCCACGGCGTCGCTCAGCATGTGCAGGCCGAGGTAGTAGGCCAGCAGGGCCAGCACCATGGGCGTGGCATAGCCGCGCGTGTTGGCGATCACGATGGCGGGGATGAACATCAGCAGGTAGTAGTGAAAGCCGCTTTCCCAGCCGATGAGCAGCGAGCCGAAGGCCGAGTGCCCGATCACCTCCAGCCAGATCAGGGCCAGCGCGGCGGTGTTGTAGCGCTTCTGGATGAGCCGGTAGGCGCCCAGATACATGGAGATGCTCAGCACATTGATGGCCGCCAGCGGCATCGAGCCCAGCCAGAGAAACAGCAGGATGTAGCCCGCGTCGATGGTGGCTGCTGTCAGCGCCACCCGCTGCACCATCGCCCAGTAAGCCTTGCCCGCGAGGCTGGAGCCACGCTGGGGTTCAAGCGGGGGACGCGATGCGTTGGATGGGGTCATGGCACAGGGGCACGGGCGGCCCGCAGGGGTGGCAAACCACACCATCGTAGCCCCCGGCAGTGTCGGAGGTGCGGCGAACTGGCCGGTATCCCGGGGCCTGATCGCCGCTGCGCCCCCAGCGGCGCGGAGCACGCCCCAGAGGCCTGCGACGGCCTCCTGCAACCCATTTCAAGCCCAATCAGCCGGATGCGCTAGTGCAATATGCCTGAAATGCTATGAATACAGGAGCATTGGCGATTGGCGCTCAGGTCCCGCCCACGTAGGGATTGCTTTGCCGTTCGCGCCCGAAGGTGCTCTCCGGTCCGTGGCCGGGAATGAACACCGTCTGGTTGCCCATGGGCCACAGCCGCTGCGTGATGCTGTCGATGAGCTGCTGGTGGTTGCCCTGGGGGAAGTCCGTGCGGCCGATGCTGCCCGCAAACAGCACGTCGCCCACAAACGCGCGGTCGATCTGCGGCGCGTGGAACACCACGTGGCCGGGCGTGTGGCCGGGGCAGTGGCGCACGTTCAAGGTCTCGTTGCCGATCTGCACCGTGTCGCCGTCTTGCAGCCAGCGTGTGGGGGTGAAGTGCTGCGCGGGCGGAAAGCCGAACATCGCGCTTTGCTGCGGCAGCCCGTCGATCCAGAACTGGTCGCCCGGGTGGGGGCCGACGATGGGAAGCGACAGGCGCTGGGCCAGCTCGCCCGTGCCGCCCGCGTGGTCGATGTGCGCGTGGGTGAGCCAGATCTGCGACAGCGTCAGCCCGTGTTCTTCCACTGCGGCCAGCAAGGTGTCCAGGTCGCCCCCCGGGTCGATCACGGCGGCCTGCCGGGTGGCGTCGCACCAGACGATGGAAGCGTTCTGCTGGAAAGGAGTGACGGGGACGGTGAGGTAGCGGAGCATGGGATGGAGGAGGGAACGGAAAACAAAGTTTTAAAAGTCAAAACAATGTTTGAAAAGCAGGGTTGGTGCGTCGGGCCTGTCGAAATACATTGTTTTAAAACCCCATGAATCGCCAAGCATTTGTACTTACGATGCGGCTGGATTGTGACCAAGTGATTGGAAAGTCGACGCTGCTGCAGTCGGCACCGTTGAGGATCTTCTTTGCAGCAAGCATAGAGCGGTTTTGTCGGAAGCGGGTGACGGAGAATCTTGCCCACTTGCCCACTTGCCCACTTGTAGGTATCCGAATCAAAGATGGACGATTGAATAACAGAGCTGGATCACGGCAATACAAAGCTGGATCATTGGCTAACAAAGCTGGATCATGCTGCCGATGGACAGCAATCGATGAGTGAGGGTTTCCGAAACTGTCTTAGGGGGTAACAGCTACTTGGGAGGAGGAGACCAGAGATACAGAAAGCAGACGACGGCCCTCCTCCCGGTCAAAACTCAGGCAGCGGGTTGCACAATGCCGAGTTGCAAGAGCCTCAGCATGAGGGCAACACAACTCACATCGAACTTTCGTGCCAATTCGGCAAGCGCGAACTCACTGGTAGGGTCATGGCGGACTGTTTCTGCCATCAAGAGCTTGGAGGGCATCAAAAGTGCCAAGGCCAGCTGTCGTGCGTCAGACCTCTCAACTGGGGTGGCCGAGTACTCTGCAGCTTTCCAAGAACCCGTCTCTAAAGCGTCTGTTCTTCGCAGAAGCGCGAGATTCGTATCCAGAATGAATCGATGCTCGGTCGGGGCGTGGGAAAACAGAGCACGGTAACCTAGGAGTTGCGCCTTTGCCCAACGCTGGTGGGTGGCTTGATGACGAGCGTTGACGCGGGCTGCTGTTCTGCCTTGGCCCGCGACAAGAAACCCACTAACGTCATCCTCGAGTTCTACAGACTTAATGTTGACTTCCAGGTGGTGTGCAACTGCATCAAGGTCAATAGGCGGCGAGACGAGACTGCAGCTATCGAGAATTTGTTGAACCAGACTCTCAAGACTTGTTTGTAGCACCAGTTTCTTCTCCGGCTACGCAATCGATGTAGGCGGCAGCAACTAGAGGTCGGCCGTCCCTGCGTAAAGTCTCAACCACCGTCCCAACCCCGGGGTTCACACCTACGGGGGGCCGGAGAGGGACCAAGTCCCAAGGGCTCACTGAAAACACCTCCGCTATGCGTAGCAGGCTGTGCACGGGCAGCTTCTGCTGCCCTTTTTCGATATAGGTAAGTGCTGATCGCTCCAACCCAGCGAGCTCGGCGAGTTCTGCTTGGGTCATGCGAGGGCGGTTACGAGTCCCCGCTTTGCGGAGGGTTCTTATCCGTTCGCCCATCACCTTGTACAAATAGTCATCGTCCATGTGCAGGCCCTGGCGAGCGAGTTGACAGAACGGCCGGCCAGCGTATCTAATACGCCGGTCTTCAAATTCTGGAAAAATCGGAAAAATATTCTGCCAAAAGCCACATTTCTAACGATGTAACTGCGCTGACTCTTGCTAGTAGCTTGTCTGAATCTGGCCGGCGGGCGGAGCTTTGCCCATGCGACTTGTACTTGGAAGTGATGGAAACCGCCGAATCATTCTAGCGAATTGTGATTGGACAAGCAATTTCTAGCGGTGAAACAGCAGCAGAAACGCTTCACAAAGACACGCTGACTGCACAACTTCATGAATGGACGCCATAGCAATTTTAGACCGAACGTTCGCTCGGCAAGCCGCCACCGGCTCACGACACCGGTTGGCGGCCGAAGCGATGCAGGTGTCCATTGCATGGTCAATCTACAGGTACTCAGGACGGAGAGGGGCAAAGCATGAATGAATCGAATCAATCGTCGATTGAATCAGTGTCTATGGAGGAAGTGCATGAGCCCATGGCTCTCGCAGCTCATCAAACCTACGGGCCTCCTATAGCGCCCATTGTTGATCCATTCAATGAACTTCAGGCTTCATTGAATCAGATGCTTAAGGTCATCAGTGATCGTGGCCGAAGGGAAGAATTGGGTCCAAGTTCCGTGGAGCAGGGGGCACGATGACAAGCGCAATGACGGCGCAGCGGTTGCTCGACATGATGGCTATTGGACTCGGCCAAGGGCGGGACGACGGATACAGATCATGGATCCGTGTGCGGCGACGGACGAGCGCTCGGCTCTCCAATCTGCACTCAATGAACACACCGCTATATGACAACCGATCGCTTCAATTGCTCAGCGGGCTGGAGTTTGACGCAGCACAGATAGTGCTTTGGCTGCTTGGGAAAAGTGGCGAGGTGCGGGAGCAACATCCTGCATGGCCCGGCGAACACGTCCATCCGCTCTCGCGCCCATCGCTGCTTTCGATTCAGGCCCCCCGAGTGCCCGGACTACTGGCTATTGCACACGAAGCTGGGATCAAACATGGCTTCTATATAGGAACCAAGCTGCCCTTCGTCGCCACGATAGATTTTTCTGTCACTGTCCGTAATCACGCGGGCGAGCGTTTAGTGAACATTAGTTGTAAACCTAGAAAACTACTTGAGAGCGCACGAAATCGAACCCGGATGCGGGAGCGAATAAAACTTGAGTCACTCTACAGCGAAGCAGTAAACGCACAGCACATCGTCTTTGATGGTGAGGGCTATAGCGATCAACTCATTGCAAACCTGGCTTGGATGCGGCCATACCGGTACCAGATGAAAAATGCTGAAATCCAGTCGCGTATCTGCGACTACAGCGCAACTTTCATGGACCACGCCGACGCTTCAATAGATGTGGCCAAGTCCGAAGCGGCTCGTAAAACAGGAATTCAGAAAGAACTCTCGGAGGCCGTTTTCAAAATGGCTGCATGGCTTGGCGAAATTCCGCTGGATTTTTCTAGGCCCGTGGTTATGTCTCAGCCCTTACGACGAGATCAAGGGATAAAAGCAGCCCTTGGTCAGAAATTTCTCGGAATCTGATCTATGCAGGATTGGGTGGGGAGGGTAATCCGACAGCATTTAGAGGTTGGCTATATAGATATCGGGAGAATAATCTATATATACACAAACCGAGAGACGGTGGCCTATTGCCCGTTCCCGAAGGGAAGTAATGCAAAGATACCCTCTATCCGAAGACTGGAAGTTGCACAGCTTAAAAGTAGGCTCGAGAATTTTCAATTCTCACTTGTCGAATTTGATGTACCTGAGGAGTGGATCAAAACAGATGAAGAGATGGGGGAAAATTTCCCGCGTGGTGCAGATGATCGGGGAAAAAGACACCTCTGGATGGCGAAAAGGGATGCGGATGCCGCACTGATTGCGCCAATACTTAACGGGCGCAATTACCACGACTTTTTCGAACTCGGATTGCTCAACTTGTTGATCGCTGAACGGGCCTTAGAGTCGGGAAGTTCTATACAGACTTTACGGCAAATAATGCGAAGGTACTTCCTCGGTTGCGGTCATCAGAATGCGCTGCTTCCGAACTTCTGGCGAATAGGGGGCAAGGGAACGAGTAAGCGAACTAAGCGGCCAACGGGACGACCAAAAAAGCACCAGCCTGGTAAAGGCGGGGGGTACCTTTTGACTGACTCAGATGTGTCCAAATTGGAGAAAGGCTATAAAAAGTATAAGACCGCCGGCACCAGTGAGAAATCGGCTTTTCGTAAGACTTGCGCCGAGTACTACGCCTTATCAGAGAAATCGCTCTTGCCGGCATCGCAACGCCCATCATTCGCTCAATTCAAACGGGTCGCTAGAAAAGCAGGGCTTTGTGAATCGGGCCCCGATCTAGGTGAATCGGTCCAGCGAGCTATCAAAAATGGCCGTATGGGCTCAGTACTTCATCGCATCGTTGCACTTGGGCAGGTTGGCGCAATTGATAGCACGTGTGAAGACCAGAGCCCAGTTTCTGAGGTGAATATATTAAAAATTCTTCCCTCAACGTGGCGCACGGTGGTGGTTGAGGTTCTTACCACTTATATTTTAGGCGTTTATGTGGGGCATGAGCCGCCAAGCACGATGACGTCGCTGCTTGCGATCCTCAGCGCTGGTTCCTCAAAAGTGGAGTTCTGCAAGCAATTCGGAATTGATATTGAGGAAGATGATTGGAAACGTTGTCACTGTAAAACTGTAAGAGCAGATGGCGGAGAAGTCAAAAGCGATATGGGCATTAAATCGCTCAATTCTGCAGAAATTTCTATTGAGATTACACGAGCGTATACACCTGAGTTGAAGCAACCGGTAGAAGGATCGCACCTCACGCTGCATACTGCTGCAGACCACGAGAATGCCGGCACAACCCGAGGTCGTAGAAGAGCGCGGGGAGAGGCTCGGCCAGAAGCCGATGCTTGCAGAACGATGCGCCAAAACATGAAGCCAATTCTCGAAGCAATACTGCATCACAATAACCACGAACCGGTGCCGGAGCTATTAACTGTAGAGATGCGACGGGATGGGGTTAAGCCAACTCGTCGAGCGATATATGAGTGGTACGTTCAAAAGGGTTATGTGGTGAGCCAGCCGATAGATACATCATCCTTGCAGGCTCAGTGCTTGCCTCGCATGAAAGCCAAGCTTAGGAAGAATGGAGTTTACTTGCTTGATCCGCGCTCCAAACAGCCAAGAATCATTCCGGGGCTTATCTATCGAAGCGAGTGGCTGGCCTCCAGGCGCACAGGAAATCAGCGCCGAATGTCCGAAGATATGGACGTACTCATCGATCCAAACAATCTTAAGGAAGTGCGCTTGTCCGTGAAGATAAAAGGTGAAAACAGTCTGCAAATACTTCACCTGAAGGATCCGGACCCACTTATTGAAACGCTCTCACTGTGCGATTACTTGGAAATGACGGATGAAGATCAGAGAGTGGCCGGAATTCAAGCAGATATATTTGAGAGTGCGAGAGCATTCGCATTGCATTCAAACGAAAAGGTGAATCAAGAGGCAAGGAAGCAGAAGCAGCAAGCGGCAAAGGCCGCTGGCGTCACAGCGAAGGGCAATGTGCGCGGACAAGAAAAGCGGAAGAACAGAAGAGACGAGCTCGAACTGGAGCGAGCCAGGAAGCTTGGTCTCCCAGCAGACTTTCGGCAACACAATGAGCGTGAAGAAAGTGAAAAGGTTATCGATTCTGCACCCCTACTTGAGAGAGTTGCACCTTCCGCAACTTACGTCGAAGCGGAAACGACGCGAGTAGATTTGATCGAGATGAAGCCAACGCCGCTAAAAAGCCTTATGAGTGCTTATCGCCGACAAAGAGAAAATTGAAAAACCAAATATTTATGCGGGAGGCTGATATGCGGAATGCAGGAGAGTTTGTGAATCAAGAGCCGTTGCCGTGGGATGATGCAGGGAATATTCTCTTGGCCGCTCTCCCAGAGGAAATGAGTTTCAACGAGTGGGCGGATCGCCTGAGGTACATGCCGAACTTAGAGAAAGCTGGGTTGACAGAGAGTAGCCTCCATCTGATAGACCAGTTGGTAGCGCCAACTGGGCGAATGGTATCCATGGCATTGGCATTGCATAGCGCAATGATCAACTCTTATCGAAAACGTGATCCACGGAAGATGGCAAACGTCAAAGAGCTAATTCTGCTAGGTCGGATCATTCAAGGCAGTCCGATAGCGGATTTAGATAACCTACCAGGCCGGGAGGCTGCAGGCGGAATAGTGCAAGGGCCCACCGGCTCGGGAAAAAGTCATTCGCTAAATGCGGTGTTACGTCAATTCACACAAGTCTATGATCACACTGTTAATGAGGAAGCAGGATGGCTTTTCTGCCAGCAAGTGGTGTATCTCAAAGCCTATATGCCGGCCGATAATTCAAGGAAGGGTTTATATGCAAGCATCCTCTACGAACTAGATGCAGTGCTCGGAACCAACTATCTGCGTGAAATGCCCCGCATGTTCACCCTCGATCAGCAATTGCTTTATGTAATTCAGAAGTTGATAGCTCACAGCTGCGGTGTTCTCGTAATTGAGGAGACGCAAGAAAGAAATCTCGCAGGCGAAGTTCTATCCTCAGAATTTGCAAACGTTTTTCTTGCGATAATGAACAGAGGAATTCCGTTGTTTTTGGTCGGAAATCCAAATGCATTCTCAAAAATTATGCGTTTTAGTCAAGACAGGCGCAGGTTTACAGATGCTGGTCGCCACGATTTCTATCCCGCATATGACGAGAAAGATGAAGACTGGTGCGAGGGGCTGGTTCGAGAAGTATGGAGTTGGCTCAGTTTGGGAGAGCCAGATGAGCAGATCGAAGGATTGCCGGCGCTGTTGCACGAAAGAACGGGTGGCATTCCTGGGTTGCTGAGCCGTTATCGGCGTGAATGCTTGGTGCTGGCAATGAGACATGGGTATCAACATGTCACGCGAGATATTATGGATGAGGCATATTTCTCCAATGCGATGGAACCAATGCATAGCTTGATAGCGGCGTACCGAGACAAGAATTTGGAAGCGCTCTATGAGGAGGCTTCGGACGCTCCAATTGAATTCCTTTCGCAAGTTTGGGCACGAGAGAAGTTGCGACGCAGTTTGGCAGGGAAACGGTTGGAGGGCTGAGGCGAGATGCTCGCATACATCCCGTCTTGGGTGGAAGACGAAACGCTCTATTCGTGGTGCGCCCGTTGGCACCTTGCATTTAGCCCGAGCACGAAGACCACCGGTCGCAAATTGTTTGGAATTGCGAGCGCACCTAAAACTTGGCAGTTCGGAGGCTCTTTATCAAGATTTTGTTTGATGACGGGAGAACGACTAGGAGATGCAAAAACTGTGCTGTACGAAAGGACCATCTTTGGATCCTTTCTTGTTCTGGCTAGTGCGGAGCATGCTCGACGGGTGACCGAAGGGGTGAGTCCACCTTCGGCGCTGCTAGGTGCAAAGCGCGTGCAGCTGGGCTTGCGGTACTGCGCGAGTTGCTTGGTCGAGCACACCAACATTCATGGGACTGGGCTCTGGCGGATGCCACACCAGCTGCCAGGCGCATCAATCTGTCTGCAGCATGTGGAACCTCTAAGGCAGAAGCGGGAAAAACAGCAGCTCTGGGCAGTACCTGATTGCGCCAACACCAACACCCTACTATTTAATAACGCTAAAGAATTGGAGGGCGGACGCCTTGTGAGTCTAACTGCCGAGATGATTTTTAGGGCGAGGACGCTCGATGTTGCCCAAATGCGCGCTAGTGCAACCAAGATACTGTGTGAAGCGCATCGTGCTCTTGATGCCAAACGTCTCGATTTCACGAAGATTCATTTGGATTGGTCGCAGTCAGCAATCGCTGCGTGTATCGGAAGAAGCGGTGGAAATTCTCTAGGAGTTGGACCATGGATAGGCGATGTATTGAGAGGTCGCAGATCCGAGCGGAACCCGGCAAGATGGGCTATGTTAGTTGGCTATCTTTGTGAGCGCGGCTGGGTCACTCCAGAAGCATTTTTCGATAGCCTCGCAAAAACGAACGACGCTCAGGAAAAACTTTGGAAAGAAAGCGAGCTGATTCCGTTGGCCGTCGTCGATGCATTTAAGCGCTCTTCAAACGTCACTGAAGTAGCAATGATTCTAAACGTCCATGATAAGACCATTGCCAAATGGATTCGGGAATATTCAAGTATTAAAAATATTGCCAAGTCTTGGCTGAGAAAAAATGATACCAATATTTCCTGAAGGGGCAGATAGTGCTTCTTTGAACGCGGCGCTAGAGATCCTAAAAGGTGGCTATGTAGGGCGCGCGAAGCGAGGATGTTTTGAGGCTTTAGAAAACTGGGGTGCAATACAGTACTTGAATGAATACGATTTTCTACGAAAGCATACCAATTGCGCCATCGCGATGGATATGGCGGCTTATCGGAACTCAATCACGGCGCACGCGCATGAATCTTTTGTCACGATGCCTGCGGAGTGGGGTTCATTGAGACGTTGGTACAACATAACCAAACGCCTAAAACATAACAGGAGGCCTAGCGCATTTCGTCGATGTCCTTTGTGTGTGAAAAGCGATCTTGAAAAATACGGGTTCGCATTTATAAGAATCTGGCATCAGCTACCACCAGTTTATCTGTGTGCTGATCACGGGTGTGCGCTGGAGGATGCATGTGCGCGATGTTCAAGAATGTATCCCCAGATTGGAGATGGCTACTCGGCGGCCGAAAGATACATTGATAGGTGTGCATATTGCGGCTCTGCCGCAGGTCGAGCGATAAACGTTGTGGTTACGCCGAGTTATAAAAAATATGTGGCGCTACTTCGTGCGGCGTATCATGGTGATGTGGTGGATTATGACGTGCGGAGATTGCTTGAGCGTTGGACCGATGCTCGTCAGCTCTTTTCTCGCGGCCATGTTTTGATGAAGAGATACGATGAGTTTGTTGGTGACGAGTCATTGGGTGAAATGCTTGGGGAAATGCATTTTACCGCTCGATCATATATACGATATGGTGTTTCAATAAATCAATATGATGAAAATGTCGTTCTCAAATACATTTACCACGCGCTATTTCTTGATTGGGTCTTGCGGGAGTTTGGTGGTATTCCATCGGGCCTAATCTATAGGCCGGAGACCGTCGCTTCGCGGGGGCAATGGCCAATGCTAGTGCGAGATGAGCTCGCTTACTATAGTTAGATCGGAGGGTTGCGTGACTGAGTTCTCTCTTGAATTATTCGAAATTGCACTCACGCAGTGCTGTTTTGTCGGCTCATCTTTCTTTGAAGTTTATTGAACTGGAGTAAAAAATGGCGATTGACCGTGAAAACTACCCTGGCGTTCCCGGCGACTTCCCTATTGCGCCAGTGCTTACAGCAATTGGCGGTGCACAGCCGAAATTGAGCTTGATACAAGAGAATGGAATGTTCTACGCTCCCGGAACTTCCCCGTCAGAAGTAGCGCGAGCCTTTGATTTGTGCGACGACTTGGTACCTCAGATGGCTGCTTATTGCGAGCGGAAGTTGGAGGTATTTGGAGGGGACCGCGCTGCTACTCTGAGAGCGGTCTATCAAGGACTGCTCAATAAACGCTGGTGTACGGCTGAACAGTCGAAATGGGTGATGCGACAGACCGTCCAGAAAATGGGTTGGCCATTGGTTGACGAGCTATTACCAAAGCCGTAGGTCTTCTTGAGATGCAGCGGTAGTCCTCGGTGGTTTCACATGCTTGACTGCCGTTTGTGTGCAGCGCGAATTTCACTTTACGTTGTGTGAACAGCGCTAAGAGGCGCAAATATATCCCTCTCTGCCGCGCTAGAGATTGGCAGGCTCAAATTTGAAGTGCAACACCCGATGCGTTATCCCATTTATCCCCAATATCAGGAGTCACGACCTGAGGAGCGCGGGCTGCTGGATTCTTGGCTTGCGGCGCGCGCAGACGCTGACATGTATGTGATCAGGGACAGAAACACCTACGACCACATGTGGAGCACGTGGTGCGCATATTTGCAGAGCGGTCGGAACGGATTGCAGTCTCAGGCTATTCGTTGGTTTGATGTGACGCCCGAAATATTGGTAGGCTTCCTCAACAACGGACCAGTAAACCGGAAAGTTAGGACCGAGTCGACACGAAGCGCAACTACTAAGTACCGCTACTGGCGGCTGCTCGAACGCATCTACAACTTCGCAATGATGAAGGGTTGGATCAGTAGTAATCCAGTCGATGCCATGGCGGCAGGGAACATACCAAAAAGTGAAAAGCAGCAAGGCAGCGTTCTGGATCCATCGGTCTGGAAAGTAGCAGAGCTCCTGCTGTTGACACCAGCGAAGTATGACGCTGTGGCCGTGCGCAATCGAGCTATCCTGCAACTGCTCTTCGCACTGGGTCTTGCACCGCTCGAAGTAAGAGGCATGCAGTTGTCATCACTGGTGCATGAAGGCGAGAGCGGGAAAGGTCGGCGGATCTCCGCTGTTCAAATTGGCGGGCCGGGCACCCTCCGGCCACGCAGGTTCCCTCTCGGTGCCTTCGAAGCGGAATTGGTAACGGACTGGTTGAAGGTGCGCCCGCTCATTGCTACCGAGGCATCGGGTGAATTGCTGTTTTGCACTCCAAGGGGCGGGGTGAGTCCTGTGAGTCTGTTCCTCCTGGTTCAAGGGTTCCTTAAAGAGGCCAGTGCAGCGGCAGGTTGTCCGCCGCCCATCCAAGCCGGGCCTCAAATCATTAGAAACTCCGTTCTGGTGCGACTACTCAACGACGCGAAGTACCCGGCCTGCCGGGTGGTCAAGTTCGCGGGCCTGAAGGATGTGAAAGGTCTTCTTCATCTAAAGGACCACTGCAATTCGGCGGCACTCCTGTCCATTCGTAGGGCTGGTGAAGGAAGCGACTAGCGAGGCCCTGAATCGACCCGGTTTTTGAGGAGGCTCAACACTCTGAGAGGATTGAGCCGCGAAGAAGTCGGACAAGTTCTCGCCCGAGGTCCGTGAGCGTGTGGTTAGGACGGTGCAGGAACAGCGCGGGGAGTACCCGTCGCTGTGGGCGGCTATGAGGCTAAAAAATGTTAATTTCAGCGGGGACAAGTCAAATCGCTCAGCGCTATCTTTACTAAGTTGATCCCCTCTACATCTGAAAAAGCATGAGTACCTACAAAGAGCTCCTCGAAAAGAAAAAAGCCCTAGATCAACAGATTGCTATGGTGCGTAAGGCAGAAGCCAAGCAGGCACTGGATGAGGTCCACAAGTTAATTGCGGACTTTGGGTTCACTGCGCAACAGGTCTTTCCGTGGAGGCCTGCTGTCAAAAAAGTGGAAGCTAAATACCGAGATCCCAAGACGGGCTTAACCTGGAGCGGTAGGGGCCGGGCACCCAAATGGATGGAAGGCAAGAATCGCGGAGATTTTTCGGTTTGACTCATTCCTTGAGCCCTCTGATTCGGCCACTCTAGGCTGATTGCGGCCGTTCGCGCTTGATCTGTGAGTGACTGGAGCGCGCGCGAGCAGTCGCTCCTGGCTTGGTTGATAGTCGCGCGACTATGCCCGGGCAACCCAGTCTAAACAGCACTTCCGCCAGCAATCTGCAAAGCGCGGCGTTGAGAAGCGCGTCGACTATGCTCATGTCAGGTTTTCTTCTGGCACCCACTGAGAATCCAACGGCGAGCAGCCGTACTGGACACGCTCCACACCGCGAGACCTGCGGCGCTTTGTGCTCGACCCACGATCATCATTAGCAGCGAGTTGCTGTTCAGCTGCGAACTGGCGATCAGACAGCGCATGGCATCGTCGTCGAGTCCCGAAGCCCTGGGGTAGTCTTCGGCATGTGTGTGCCACTCGCCAAGGTACAGTAGCCCCCGTTTGTGTCGGTCTTCGATCGCGCGCTGGGCTGCACCAGGGTTGGAACGGTAGCGATATCTGGAGCGCTCGTCGCCAGCATACGGGCCGGAGGCCTCGATCACGCAGACCTGTGCGGCATTGAGCGTGCCGAACAACTGGCCTCCAGCCTCGGTCGCCCAAGGGGTGGTCTGGCGGTGTCGGCTGACGTGTTGCAAGGCCAGTCGTGCAATCGAAATAGATTGCGAGGTGTCGGCGAGATGCCCGACGATTGAGTGCTTAGGCATTGGCTTTGCAAACAAACAGATCATGACCAGACAAACTCGCGCGTCGTCAGCCGGTCGGTGAAGGTTTCTCGTAGTATGCCGCCGTTGGCCGTTACCACTGTGGGATCGCCCATCCACACGCGGCGGCACGAGGCAGGCACCTTGTCCAGCAGCGTATCGAGTGCTAACCCGGCCGCCATCCCTACCGTGGGGTGCAAATCGATCACGCCGTGCGGTTGGAAGCTGTTGCCGCACCCAGCCTCCACGATGAGTGCTCCGGATTCACTCGGCCAATCTGTCAACCTGAAGTTCGGCCGCTCCTCGCCGTCGAACCCCGCCAGGATCGACGCCCGGCCGTAGAGCAAGACGGCATGCCCTGCGGCCGCATAGGCCTCAGTCCAGGTGCTGAGGTGAGCCGGGGGACGCGCGAGGGTTCGTCGCCAATGGTCCAGCGCAGCCTCGCCGTCGAAGTCGACGCCGGCCGAGATGATCAAGTCGGCGCTGGCCAAAAGGTCAAGGCTCTTGTAGCCGAGCGACTCGACGCGGTTGCGAAAGGCGTGTTCAAACGTCAGATGAGGAAATTCACGTCGCAGGTGCTCCTTCAGCGCCGAGGCTTTGTTGAGTCCGACGTGGAACATGCCCAGCGGATGCCGAGAAACGTTGGCCGTCGACAAGCTGTCGGCATCGACGAAGATCTGTTCGCCCACTCCTGCCTGGGCGAGAAGGCGTGCAACCGCAGCACCGATGGCGCCGCAGCCGACGATGGCCACCTTGCGGCTTTTAACCGACGCATAGCTCGAAGGGTGATCGCGACCGTGAACCCATGCCCCGTCGACCCGCGCGACCTTGCAGCGCTCGACCGGCCGCTTGGAGTAGGAGCCGACGATGCGTGAGGCAGGCACCCTCGACATGTGCCGAAACCCCTTGATCACATCACGCCGCTCGGCACCCCGCAGCACCACCGCTGCAAAGGCGGTACCGGTCTTGGTGCCTACCTCGAATAGAAACGGCGACAGCAGCCCGGGCTCCAGGCACTTTCTGGCGATGTCTTGCGGAAGCAGCTTGGTGATTTCGTCGCCGGTTTCCGGAAACTCGCGCGGTGTCCATGGCTGCGAAAGACGGAACAGCCACGTTGGGTGGATCTGATTGTCACCCGGATTGACGCCGGTGTTACGCAACCAACGCTTGAGTGCATCCTTGTCGTCGGCAATCACGTGGCGATTCGATCTGACATCGAAGAAGTACGCTACTTCGCGCGTCTCCTGATTCGGGGTGACGAGGCTCCATACCCGTGCTCGGTCAGCACCGTTCGTGACTCGAAGCGACCAATAGGCCATGAACTCTCGCTCGAACTCTTCGCGGCGCTTGGGTTCCGGAAAGTTGAGGAGTTCCTCCGCATCGCGAAGATGCGTCTGCACGCGGTCCGCAATCGGCGCGGAGTTTCTGGTTGACCGCAAGCACAGCAGTCCGGCCTGTTCGACGTGCGGCCAGCTGTAGTCGCTGCCCGCCTCTGGCGCGAAGATCCGGGGCTGCGAGTTGGGGAACGCGGCGTCGACGGCAAGCACCAGGTGGTCGACCGATTTCAGTTCGAGCGATCCAGCGGGGATGTTCACCCGCCAGCCAGCTTCGAACCCCTTTTGGAGCTTGTCCAGTTCGGCCGCCGTTAGACGCTGCCACTGGCCCGGGCGTTGCTGCTCAAGGCCAGCTTCGATCTCACCTGCGGTCAGGGCGCGTTCTGCCTCGGTCCTCAGCCGAACCTCCCACCACCGTCGTTGCGCCGTGCCGTTTCCACCGATGTGACCGCCATTGCGGCTCCCTTACTCCCGCCGCCGGCGTCGCCGCTGTTGTCTGGCTGCTCTGTGAAGAAGTCCGTGTCGAACACCTTGTCCCACGCCTCGCGCGCTTGCGTGCGTGTGCAATCGTCATTGTCCAGCACCTCGAGGTCTTTCAACGCATCTTGTAGGCAATCGCGGAAGAAGCTGACTTGCGAATCACTGCTTGAGGCAAGCGTCGAGTCCAACACAGGGTGCTCGATTGCGGTGGATACCTGCAGCGTCGAGTCAATTGCCTTCCAGGTCTCACGCAGAGCTTTGTCATCACGATTGGTGCTCGCTTTGAAATGGTCGACGACAAGCTTGGTGATGCAGATGCCGCTCGTTGTCTTTTTCTTCCAGTTCTGGCGTCGGGCGAACTTCTTGGTCAGCTTGGTAACGCGGCGCATTTGGCTACCGTCGGCTTCCCCTTCGTTGAGCGTACCCACCTTGCCGTTGAACCAGCTGGTGACGGCACGCGCATCGGACTTCACCCAGTCGTCGCCACTGGCGAGTTCGTAGTGCTCCACGACCTCGTCGTCATCGTTCTTCGTGGTGACGATGCGATAGACAGGAACGTCGATGTGGTGCCCCTCGGCGTACTCCTGACGCACGCAGTTTCGCTTGACCTCAGCCTCCTTCTTGAGTCGGCCATCCCACTTGAGTGCGTCGCAAACGCGTTCGCGGGCTGCCAGTGGCGTGAGGGCATTCCCGTTGTCATCTTTGAGGCCGGCGGACGCGAAATAGGCACCGTCATCGATGTCGTAGTCGTTTTTGTCGTCCTGCACCATGGTGCGCATTTGGTACGACCCCTGCGAATGCACCTCCTTGGGCTGAGGCTTCCCGGCCTCGGTCAGGCCGTTTTCCAAGCGTGTGCGACCCGCGTTGCGGTTCACCCGCATCTGTTGTTGTTGTTTGAGTCCCAGGGTGACGTTGTCCCGATGGAAGTTCGTCATTTCGCTATTGCAGTCGATGTCAGCCATTGGTGTTCTGCTCCTGATTAGTGGCAGGTGGGTGAGATCTGGCAGTGGCCAGGGTGGAGCGGAAATCCTGCATCTCTTTTGCCGTCGAGGCGAACGCGAAATCGACGTCCGAGATCGCCTGGCGGGCGAGCGCGTTGAGTACCTTTTTCCTGGCGTCGTCCATGTTGATCAGGTAGTCACGCAACTCGTTGGACGGGCATTGGGCCGGAAGTCGATAGGCGAAACTGCCATCGCCACGCATCTCTGCCATCTTGCTGGTGAGGTAGTCATAACCGACGGCTTGCGCGTTCAAGCTTGCCGAGATGGCCTTGAGGCCGAAGCCCCAGCCCCAGGCGGCGCGATGCCGCCACCAGTGGATCTCCTCGCCCCCCTGGGAAGGCAAAGTGCCCAGCATGAAGAGGTGGATGGGGCGGCTCTCGCCGCGATCCTTCAGTATCTCGGTCGCCTCCATCATGCCAATCAGACCGGGGTTATTCGCCCAGAGGCCGCCATCGACATAAGTTGCGGTTGCACCGGAGCCACCTGGCTCCGGCAGACGAGCCATTGAGCGCAGGATGGGTGCCGCGCTGGTGGCCATGCACACATCAACGAGGGTGCGCTTGTTGTCTCGTCCATTCAGGCGCTTCAGGTGTTGAGACTTGAAAACGACCGCCGCATGGCGGGCCAGATCGAGCGTCGGCACGGCCAATGCAATCTTGCGTTCGTCGTAGACCGACCCGATGGTACGGTCGCCCAGCGTGTCGTTCAGCGTCTTACGCAGGGCCCGGTCTCCGCAGATAGTGCCGATACCAAACGCGCGAACGAGCTTGCCGAGGATGGGCAGCGCTCGAACCCATTGCAGCGGGAAGATCTTCTTCCCCGCATTGGCATAGAGCTCTTGCATCTGCGTCAATGGCACGCCAGCTGCAAGCCCGCAGGCCACGATTCCACCCGTGCTCGTGCCAACGACGAGGTCGAAGGCGGATCCAACGTCAAGAGGGCCTTGCAGTTTCAACTTCTCAGTGATGCGCTCGGCAAAGGTGGCCAAGTAGGCGGTCTGGTAAGCGCCGCGCATTCCGCCGCCATCCAGGCACAGGACCCTAAAGGGCTTCGTTTCCTCCACGTGTGCTCCCTGTGTTTTCGTTGTCGACCAGACATGTGGCGCGTTGCAATGTGTTTCAAGAGGAGGTTCTCACGGAAAGGACGCTTTTTCAAGCCCTTTGGGCTTCAGGCGTTCAGACTTGAACTGCTCATACCACTATGCGGGCCATGCGACGGATTGGAGAACACAACTTGGCGGCGAATAGACTGCTGATTGGGTTCGACTAACGATTCGCGTTGACGCATGGATTCCAGGCGTTGACTTCAGCAAGAGTCGGGGGCTTTCGTGCAACAACTCGACCCCTCGAAGAAAGAGCACCGCCATGTTGGTGTTGGCGGATGCTCAAACGCGGAGAAGGTCAGGTGATTCTGGGTGAGACCTCCTGTGCATTCCATTTCTTTACATCTCAGCCATCGCTGAACAGAATAGGCTCACAACAAGCGTTGAGAGGGTGCCATGCCAGATGACAACAGTGTGCAGATCGCTAACCACCAGGAAAATAGCCACGGTCTTCATTGGACCTTGCACGCCATAACGGCACCCCTTCTGCTGCTGTATTTCGCACCCGTATTAGCGCTCTATTGGGCCGCGCTAACCACGGAGTTTTTTGCATCGGATCCATCCGGTCGTATTGGAGTGGGGCGCGCCATCGCCGGCCCACTATTCGACACTCTTCGAGCAACTCTGTCTGCGGTATTCGTCCCCTTCGTGATGGCCTACGCCGTCAAGAATCGATCGCTGAATCAGTCAATCCCATTGCCTACCCTTGGAATTTTGTACGTCTTCTTAGTCTTCCTGGTCGCCTCTGGTGTGCTCTATGGAATAGTGGAAGCTCATCAGGTGACGCTTGGAGACCACCCTGCCGCAGAAGCTACTAGCGCTGCTGAAGGCAGCCCCTCCAAGGTAACGCTCACGATGTACGAAGTCTATAGAGACATATCGATTGCGTATGCGAAAGAGTCGTTGACTTTTGTCGCCTTGGTACTTGGAATCGCGATGCGACCAGCAATCCGAGACGCTTCAGCCAAAGTGGATGTACAGAAATGAGAAAGCTAATTTCAACCCTGTTGGCTTGTGGTTGCGTAGCGATTTCTCTGCACACGCTCGCTCAACCGAAAACTTTTCAGTATCGAGTCGCCTTGGTCGATGCAGAGACTGGAAAAGCAATTTCACCAGAGACGGTACAGATCGAGGTGGACGATGAAGAGCAAACGATGACGCGAGAAGGACGAATTGCCAGCATTTCACTTGCAGCGCCAATGGCTAGACGCGTCAAAATTTTAGCCCGTCCAGAAGGGGAATACATCCCGAGAACCGTGGTACTGACCCCAGACGGCATAGCTACCGGGCGCGTCAAAGCCGTAGCGATTGAGAGGCGTCCCGTGAGATTCAACCTGCCGTATCTTCTGAGCGGCGCACAGCGGTTCGAACGAGGCGAAATCGATGGTGGCTTTGCTCTATTTGAAGCCGCTGCCTTGTCAGGTAGTCACAGACCCCAACTGGAAGAGGTCTCTGACTATGACGTGCTGCTTCGTTGGAACTACGCTCGCGGTCTTCAGCAAGCTTGCCTAGTGTTGGGCCATGACACCTGCAACACGGCTGCGGAGCGTCTCGCAATTGTTGACAGTGATTTCGAGAATGAAGTGAATGCGCGTAGATATCGCGCGAGAAGAGTCACTCATGACATGGTGAAAAGGGCGCAGCTTGATCTCTCTGCTAAAGCTACGAAAGCACAGTATGAGAAGGGCTTGCGTGCCTTTCGAGAAAACCAACACGACACCGCGATCGCGGCTTGGGAAGATCTGCTAAATAAGCCAGAACTCCTCAGTGCCGTACAACTAACCAAGGACAAGCTGGAGAGCGACATCTCGTTCGCAAAGACGCGCAAAGCAGAGGAGTCGGCGAGGGCCCCTCAATAGAGGTACCGCCGCACTTTCATCGATATTGGAGAGCGATCATGAACAGAATTTGGTTTGCCAAGGGGTTGCGGGGCATGATCGCAAAGCGAATCCAGGTTGACCTGCTGCGTCAAGGCTTCTTCGTTGGTGCTGCGGACAAATTTGCGGATGGAGTGTTCGGGGGAGACACGGAGTCTGCGTTGAGAACCCTCCAGGCCTCGCGCGGATTGAGCACCACTGGCTCGATAGATGACTTCACATGGAAGCAACTGACGGTCGATCCACTTCCAACGCTTTTCGAGCGGTGTCTGAGCATCACTGCAGAGTTTGAGGGGCATGGTTTTGGACTTCTACAGGGAAACTTCGACGGAGCGGGATTGACCTGGGGCGTCATCGGATTCACTCTCTCCAATGGTGAGGTACAAAATCTACTTCAAGAGGTTGATAGTGCTGCGCCGGGGACCATCGACCGAGTCATGGGAGATCTGGCCGAAACTTGGCGTGCGAAGATGAAGCTGCCTCGCTTGGAACAAGTTGCCTGGGCAAACAGCATTAGCAGTGGCCCCAGTAAAGCCGATGTACCGCCGGATTGGAAGTCTGCGTTTGCTCGGCTCGGCGACGAACCGATAGTTAAACGCCTGCAGCTGCAACGTGCCTACGACTCCTACTTTATCCCTGCAGCTGCTACGGCTCGCAAACTCCAACTGGTCAGCGAGCTTGGCGTCGCGCTTTCGTTTGACTGTCATGTCCAAAATGGACAGTCGCGAATCACTTCGGTGGAGGAGCTTGTACCTATTGCCGGCACTATCCCCGAGGCTGAAATGCGCATGCGTTGGGCAAGGCGCATCGCAGATTTTTCCTCTTCGGAGTGGCGCCAAGACGTGTTGGGTCGAAAGTCCACGCTCGCTTCAGGATCCGCTATGTTTCGTGGTCGGAACTATGAGTTGAAGAACTGGGGCCTCACTGAGGCGGTTGCGGCCTGAATCTTAGATAGGGAACCAGTACCCAATGGCCACAAGACGATTGCCTAGACTCTTAAAAGGACGACCCAAATGCCCGGTGCTTATGCCCACATCGCGATAGTCAACGACGCGCAAAAAGCGGCGCACACAGTAGGGCTGAGAGATGAAACACTCATGGCACTAGGCCTGTATCTGAAGTACGTGGAACTTGGAGCGGTAAGCCCGGACTATCCGTATTTGGCGCTCGGGGGGGACCAGGCGAAATGGGCAGATGCGATGCACTACACGAGCAACGCAACATTGCTGAGGACCGGGGTCGCCCAGGTTTCCAAGCTTCCTGCGGAAGGCCGGCCCAAAGCAACCGCTTGGCTTCTCGGCTTCGCTGCTCATATGACCACGGATATGACCATCCATCCCGTCGTGGAGTTACGCGTGGGCCCCTACGCCCAAAACAAGGGGGAACATCGTCGCTGTGAAATGCATCAGGATGCCTTCATTTTTCCCCGTGTTTTGGATGTAGGAGATACCGGGCTATCACAGCATCTGAGATCGGGCATCGCGACCTGCACGGACCCCAATGATGAAGATGCACTGGATCCCGAGATCTGTGCAATTTGGCTTGCTATGCTGAGAGAGGCCAATCCGGATGAAGATGAAATTCCGGACTTTCATGCTTGGCATGGTGGGTTTACTGGCGTTTTGGCAGCAATGGCAAAGGCTAACCATTTTGTTCCTTTGGCCCGCCACGTATGCACCGGGTTGAATCTTGCGTACCCCCGGGCTAAGGGCATCGACAGAACCTTTTTGGAGCAACTTCAAACGCCGGAAGGGCCGATGGACTACGCTTCAATTTACGCTCGTGCCCGGTCAAACGTTCTGGCTGTGTGGAAGGGGCTTGATGACGCTTTGATCCATGGCCGATCAGACGAGCTGGATCAACTGGAGGACTGGAATTTGGATACTGGCCGAAGCGTTCAGACAGGCAAACTCGTTTTTTGGGGGTGAGCATGAAAAAGTACTCTCGATTTGCGCTGTCCCTTTCCATCCTCATCCTGACCGCTTGCGCAACTCCGCGCAATGAGAGAGAAATGAACACTTTGGCATCCGCCTTGACAAAAGTCTCGGCAGCCGTGGATGTCACAGTGCGTTACAAGCGCTCCACCGACGCTTTGGAAGATGCGCAGCTACTTAAGGCTTCTACTACGCACGACCCGGGCTTGCTACAGCCATTACAAGGACGGCGTGTTCGCGTCTTGCGGGATGGGCGGGACTCCGCCGTCTTGGTGTGCGACGCAAATTCGGGGGATGCTCTGCTAGAGGATGCGGGGTGCACTCCTCAGCTGGATGTCCATCGCTGGCGTGATACGCCGAAGTCCAGTTGCGAATTTTCGTTGGACCTGAGAAAAGTCTGTGCTCGCTGATTGAACTGTAGAGAAGTTACATGGCCAAGAACATCGTGATTTTCTCCGACGGCACGGGACAGGCTGGTGGTTTGCGTCCCGACCAGAACCTTAGCAACATCTACAAACTCTTCAGAGCTTGTCGAACAGGTATGAATCGCCTGGTCCTCGATGCACTGCTAATGGCGCTATGGCGCCGCCAGCCGCGTGCACCTGTCATAGTTCATTCCGATCAAGGCTGTCAGTTCACCGGCCACGAGTGGCAGACCTTTCTGCGCGACCACAACCTAGTCAGCAGCATGAGCCGGCGTGGCAACTGCCACGACAACGCTGTGGCCGAGAGCTTCTTCCAACTGCTCAAGCGCGAACGCATCCGCAGGCGGGTCTATGCAACCCGTGATGATGCGAAAGCGGACGTCTTCAACTACATCGAAATGTTCTACAACTCACAGCGCCGTCATTCATCGGCGGCAGGACTATCCCCTGTAGAGTTCGAACAGCGACATTCCCAACGGCTCAACGGTGTCTAGGAATGCCGTGGCGATTCAATGTATGCGTCCGGCAAACACATCTTGTGTGAGGTTCACAGCAAGTGAGCCTCCTCACATTGAAGCCGAGCAGCTTCAGCCGCGGCGATCAAATCACTGGTCGCTGTCGGGTTCGGCTGACCCCCCTTTGCAATGCGGTCAATGTCTTGCAGGACTGCTTCAATAGCTGCGGCCCAATTCGCCATGGCCTGTTGGATCGGTATTCCATTGGAAGATGTTTTTTTCCCCATGCAGCGATGTTGGCACTCTCAGAACTCGCCGTCTGTGCGCGGGCGCACACAAGGACCGGAAGCGTCACCGCTGACCGGCTTCGGCGGATGCGGAGAGTCAACTTGCTGTCTCTGCGGGCAGCCAGTGATGTGGCAGAAGTTCAGCGATCCGGACGGCAGGCTGCGTTGGTAGTCTAGTCAGTATGTCCTTGAGATATGCGTATGGCTCAAGTCCATTGAGTTTTGCCGAATGCAGCAGGCTCATGACGGCGGCTGCACGCTGGCCGGCGCGAAGCGAGCCCGCGAATAGCCAGTTCGACCTGCCGATGGCAATGGGCCTGATCTGGTTTTCGACCCAGTTGTTGTCAGCAGGCAAGTCGCCATCGTCGATGAAGCGCGTCAACGCCTGCCAACGCTTGAGGCTGTAGTCGATGGCCCTGGCCGTGGCAGAACCTTCGGGCACCCTTTGACGTTGCCCACTCAACCATTGCTGCAAGGCGTCAGCCACGGGTCTTGAGCGCAGTTGCCGCAGGCGCTTGCGACCCTCGGGATCAAGTTCACGGATCTCGCGCTCGATCTCGTAGAGCTCGCCGAAGAACTTCAGCGCCTGCTCGCCGACCTGGCTGCCATGGTTGGCCCACAGCTCATGGAACTTACGTCTGGCGTGGGCCAGGCACCCCGCCTCGGTCACGCCCAGCTCGAAGCAGGCCTTGTAGCCGGAGAAGTCGTCGCAGACGAGCTTGCCTTGCCAGGCTGGTTTCCTTCCCTCATCCAATCCAAGGAAGGCCCGGACATGCTGGCCACCTCGGCTGTCCGCGAAGTCGAAGATCACCGCGCGCAGGTCGCTAAGCGTGTCGATGAAGTCGGTGGCGATCACGGAGAGTGATCGTGCCTGTGACTTGGCCACGCCACATCAGCACATCCGGCAATTGCGCTGGAGGACTGCGTTAGGGCATCTACAGCATGCTGATGATGCCGGCCTCGCCGATGCGCTGCCAGGGTAGGCCCAGCACCAGGGCGCCGAGCTGTTGCTGAGTCAGCGCCAGGGTCTGGTCGGTATCTCGGGGCCAGACGAACTTGCCCTGATTCAGTCGCCTCGCAGCCAACCAGACCCCAATGCCATCGTGCACCAATACCTTCATGCGATTGGCGCGCCGGTTGGCGAACAGGTAGGCATGGTGGGGCCTGACTGCACCAAAGACGTTGACGACGCGCGTCATCGCCGCTTCGGTTCCCGCGCGCATATCCAGCGGCTCGACCGCCAGCCACACGGCGTCCACCCGAATCATCGAAGCAACTCACGGGTCCAGGCAGCGAAGTCCGAAGCGGCTGACACCGGCCAGGTGACCGTCATCAAAGTCGCACCGCGGCGCAACTGGACCTGAATGTCAGTGGTGGGAGCCGACCCTGACTGAACGGGTGACGGCGCCAGCGCCACCGGTACAAAGCCGCTGGAGATCGCGGGCACTGATGGCCGGCTTTCGCGGGCGAGTTGCCTCCAGCGGTGCACGACATTGGCATTGATGCCGTGGGCCAGTGCCACCTTTGCCACCGAGGTGCTGGGCGCTTCGCATTCGGCCATCACCTGCGCCTTCAGCGCCTCGCTGTAGTTCCGTCGCTTTGCGGATTTGTCGCTTGCCATCGTGTCCACCATTGAATTGATCGTGGACATGATCCTTGCTGCCTCAGCGGTCAAGTTCAAGATGACTTGGCCGGACGCTTACGATTCAATTCAAAAAGCGCTTCAGTTCCTTAGCGATGGGCCCGAGCCAGCTTGTATCAAACGTCCTTTCCGGACCGTACACGGTGATCGCCAGCGCCAAACCGCCTTCATCGTGAAACACTGGTGCACTCATTGCGTTGATACTAGGCAATGGATGACCCAATGTGCGAGCCATCCTGCGCGTTCGAACCTGCTCGACATCTACAAGGAACTTCGACTCCAGCTCGGCGCGTTCATGGCTCGACCTTGTTACTCGCGCCAGTTCAGCGTGGACAAGCCCTCTTGTGACTGAAGCGGGCAGGAAGGCCGCGAACACCTGCCCAGTCGCCGTGGACAAGATCGACATGGTCGAGCCCACTCGCAAATTGGTCTCGAGGGGAAAGTCCACCTCCGCCATGTGAACGATGGTCGGCCCGTGCTGGCTCCAGACCGTGAGAAAAGCGGTGTGACGTACGCGTTCCCTCAGCCGCTCCATTATGAGGATCGCTTGCTGGACGGCTTCAGACTGATCAAGTGCTGCCAGCCCCACACTCAAGGCCAGCGCACCCAGTCGATAGTGCCCCGATGACGGGTCTTGCTCCGTCAACTTTATCTTGCAGAAGCTGACCAGGTAGGGATGGACCTTTGCCGGGGTCATGCCCGCTTCGGTCGCAATGTCCTTAAGCGACAAGGACTCGGCGTGTCGGCAGAGGACTCTCAGAACTTCTCCACCCACTTCGATGGACTGGACACCTTTGCGGGAGGCATCGGCTTGTCGAGCTTCCGGACCCAACGGTCCGGCACAATTTGAACTTTTGGCGCGCAGGTTCATGGTCATCCTCTTAAGTCACCCGAGGCGGGGTTGCCGTGTGCGCTTGGCGCCAGGGGCCTGGGTTGCGGACGATGTTTGAATCTCGGAGCGGCTTGGCATGCCGAGCCGCTTCGAAAGAGCGCGCACCTTGTTAACAAGCGCCTTCACGGCTGTTCCATCGGCTGCATCGTCGTAGTCGCCCTTCTTACCGGTGACGGTCAGGGCGCAAACCAGCCCCCCCGAGTGGTTGAACACTGGTGCGCTCAGAGAGACGAGTCCGGGGATGGGGCTGTCGCAAATACGTGCGATGAAGTTCCTCCGAACCTCTTCCACGGCGCGAACAAACTTGCCGCCGGCGCCTGGCTCCTGGCCTTCCAGCGTCAATGCCTGCTCCACCACTTGTTGTGGCATGAACGCGGCGAAGACGCGGCCCGTGGCCGTGGTGCGAACGGGCAGCGTCACTCCCTCGAAAAGTGTTGCGTGCAAAGGCACATCGGTGCGAAGCACACGGATCACAGTGGGGCCCCGGCTTCCCCACACGGACAGGGCGACTGTCTGACCCAGCTCGAACCTTAACTCACGCAGAGCATCAAGCGCCAGCGCAATGGGGTCAAGACTTTGCAGCTCACTCAATCCGAGTTCCAGTGCGAACGAACCGAGACAGTAGCGCTTTGTTGCCACGTCCTGCACGACGAGACCCATGCGAATGAAGCTCGTGAGGTAAGCGTGCGTGACGCTGGCCGTCAAGTCTGCTGTCGCAGCCAGCACCTTAAGGTCGGCTGGCTCCCGGACCGTGCAAAGCGCTTCCAGAAGCCGGCCGCCCGTTTCAACAGTGCCGATCCCGCGACGTGTGTCCATAGAGGAAAAGGTCAAGCAGAGAAGGTACCCAGTATATGCGCAGCACTTTCTCCGTCAGTCCATGCGCAGGGCGGAAATCGGAGTGAAGTCACCATGGATTTCCCTGGGTGAAATCTATTTGCTATTTGCGAATGTCATACCTATGATCGCGCTGTCGCTCAAACAGCCAGCTTGTTTGGTCGATGCCTGCAGAGCGGCGACTTGTCGGCTGAGTGGAGTTTTCTGCTTGGCTTCCGTCGTGCGCCGCCGCTTCCTTCAACTTGGAGACGTCATGTTCCATTTGCTCTCACGCTCATTCGTGCCAACCTTATGTGTTGTGCCAACCGCTGTGCTCCTAGTCGCCTGCGGCGGTGGTGACGATCCGGCCCCCGTCTCGACTGCCGTGGCACCCAAGGTGTCTTGCGCGTCGCTGCAGGGCCAGACCTACTCGAACGTCAGCGTCGTGTCTGCTGTCGCTGTCGCGGCAAGCGGCCCCAATCCCGGCTACTGCCAGGTCAACGGCACCGAAGCGGGAACTCAGCACGATATCGAGTTGCGGCTTCCGAGCGAGTGGCAGCGCCGAATGGTGCAGGAAGGGGGCGGAGGCTTCGACGGGAGAATCGCCGCCATCAGCCCGCAGGGCAGCGTTCCGCTGTTGCTGGGCGCGGTGCAAGTCCTCAACAACGGCGGCCATCGGGATCCATCAGGGGCCGTGCTCCTGAACAACCCCTTGGTCGTGCAGCGGTATGCGCACACGGCCATCATCACCGCCAACCGGTTCAGCAAGCAGGTCACTGCTGCCTACTATGGTGAGGCGCCCGCGCGCACGTACTACCAAGGCTGCTCAAACGGCGGACGCGGCGCGCTCAACGCCGCAGCAAAGTACGGGGTCGACTTCGATGGCGTGATTGCCGGGGCGCCCACCCGTAACCTCGTCGGCCAGATCGAACAATGGACCCGCGCGGCTGCACTGACACTTCCGTCGTCGGCCAAGTTGCAAGGCATTGCAGCGGCGGCTGTGGCCAAGTGCGACGCGCTTGATGGCGCCACCGACGGGATCGTCTCGAACTGGGGGGCGTGCACCTTCGATCCAACGACTGACGTGCCGGCAACGGTCGGACTCACTGCGGATGAAGCAACTGCCGTCAAGACGCTCATGACCGACGTTCAGCTTGTCGACGGCACGATCGCCTACTCCGGCTTCGGTGTTGGCGACATGTCGAACTGGGGTGGCCGGTACGGCGCCCTGGGAGTCGGACACATGCGCAACATCGTCCTGAACGATGCGGCTTGGTCACCCGCGTCCTTCGATGTCAATACGTTCTTCCCGACCATCTCGAATGTCATCGACGGTACCTACCAGTTCAGCGCTTCAGTGAGCGGTCTGTCGCAGTTCCTGAAGGCAGGAAAGAAGGTCATGGTCTGGCACGGCTCTGACGACGCGCTGCTTTCGCACAAGGACACCATCCGAACCTGGAAGCAGGTGACCGACGTTACTGGCGACGCCGTTGCCCAAGCGAATTCCCGGCTCTATGTTGCATCTGGCGTGAACCATTGCGGTGGAGGTCCGGGTGCGGACCGCTTCGACCTCCTGACGCCGTTGGTCGCGTGGGTGGAAGAGGGAAAGGCGCCTGACGTTCCCGTCGCGTCGAAGGTCGACAGCACCGGCACGACCCTGTTCACTCGGCCGCTTTGCATCCATCCCCAGTTCCCGAAATACAAGGGCACGGGCGACGTCAAGAGCGCGGACAGCTACACCTGTTCCGCAAGCTAAAGGGCGACGTCATGACCCCCAAGAAGTTCGCATCGCACGCCGACGTCGAAGAGAGGCAGGTTAGCTTCACTCAACAGTCAGAGCACACCTGGGTCTACACGGCGGAGGGCGACCCGAACACCGGCATCGTCATTGGCGACGACGCCGTATTGGTCGCCGACGCCCAGGCTACCCCGGCAATGGCAGAGGATGTGATCCGCCGCATCCGCGATGTGACGGATAAGTCAATCAAATACGTCGTGCTAACCCAATACCACGGCCGTGCGAGTTCTCGGGGCGTCGGCGTACCAACCTCAGCAGATTCTCGCTATTCAGGATTCAGGATACCTACGACCTTATTGTCGCGCGAGGCGAGCAGGACAAGGCCAGCGAGATCGGACGCTTTCCCCGACTGTTTCGTGACGTCGAGAGCGTTCCGCCCAGGTATGACTTGGCCGACGATGACCATCCCCGGCAGGATGACGCTGCGGCTAACCATGAAGTCGCAGGGTTTCCGATGCCGCCAGCGCTCGCTGCGACCGACGCTCTGGCAGAGGCACAAAGGTTGGCAGCCCTGTCCACCGTACTCGCCCAAGTGAACAAGAGAGGTCTTTGGTGAGCCAGATGTACCTTGCGCCCGAAGTTGAGACTAACACGCGCACGTTATTGATCACGCGCGTGGTACGTTGACTGCCCTGTTTTGTTCCTCGCCGAAACCTGTGGCTAGGACAGCCGACGTGCCCGCCCAGACAACGCGCGTGCGGGCTGTGGAACGCCTGAGGAAGGCATAGCTCCGGTGGTGCGGCTACTGGCCAGCAAAGCCGCACAATACCTCAGCGGCTCAAGCCATCACTCCCGATGGCGGATCGTTGGTCGGACGGTGCACGTCGCACCCAAGACCCGGGCCAAAACCGGTGTGGTGTTTGCGTAGAGAAATCAATGACCTTCTCAGATCCGTAGATTGTTCCGCCCGCAGCACGACATACCTGCCATGGACCCGCTGGACTTGACCCAAGACCAGCGCCTTGCCTCCATGAACGCGATTGGCGAAGAATCCCACCCCGAACGCCAGTGGAGCTACGACCTCTTACCCGGTTGTGTTTTGCGCATCGATGTCGATGGTGCTGAGGGCCCGCGTTCGGCCATCGACACCCCGCTTCTTGGTGCAAGCGTCAAGGTTGCAACGAACAAGACGGACGAGACGCTTGATGTAGAAGTCAAGCCCGCCCGCCCAGCCACCCAGGGCGAAACCACGATTCTGGCAGCTCAAGAATGGGCAAAGGCCATCGGGATGGCGGGTATTCTGCGAATGCTAGAGAAGGGGGGGGCTGATGCGTGAATTGGTACTAGACAACGACCGGACCGATACCGTGAACCAGCACCATGAAGGGGGCAATGCATGCGCCTGACGACACGAAGCAGGTTTGCGCTCATCGCCATTGCGGATGTCCCTGTAGGTGACGTTCAAGGGCCCGTTGCGCTGCCTAAATCGACTCACTCCTTGTACGGTGTGAGGTATGGAGCAGCAACTTCGTCGGCTTCCTTTCTGTAGCGCACGATCTCCGCTTTGTCAGCACTAGCCAAAGCCGCCTTGAGTTGTGTGGCGCTCAAGTCTTTGCAGTAGGCTGGGGTTCCAGGCTGTTGCCTCCACGATTCTGAAAGGGTTCCACCATCGATGGCATCGAACCCCAGCTCTTGAACCACGCTTTGAACAAGTTGCTTCGCCGCAGCATCATCGCCTGCAACCGAAAGAGCAATGCGTTCTCTAGTCACATCAGCGGTCCCGACCTTCGCAAGGCTCGCGGCGAGGATGTTGTTGAAGGCTTTGATGACCGGCCTGCCGAGCACTGACGCAATCCACTCGCTATCGGTAGCTCCTGACGCAACCTGCGTCACAACGCCATCGCGCGTGGGATAGTAGTTTCCGGCATCGACCACTACTGCCGAGTTCGCCCGGAGCACTTTAAGCGGCAGGTCGGCAACGGCCAGTTGCGGAATGGCGAGGATGATCAGGTCCTTTGCCTGGGCCGCCTGTTCGGCTGTCGCTGCCACGACACCGGTTTCAGCAGCGAACTCAACAAGCGTCGAAGGCCCGCGTGAATTGGCGATCAGCACCTTATGGCCCAGTGCTTGTAGCTTCCGGGCGAGTGTGCTACCAATATTGCCCGATCCAATAATTCCTATGTTCATACCGCTATTCCTTTCAAAAGGGTGTTCATTTGGGGGCCGTGACTGCACGGTTACTTTCAACGAATATTTCATGGCATGGCGGAGGGCGCAAGTGGGTACGCCTGCTGCACGCACCAAAGACTATGAAAGGAAAGGTGTGCTGCTGTCCGCGCTGCTGACCAAGAGCCATTCGCGCAGAACCACGCATGGCCCACATGCACGGGCCGAGTGCAGGTCGCTCGTGCGGTAGGTAGCTAAGCGCCGAGAATGCGCTCGGCTATTGGCGGCCTATCGGGCAACAACCCGCGCCCAGCCCCGCCATAACGAAGTCTATGAGCCAAGCAAGTCGCGGCTGCCATTCTTTATCGAAATCGATCTGCCAAATACCAGCAGTTGCCAGGAAGAAATCATCTGTGGTGACGCTGGCATGGATGGTTCCAGCTTTCTGGTTTGCATCGAGCAACAACTGGGCCGCCGCGACCACAGGGGCATAACCCGTCTTCGCCTGACAGTCCCGCATGAACGAAACCTCGCGGATTGCGTTGGCCAAGCCAGCCTTTGTCATGGAGTACTCGGCAAGTCGATTCATCCACTCCCGCAACGCTTGGTCGGGAGTGCGAGTCTCAAGCAGATGCTCGGCAAACTCTGCGACTTGCAGCATCTCGAAGCGATATACCTCCATGACCAACGCCTCCCGTGTCGGGAAGTGCCGATAGAAGGTTCCCTGTCCAACACCGGCCTTCTTGGCAATGGCGCTCAGCGGGACATCTGCGGAGCGGATCAACTCATCGAGTGCCACGGTCAGGATGCGTTCGCGGTTCTGCAATGCGTCAGCGCGCTTTGGGCTATCCACACCTTCTCCTTTTCATCGAAGCAAATTGACAAACGGACAATTGTCCGATAACCTTCATGAAAGCGGATGATTGTCCGTTTTGAATTTTAACCTCTTTATCCCTTAGGAGAAACCCATGAAGACCTCTGGCAATACGATTCTCATCACTGGTTCTACCTCTGGCATAGGCCTTGGTCTGGCGCTGCGGTTTCACAAGGCGGGCAACAAGGTCATCGTCGCTGGCCGACGCAAGGCGCTGCTTGAGCAAATCACAACCGATCATCCGGGTATTGAGGCCATCGAACTTGACGTGGCCGACGCCAAGTCCATCGTCCAAGCGAGCGAGTTGGCGGCCAAGCGCTACCCCGACTTGAATGTCGTCATCAACAACGCTGGCATCATGTTGAGCGAAAGTGTTTTGGAGCCTGGGGCGCTGAAGGGTGCGGAAGAGTCCGTAGCGATCAACCTACTGGGTACCATTCGTATGACCTATGCGTTCTTGCCGCAACTTGTTCGGAAAAACGATAGTGTCCTCATCAATGTAAGCTCCTCATTGGCGTTTGTTCCATTCCCCATCGCGATGACCTATAGCGCCACCAAGGCGGCCATTCATGCGTTCACGGAAGCCTTGCGCATTCAACTCGCTGAGACTTCCGTGCGCGTGATTGAGATGGCGCCCCCTGGCGTGCGCACCACGTTGTTCGGTCAAAGCAGCGATGAACACGCCATGCCCCTGGAAGACTTTCTTGATGAGACGCTTGCCCTCTTGCATGGGGACCCGGCGGCTAAGGAAATCATCGTGGAACGAGCAAAGTTCTTCCGCACAGCCCAAGCGACTGGCAATTACGACAATGCCTTGGGAATGCTTGCCGCTTGGAAGGCTCCAGACTGAGACTTCGAAAAGGGTGCTTATCGCACCACGATAACCGCCGCTGGGTTGGTGAGAAGTTTCTGCAATAGCGGCCTGGGCAGCTATTTCCCGCAGGGATGGAGCCACAACACCGGCTTGGTGTTGAATGTTTGTCGTCGCGACGCATACCCATGCGTGCGCGCGGCGGATGCAACAGTGTGGGTCACAGAGAGGCCAAGCCTACGGGTTGGGCCCTCAGGTCTGTTGATCAGGTGTAACCTGGACAGATTGGACTACGGCTTCCCACAGAGATTCGGCAGCATTTCCCAGCGGAGAATGAGATCTGTACACCCGGATCTCAAGCTTCACGTCCCATTCTTCTGAGCCAGCGGGCACAAGTTTCCTTTCGCTAAGGTCATCCGTGATGAGGCTCTGCGGCAACCATGCGATACCACGCCCTTCAAGTGCCATCGTGCGCAGAACGGAAGCCAGATGCGCCGTGAAGACCGTTTGTGTGGGTATTTCCGCGAGGAGGCCTTCAATGGTCTTACCCAGAATCGTTCCCAACCCGGATTCGGAACTGTAGTTAAGCAAGAAAGCGGGACTTGCGCGGCGGTGCAGGGAATGCGTCGCAAGCCCATCCAGGCCGGCCGCACACACAGGGCGCAAAACGTCAGTACCCACGCAAATGGACGGATAGCCTTGCATTTGCAACTGCGTCGGCGCCTGTTCATGAGCGTGGCACAGCACAAACTGAACTTTTCTTTGGGCGAGAAGTGCTTCGCATCGGTACAGCATGTCGGATTCCAGCTGCAGGGTGCCTGCCATGGTATGCGCGCCAAAGCTGCGCAGCCACCCCGGCATGAAGGTCAGCGACAAGGCATGGGTTGCAGCAAAGCGCAGGCTCTTTGAATTCGCCTCGGCCACCGCTCGAGCCGTGCCGGGCAGGCGCGCCACTTCGGCGAGCAACTCGGGCGCAACGCCCTGAAACCACTGGCCTGCCTCCGTGAGCCTGACTGGCTGCGTGCTTCTGTCGAACAGTTCGGTCCCTAGCCACTCCTCCAGCGCCCGCACGCGGCGGCCGAAGGCGGGCTGGGTCATGTGACGATCTTCTGCCGCGCGCGAGAAATTGCCTACCGCTGCCAAAACCAGAAAGTCCTCGAGCCAGGAGATGTGCATAGCCGGTGCCTTGAAAGCATTGAAGAGAAGAAAAATGGCATTGGTCAAACGCTGCTCGGTTGCGGATCATACCCATCCCGACACCCGTTTTGATACCCGGAGCACCGCATGAAAATCGTTGAGATCAGAGAGAAGACCATACCCATCAGTTCCCCCATTCGCAATGCCTACATCGACTTCAGCAAGATGACGCTGAGCTTGGTGGCGGTAGTAACCGACGTGATCCGCGATGGCAAGCCGGTGGTGGGCTACGGCTTCAACTCCAACGGTCGCTATGGCCAAGGCAAGCTGATGCGCGAGCGCTTCATCCCCCGTGTGCTCGAAGCCAACCCTGATTCCCTGATCGATGACAGCGGCGAGAACCTTGATCCGCACAAGATCTGGAACGCTATGTTCACCAACGAAAAGCCTGGCGGCCATGGCGAGCGCTCGGTCGCTATCGGCACCATCGACATGGCCGTGTGGGACGCGGTGGCCAAGATTGAAGGCAAGCCACTGTTCCAGCTGTTGGCCGACCGCTATGGCAACGGCACACCCAACCGCAAGATCTTCGTCTACGCCGCTGGCGGGTACTACTACCCAGGTCAGGACCACAACAAGCTCAAGGACGAAATGCGCAGCTACATCGACCGTGGCTACACCGTCGTCAAGAAGAAGATCGGTGGCGCGTCGCTGGACGAAGACCTGCGCCGCATCGACTCCATCCTGAGCGTGCTGCAAGACGGCCAAAAGCTCTGCGTTGACGCCAACGGTCGCTTCGATCTGGACACGGCGATTCAGTATGCCAAGGCGCTGTCGCAGTACGACCTGTTCTGGTACGAGGAGCCAGGTGACCCACTCGACTTCGAGCTGCAAGCCGCGCTGCGCAACTACTACAAGAACCCCATGGCCACGGGTGAAGACCTGTTCTCCATGCAGGACGCGCGCAACCTGATCCGCTATGGCGGCATGCGCCCTGATCGCGACTGGCTGCAGTTTGACTGCGCGCTGAGCTACGGGCTGGTCGAGTACCTGCGCACACTGGACATGCTAAAGGAACACGGCTGGTCAGCCAGCCGCTGCATCCCGCACGGCGGCCACCAGATGTCGCTGAACATCGCCGCTGGCCTGGGCCTGGGCGGCAACGAGTCCTACCCCGACCTGTTCCAGCCCTTTGGCGGCTTCCCGGATGGCGTGAAGGTGATCGACGGCCACGTCACGCTGCCCGACCTGCCTGGCATTGGCTTTGAAGGCAAGGCCGACCTGTACGCGCAAATGCAGGCGCTGTCCGCCTGAGCACCCCACAAAAACACAACCTGAAGGAGACAAGTCATGAGCATTTTGAAGCAAGGGGCTGCAGCTGCAGCCATCGGACTGATTGCGATCAGCAGCAGCACTACCGCATGGGCGGAATTTCCGGACAAGCCAATTACCTTGGTCGTCCCCTTTTCCGCTGGCGGCCCCAGCGACAAAATTGCCCGTGATCTGGCAGAAGCCCTGCGCAAGCCTTTGAACCAGACAGTGATCGTGGACAACACGGCTGGAGCGGGTGGCACGATTGGCGCAGCACGCGTCGCGCGCGCCGCGCCAGATGGATACACCCTGCTGGTGCACCACATTGGCATATCGACCGCACCCGCGCTCTACAAGAAGTTGCCCTACAAAACGCTGGAGGATTTCGAGTTCCTCGGACTCATCAACGAAGCGCCTTCCACCCTGATCGGCAAGTCAGACCTGGCGGCCAACAACTTTGCCGACCTTCGCAAATGGATCATTTCCAACGACGGCAAAGTCAACCTCGCGAATGCGGGCGTGGGCTCGGCATCCCACCTCTGCGGACTGGTGCTGCAGGCCACCCTGCAATCGAAAATGGCCTTCGTTCCCTACAAGGGAACGGCGCCCGCCATGACCGATCTGATGGGCGGACAAGTGGACCTGATGTGCGAGCAGGCAACCAACGCCGTTCCCCAGATCGAAGCGAAGAAGGTCAAGGTCTTTGGCGTGACCAGCAAACAGCGCATGGCACTGCCGGCGTTGGCGCAAACCCCCACCCTGGCCGAGGCTGGACTCGCCGGCTTCGAGATGTCGGTGTGGCACGGCGTATACGCGCCGAAGGGTACACCGCCAGCGGTACTGACCAGGTTGAATGCGGCCATCCGCGCCGCACTCAAGGACCCCGAACTCGTCAAGCGTCAGGAGGCCCTGGGGCTACGCATGGTCACCGACTCGCGTCTTGAGCCCGCAGAGCATAAAAAGTACGTGGAAACTGAGATGAATCGCTGGGGGAAGATCATCAAGGACTCGGGCGAGACGGCCGACTGATTGCGCACCCATGCCCTCCCACGGAGGGCATTCCGCGCGGTGCGTGTGCGTGCCATGCGCGAACCGCGCTGGCAGCCCCGCTCCTCGAGTACCCCCGTGAAAAAAGAACACCACTGGTCAACGACGCATCCTATGACTAGATGGAACAGTGCGTACAACGAATCCCACAGCTTGGACGCGCTTGTGCGGCATGGCGAAAGCAACCACATCGACGCAGTCGCGCCCGCACCTGCTAATTCCGATTCACTATTTCTGGGCGCGGCAGTGGCCACGCCCGGTGTCGAAGGCCAATAGCAGCATCAGAACGGCGCCATCTTCGAGGCAGCGAAGATGGCGCCGTTGAAGCGGACGAGCCATGCCACTTCCTGCTCCTGTGTGACGTCAGGGTTGAACTTGGGCGCGGGGTTGCAGGTAGATGGCGTTGCCTTGGGCTGGTGAAGCGGGGCGGACCTCCAGCACGGCCGCGTCTCGCGGCAGGCTCTGCACCCCCGTGCTGGCCAGGAAGTGACCGTTGCGACGGGCATGCGGCACATACTGCGCGCTCTTCTTGCCTTCGTCGATGAATACCAGGAGATATTCGCTTTCGGGCACAACCGTTGTGACCCTCTCCCTGCAGTCCGGCGCCAGTTCTCCCAGGTCCGTGCACACGGCTTTCTCCGTGGTGTAGGGCGTGTAGACGCGCACCTGTGTCCAGGCGAAGTCCGCCGCTTTGCTCATGTCCACCACCCCCGTGCTGCGTGCCTGCTGCCCGATGTGGTCGGACACCGCAGACCCGCCACAAGCGGTCAACATCGGCAAGACCGCAAACACCGCGAACAACGGCAATGGAAGCTTCAGCGCGCCATCGGGTTGGTCTGAGCTTGTCTTGCAGGCTCTATCGAGCATTTTTCGTACCGATCATCGAATGCAACGCCCGACTTTCTTCCTCGGAGAGGTTGCGCTGATGCTGTCCCACGATCAGCACCTTCTGCATGAGGTTCATGCGGGAAGACGTGCCGTCGGCATGCATCGCCACAATCAGAGTTCCAGGACTATAGGTTGCTGTGACGGGATGCCAACCCCAGCGATGATCCTGCAGCCATGCGGACACCGAATCGATCTGCTCCGGCGAGAGTTGCTGAGCTGCATCTTGTGGTTTTCCGGCCTGCCAATGGGTCACGACGGCCGACGAGACCGGCGGAAATGTCTCGTAGCACGCGGCCAGCAGCATGCACAGCACAGTGATCGGGATGAAGCGAAAGAGTGCGGCCATGTTCCAGTGTTTGCTTTCTTACGCTTTCTTTTTCATGTATCTCTGAACGAAAAATCTGAAACAAGTTCAGACGCTATTTGACCTTATTCATAGCGCGACGCAGCGTTCGCGGATGTCAGGCTCTGGCCCGGATCCAGCTCAGTAATCAGCGGCCAGCCGAACTGGCGGCACAACTCGTCGACATGGGTCGCATAACTCACCAAGTCGACGTAGTTGGCGTGTCGATCGCTGGACAAAAAGCGTTTACCGCCACGGACGTCGAAATCGTCGGAGGTTTTCAGCGCCTCGAATGCGCGCGCCACACTGGGTCGGTGCTCGCGATCGTGAAGATGGTGCGCGACCATATGTGCCATGCGGTCGATCAGTGGGTAGATGCCGGCGGCGACCTCGGCAAATCCCACCGTTATCAAGTTGTGGTGGTGCCTATTGAAAACATTCAGATAGTGCACCACTCGCTGCCCGCGCATCTCGAAGACCGACTCGTCGAGGTACGGTGCGGTGACACGGTATCCCGTAGCGGAGAGGATCAGGTCAACGTCACACATCGTCCCGTCAATGAAATGGACCGTGCTGCCGTCGAGTCGCTGGATATCGGGCCGCACTTCAACATCGCCATGTGCAAGGTGATGCAACAACTGCGTGTTGAGCAATGGGTGCGCCTGACCGAAGTCGTGGTCGGGCTTTGGCAACCCTAGCCTGGTCACGTCGCCCGTGACGGCAAACACGCCCGCACGCAGGTCCATCGCCTTCACATCGGGCGCAAGCAGGTCCGGTCGACGGAAGTGCACATCGATCGGCCACCCATAGACATGCTTCGGAAGGAAGTGATACCCGCGCCTAACACTGAGTGTCGCAGACTCGGCATGGCGTGCTGCATCACAGGCGATGTCGGCGCCGGAGTTGCCGAGCCCGACGATCAGAACACGTCTGCCTTCGAACTCGCGAGGATTGCGATAGGTGGCCGAATGACGCAAATCGCCATCGAAGTGTCCCGGCCAGCTCGGCATCGATGGTAGCCAAGTGACCCCGTTCGCACAGATCACGCCGCGATGTAACGAGCGACTACCGTCGGAGAATCGGACCTCCCAACCGCCGTCTTTCGGCTCAGCGTGCTCGACCCTCTTGCCAAAACGGATGTGACGCCGCAGTCCATAGGTATCGGCAAACTCGCGCAGGTAGCGCAGGATCTGGCTGTGGTGCGGATAGTCGGCGAGCGAGTCGCGCATTGGGAAGCCCTCAAATCCCGAGGTCCACTTTGACGAGATGAAATGCGCCGAGTCGTACAGTGGCGTACCTTCGTTCTCGATGTCCCAGATACCTCCGACGTCACTGTGCTTTTCGTACACGACGTGCTCCACGCCCAGGCGCGCCAACGCACGCGAGGTAGCCAGTCCGGACGGCCCGGCTCCGACGACGCACCAGCCCTGCACCGAAGTCATGCAGCCACCAAGTGCTGCAAATGGGCAAAGCCGGCAGCTTTGGCAAATTGCGGCAACCGCCAGATCGCGCCATTGGCGCCCCAGTTTCCGTCTGACACCTCGTGCAACACGATCGACGTGGCGAGTGGGCGTTTATCGTCGGCCGGCAGGGACTGCGTGAACGCCTCATGCATCGCCTGCACGTACTCGGCGCGCGATCCGTCGTCGAGTACGCCAGCGGGCAGATAGACCCTCGCCACACAGGGCAGCATCTGCACAGTCATATCAACGCCGCCGCAAGTCCAGGCCCCTGCGCCAACCTCTTCGATAAGCACCCAGCACAGCGCGCGTTTGCGGGGGTCGGGTGGAATCTGCTCGGCCTTCGCCGCGGCGTCGTTGATGCGGCGAACGAGAGCAGCGCGAGCGTCTCCAGGGAACGAACCCTGTGGGATGTGAACAAGGATGTTGGGCATGGCAGTACCTGTATGTTGCTGATGGCTCTATTGCAACCTTTTTCCGACTAGACTTCGAGCGTCTGTTTAGACATGTTTTATGCTTTTTTTGCCATGCCCGATTTCACGATTCTTGTCCTCCCAGGTGCATACGCCGCAAGCGTCGCGGCCAGCATAGACATGCTGCTGGCCACACAGGCTCTAGCGCCACGTTTGAAGCTGCCCCGACCTACTTGGCGGGTGGTGTCTCCGGATGGAGGACCAACGCCGCTCAGCGGTGGTTTGCAAATCGAAGCGCAACGAATGCGAACCCATCCCAGAGCCGATGCATCGATGTGGGTCGTTCCGGGTCTTGGCGTGACAAGTACGTCGGAGGTGTCTCACCGCCTTGGCGATGACGCCTCAATGCGCGCCATCACCGCATTGAAGCGCCATGTGGCCTCGGGCGGCAGCGTCGCAGCGTCGTGCTCCGCCGTCTTTTTGCTGCAAGCCGCGGGACTGCTGTCGGGACGTCGAGCCACTACCTCATGGTGGCTGGCCGCAGAGCTACGACGGATCGAACCCGGGTGCGTCGTCGACTCAGATCGCATGGTCGTCACCAACGCTGATGGACGAGTCATCACAGCCGGCGCTGCTTTCGGGCAGACGGACCTGATGCTGTGCATCTTGAAGAAGCGATTTGGCCCTGCACTGGCCAACGCGGTGGGCAAGGTGCTTCTCGTGGATGGCCGCCAAGCACAGTCGCCCTACGTCGTGCCATCGATGCTGGCCGACGGCGACGCATTGGTCGGCCGCCTCATGCAGCATATAGAGTCAGCTCTACCTTCCCCTCCGAGCATGGAGGCACTGGCGAACGAGTTCGGCATGTCATCACGCACACTGGCTCGCCATGTGCGGACAGCCACCGGTCAAAGCCCTTTGGCGCTGGTGCAGGGCGTGCGGTTGAATCGGGCGCGAATGCTGATCGAGAGCAGCAGGATGACCATGGAGCAGATCGCTGCAGAGGTCGGCTACGAGGATGCCACGGCCCTAAGGCGCTTGGTCCTAAAGGCTACGGGTGCCAATCCGAGCCAGTTTCGGTCCTCGGCGCGGGCGGGCACGAGCTAGACTTCTGACGATATTGATAAGGCCCAAAATAGTCTGAACTCCATGTTGACTGGATGGAGCGTGCTATGTTGAACTATGCAGCGTCTTGGTTGTGCCCATTCATCACGTCAGGCATCGTCAGCGCCGAACCATCGACAAAGAACATTCAAAAGCCCTGCGATGCTGGCTCCGGCCATGAGAAACAGCGCCAGCCCCAGCAAGCTCTTGCGAGCAAGAAGCTCTTGGACCAAGGGGCGCTCCACGACCACCGAAAACAGCACGCCCAAGAGAAAGCAACTGACGGCGGCGGTGAAGGCCCAACGTACAAGGTGTCTCCGATCAGCGTGAACCGCGCGCGCATAGCCCCAAGCCAGGGTACCAGCCACCAAGCCCATCAAAGCGGTTGAATGAAGTTGAAGTTCCATGAGAGAGCTTCCATCAAACGCCACAACAGCCGCGTTACTTGACGGGCTGAAAAAAAGCCAGTTTGACAGAACCTGGTTCGATTTTCTCAAGGTAAGAAAGGCAAGCCGACGCAAATGGCCCTGCGCCCCATTTGGCGCACAACTCAGCCGCGCGAGTCTGGCTGGTCGCAAAAACAACATCGACATAGCCACCGTCTGCGTCCTTGAGCAACGCATGGCCGAGAAACCCCTCTTCCGTCGCATACAGGCCCTCGACCATCTCGTCTACAGCAGCAAACAGATCAACCTCCGAAACGCCAGCTGTGAGCTTGAACGCCGAAAATTCCATGCCGCTAAATTTAGGAATGTCTGCAAGTGTCTTGAGTTTCATGGTTTAGCTAAATTCTGGTTGATATGTCGAGGATGACATGAGCAAGGCTATGCGCCCACTACTGACACTGTGGAGTCAGTAGTGTGGGATGGGTGCAAGATATTTTCTGGCGTCAGTGATTGATGGGGCGATCGCTCAATGCACTGTCTTCCAGATGGCGAATGGGCGTTCAGTGCCCTCGTTCACCAGGTCCACGTAAGCGACGGGACGGGACCGGGGAATCAGGGGCTATCTCAGCAGCACGGTCTGCGTTGGACTTGTAAATCACCACGCGAGAGCCTGCTGGATCTAGGCGGCGGAATTGTCAACGACACGCGTAGTTGACGGCCAGTTTGGCGGCCTGACTATCGTTGGCTGGTCCCGTGTAATGTGGATATTTCGGATGTTGACACAGTGGTCGCTCGAACTGAACTGCGCCGGTGGTCGAATCCAGCTTTTGAGCTGTCAGATTTCCGGGTGGTGCTTCCCGCATTACCCAGTTATCAAGCGCGGTCAGAAGATCTGCCGTGTCCGCACCAGGCCCACCAGCGCAGTGATCAACACCAGGTGCTACATAAAAGCGCATAAATGCCTCTGCCGCAGCCTGCCCTCCCAAGGTAGTGACCACCTTGTTGTAGTACTCAACAGTGCTGTTTTTGCTCAGCGCCGCATCATTGCTCCCGTGCCAAAGAATCAGCTTTGCACCACGGTTAGCGAACGAACGAATGTCTGCATTGGTGGCGTCGTTCAATACCGCCATATTGTTGAGCGCTTGAACATTCTGATCCCAGGGGGTGTAAGCCAGTGAGTCAGCGCGAGGGTTTCGAGCCAGGTAGTTCTTGACCGTTGTGTCCTGGAAAAGGAACTGCAAGCTGTTGGTAACCGTCCCTGCCCCCGTCACCCATAGTGCAAGTCCGGTGGGGCTGTCCTCATTCCCCGTGAGACTCCAGCCAGCGTTGCGATAAGTAGCGCTGCCATCGAAAGCAGCATCGCTCGTCCAAGCCGATACAAAGTTCAATTGTGCGTCGGAGAGGCAACTGTCGCCGAGGTCGGCTCCCCCAGCGCAGCGCAGACTTGCTGGATTGAAAGCTGCGGGCGTGCATGCCGCCTGGTTAGAGACGAGTCCATCAACGATGCCGTCAAGTCCATCGCATGCATCCCGAACCGATTTGGCCAAAAGCGCCGTTTTTGCGGGGCTGAGCGCCCCGCCTGGTGCTGCGAGCGCTTTTGCATTCCGATTGAATGCTCCCATGAACCCAACCCAGTTGTAGGCAGGAGCACGCGCAATCACGCCATCAAAGAGCGTCGGGTTGCGCTGCACAGCCATCAGTCCCTCACGCCCCCCGTTGGAACAACCTTCGTAGTAGGACTTGGTAGGCAATTGGCCGTAGGCTGCCTTTACTGTCTCGATTGAGGTTGACATTACCGTCGGCACCGAGAGGTGCCCGAAGAGTCTGGCCGCGTTGGCGTCGTCTAGTGCGAAGGACGCGTCTAACATATTGCCCTGGTGGCCAGAGTCGCTCGATGCTGTTGCATACCCCTGCCGTAGGGCATTGATTGAAAATGCAACATCTGGAATGGAGCCGTTGTAGCCGCCACCGCCCGCATAGTGCAGCTTGCCGTTCCATGCGTTGGGCAACCTGATCTCGAAGTTGAGCTTCGGAGCGACCGTGCCGTTGACCTTGCAATAGGTAGGAGCGGCGCCGTTGGCAGGGACCACTACGGTGGTAAGCGTTGCTCCACCAACCGTCTTTCCGGACAGCGTTGAACACGCTTGAGCTGCGGTGGACGCTTGCATCGCGGTGCCTGCATCGTTGCCGCCACCGCATCCAGCCAGCCACAACAACGATGTGGCTGCCAGCACGTGTTGCGCGCGAAAAGCGCGGGGAGTTGTTGAGTTCATGATTTCCCTTCTTTGATGGAGCGAAGAAGGGGATTTGATTCCCACGCGCTTATAAAGACCGTCCTGCTGCGTACATTTGCGATAAGGGATTACGCGAGTATGGGGAATGTTGCAAAGCCTGGCAATCGCCATCGGGCTGTTTTTTCCGAGTAGATGAGCTGGATGGCGGCAATGCCGTTATTCTCGGGAGACGGTTAGTTGCACTCTTGCAAGCAACGCTATCTGCTGCCGCATCAGCTATCGCTCCAATGAAGGCTGTTCATGCGCCTGCCTAGTAACCTGACTGCGCATACTCTCGCAGGGATTGCAGGTCTACGATCTGAAGGTTTCCATAGTTCGCTCGGACCAGTCCAGCAGCCTCAAGAACTCTGATTGCGGCGTTTGCGCGCTGACGTGACAGGCCTGCCAACTCACCGAGTTCTTCTTGGGAGATTGAGAGTGCAGAGCCCATCCCCGGATACAGGACCGGATTGAACAAGCTCAAGAGTGCACGCGATAACTTCACTGGAGGATCATCAATCCGATCTGTTTCCACCATGCCCATGAACTGGCCCAGCCGCTCATTGAGATGAATCAAGAGGAAGTGGTTAAAGTTGAGGCTTGTGGCGAGTAACCAGCGGAACGTCGTTCTGGGGATATGAACCGTACGGCTTGGTTTGATGGCGACGATGTCGTAGTGCCGAGGTTCATCCTTGAGAAGTGAGCCTTCGCCGATCCAGCTGTCGGCGGGTACGCCGCTATAGATAAATGACTTTCCACTGCGAAAGTTGTCGCTCGCTTTGAGCAAGCCTTCGGCGACGCCAATCCATGAGGTAGCAGGATGACCTTTGTGGGCTACAAACGATCTCGCAGGATGCGTTTCCTCATATGCATCTGCGATCACTCTCTCTTGGACTTCGGCCGAAAGTAGTTGCATCCATTTGGCGTCTCGAAGCCAACCGGCGCAAGGCTTGCTGGACAGCTGCATCTTCTATCTCCTTGGGCAGACCATACCCGTCCGATGAGGGATGGCTCAATCTTGGAATACTTGAGCCTCGAAGAGCCGCCACTCTACTCGGTAGGACTGTCTTGCAGTTCAGCCTTTCAATGATGGTTCGGGCGTTGGCGGGGCACTCCGCAACGTTGCAGATGTGGCTGCGCAATTGTGAACATGGCTCAAAGGGAAACGAATCTAAATTTCCATGCAAACCTGACCCACAGGGGTGCGGATATAGACTTGGACTAGTTATATGCCGCTAGTCCAAGGCCCACCCGGTATTCAATCGGGCTGAGGGCCCCCAGGGAGATCTTGATCCGCTTCTCGTTGTACCAGCGGTCTTTAACCATTTTTAGCTGCAGGTAATGAGCAGATCCACTTCACTGACGCTCGCTGATGGGTACTCCCCGCGCTGCACTGCACTGCACCATCCTCACTGCACGCTCGCGCACCTCGGGCGAGAACTTGTTTGTCTTCTTCATGGTCAATCCTCTCAGAGTGTTGAGCTTCCGCGAAACCTACGGCGATTCAGCTTTTGCCGGGGGATGGTTGCTTGCTGGTCTTGTAGCGGTTCTTTCGCACGTTGGGTTCGCTCGTGCGCTGAGACTACCAGTACGTGTAGCCGGGTGTGCGCAAAAAACCCTCCTTCAACAGGCTTATGCAAGATGTAGATCAAAAACCGAGCGGCGGCGTGCAATGCGCCAACCTTGCGAAGTTTTGACAAAACGGTCTTCGAAGCGGCCCATGATCTGTATCGGGTCTGCGACCCGCCTGTATGTGCCCGCTTCGAAGTTTGATTGCCCGGCCCATAGCAGAACTCGTGTTTGGGCTCGTGCAGATTCGCGCCCCATTTCTTCGAAGAACGTACCCGCGACGAAATGGGCGGTCATACGCGCTGCAGATCGTGAGCGGTACGCGCCTTCGATGGCGTCCCGGCCCCGTAGCACTTCTCCGGTCGGGCGTACCAGTTCTGCATCCGCACTGAAGAGGTCGGCCAGGCCTTGGGCGTCTCCAGCGTCCACCAGCGCTGCTGACCGCAGCACCAGTTCTCGGCAGCATTGCTCCGCGTAGAGCTTATGCAGCATGCTGGTCGTGCTCTCAATGGTGGTCATGCAAGCACCTGCGAAGCCACTCGACAAGGGCTGCCGAAACGGCGCCGGGCTGCTCCATGGGGCTCATGTGCCCGCAGTTTTCGATCAATTGCAGCTGTGAGCCTGGCACCAGCGCATGCATGGCTTGGTGTCTGGAAGGGGGGCTCCACTGGTCTTGTTGGCCGCACACCAGCAGCAGAGGAACCTTCAGCCCATGGAGCACAGGCAGAGCGTCTGGCCGGTGTAGCAGCGCGTTGATCTGGGCTGCAAATCGCTCTGGATCGCTTCTACCTACCATGTCTACCATGCGCTCAAACAATGGGGTTCCCTGCACGTCGGCATGCACCATGGAGGCCAGCCATTGTCTGGCCATCGCTTCCATGCCTTGGCGGCGTGCCATGTCCAACAACTGATTGCGACCTTTGCGCTCATCATCACCCGTTGGGCCTGGCACGAGGGCCGCGGTACCAGTGTCGAGCAACGCCAAGCCCAGAACGCGATCTGGGGCCTGGCGTAGCAATTCGAGCGCGACCCTGCCTCCCATGGAGTGTCCCGCCATGGCGAAGCAAGGCACAGAGACTGTGCGCAATACATGCGCTGCCATCTCTTCGATTCGATCAATCACGCCGTAACTGCCCACCACCACATTGAACTCACCGGACAGCGCCGCTTCCTGGGCAGCCCATACATCCTCGTCGCACAACAGGCCGGGTAGAAGGACGATCGTGGAAGCGGGGGTCATTCAGGCACCTCCGCCGTGCAGCAATCGCCAGCGGCAGGCGGTTTCAGCCGCTGATAGCGCCCGAAGACCGGGTCTTTGTCCAGCCCGAGCAGTTGAATCGCGTTCTGCTTGAGGATCAACGGGCGCACCTCCGGCTTGATGTCCAACGTGTCGAAATCCTTGATCCAGCGCTCTGGTGTGATGACGGGGTAGTCTGACCCAAACAACACCTTGTGCTTGAGCAGGGTGTTTGCATACTTCACGAGCTGGGGCGGGAAGTAGCGCGGCGACCAGCCCGACAAATCGATGTAGACGTTCGGTTTGTGTGTGGCCACTGCCAGCGCGTTGTCCTGCCAAGGAAAGGAGGGGTGCGCGATGATGATGGACATGGATGGGAAGTCCACGGCCACATCATCCAGAAACATCGGGTCTGAGTACTTCAGGCGGATGCCGCCTCCGCCGCGCAGCCCTGCACCCACTCCGGTCTGTCCACTGTGAAAGATGGCGGGCACGCCCGCTTCGGAAATGGCCTCGTACACGGTGTAGGCATCGCGGTCATTGGGGTAGAAACCCTGTGCTGACGGGTGGAACTTGAAGCCCTTGACCCCGTGGCTGTTGATCAGGCGGCGTACCTCGCGCGCGCCCATCTTGCCGCGCATCGGGTCGACGCTGGCAAACGCAATCAGTGCATCCGGATGCCGCGCAGCGTCTTCGGCCACTTCCTCGTTGCTGACGCGCAGCTGTCCGGTTTCGCGCTCGGTATCCACCGGGAAGATCACCGCCAGCATGTTGCGCTCACGGTAGTAGGCTGCCGTGGCATCAATGGTAGGGCGCGGCAAGGGCTGCTTGAAATAGGCATCCATCGCAGCGTCCATGGCGATAGCCACTTCGTCGGGAGGATTGCGGGTCGACTTGGTGGCATGGGTATGCATGTCGATCGCAACCAGGGAGTCGAGAAAAGCGCTCATTGCACCACCACCAAAGCATCTAGGGCCAGCACGCCACGGTCCGTGCCGTAGGCCACCAGGGGGTTGATATCGATTTCCGCGATGTCTGGCCGCGCCAGCATGAGGGCCCCCACGGTAGCAACCGCGCGGGCCACCGCGTCCAGGTCCACGGCGGGCGCTCCGCGGAAGCCTTGCAACAGCCGTGCACCTTTAAGTGCCTGCAGGCGTGCCACGATCCCAGAATGGGGAAAGTCAGGGCCCAGCAGCTGCACATCGCCCAAAGCTTCGACCCAGATGCCCCCGAGGCCCACCATCAACACAGGGCCCCACTGGGCATCCCGCACGGCACCGACCACAAGTTCCAGGCCGCGCGCGCCCATGGATTCCACCAGCACCCCATCCAGCACCAATGTGGCGTCATGCCGGTGGATGTTTTCCTGCAACTTTTGCCAGGCTGCCCGCAACTGCGTTTCGTCCTGAATTCCCAGCATCACGCCACCGGCTTCGGTCTTGTGCGCCAGCTTGGCAGCTTGGGCCTTGAGGACCACGGGATAGCCAATGCGTGCAGCCACGGCGACAGCCTCTTGCACGGTCGTGGCCAGATCACCGGGGGGAGTCTGCAGGCCTGCGGCCTGCAGCAGTTGCTTGCCGCGCCACTCAGGCAGCATCCCTGCCTCCAACGCCAGTGGTGATGGCGCGGCCGGTACGCTGGTGTTGCCTGCACTTTCCCAGTTTGCGCGTGTGCGACCGTAGCGGGTGAAGGTAGCCAGGGCGCGCAGCGCGCGCTCGGGCGAGCGCATTACGACGGTGCCAGCGCGTGCAGCCTTCTCCAGTAGCGCTGCGGGCAGTGGCATGTCTTCGTTTTGCATGACGAAGATGGCGGGCTTCTGAGCACCCTGCATGCCCTCCAAAAATGAACTGAGCCACACTGGGGCAATGCCAGGCGATGGCATGGGTAGGGACACCAGCAGGCTGCCGATGCCTGGGTCTTGTTGCAGTGCCTGCACGCCACGTCCGATGAGTTCCGGTTTGGGGCCTATCAAAGTACCCAGATCCAGCGGATTGCGCGGTGGCGTGTACACGGGCAGATGTTCGCGCAACGCCGCGGTCTGCACCGGGGACATCGGTGGCATCTCCAGGCCCAGAGGTTCAAGATAGTCCAGCGCAATACCGCACAGTGCTCCCGATGCGGTGATCAGCCCCAGACCGCCCTGCGGCGCCTGGGGGAACCGCAGGCACAGTTGCCCCAAATCAATCACTTCTTCCAGGCTATCGACCACCAGCACGCCAGCGCGTTCCATGGCCAAGCGCATCGCCGAGTGGTTTCCGGCCAGTGCCCCCGTGTGTGAGCGCGTTGCCTCCTGGGCAGACTCGCTTTTTCCGGGGTGCAGCAACACCACGTGCTTGCCGCGGGTTCGCAGCTGATGCAGTGCCGTCAGTACGTGGGATGCATGGCGGATTTGCTCGGCGTACACAACCAACGTCGATGTGTGAGGGTCCTGCGCCAGGAAATCCAGCACATCCGCCAGGCCCAGTTGCGCCTCATTGCCTGTGGTGAGCACATAAGACACGGGCACGGCGCGTGCACGTAGCGACGCAGCTACATGCACGCCAATTCCGCCACTTTGGGCGACGACGGCCACAGCTGGTCCATCCTCTGGTTTCAGGCGTGGAGGCAAGTCCAACTCCACCATCGAGACGTGGAAGTTGTCGACATTGTTGAAGAAGCCGATGGTGTTGGGGCCCAGCAGCCGCATGCCACCCCGCGCTGCGGTGTCTGCAATTTCCTGCTGCTTTTGGCGTCCCTCTTCGCCCATCTCGGCAAAACCTGATGCAAAGCAGATGGCTGAACGGGCGCCCCTGGCCACGCAGGATTGCACCGTCTCCAGCACTGCATCGGAGGGCACCAGCAGGATGGCCAGATCCACCGCCATGGGCAGTTGCTCAACACTGGTGAGCACCGTGCGCCCACCCACCTCGCCGCCGCTGCGCCCTACCAAGTAGATGTCGCCGTCATACCCGGCATCCAGCAGGTTGCGAAGAACCACCAGACCCGCAGAGCCTGGCTTGGTGGACAGTCCGACCACCGCCACAGAGCGCGGTGCCACCAATGCCTTCATGGAATCTTGTGTCTGAATGCTTGCCATCATTGCGCTCCCACCGCCGCGTTGGCACTAGAAACCACCTTGGCCGCCCGCTTTTCCAGAAAGTCGCGCATGCGTGCCTTGGCCTCGCCGTCGGACTGAGTGACAGTTGCCATGAGGCCTTCTGTCATCAGTCCATGCGCCATGGTCTGCTCGGCGATCAGAGGCAATGCCTGCATGATGGCGAAGTTGGATAAAGGCGCATTGCTCGCGATCTTTCGTGCAAGCTCGAGCCCCTTGGCGCGGCCTTCCCCCGGGTTCACGACATAGTGTGTCAGCCCCGCCTGCAGACCTTCTTGTGCGGAATAGACCCGCCCTGTGAGCATCATCTCCGCCACGCGTGAGGCGCCGATCAGCTTGGAAACCCGCACTGAGCCGCCACCGCCCAAGAAGATCCCGCGCTGTCCCTCTGGAAGGCCAAAGTAAGCGCTTTGCTCTGCCACTCGTACATGGGCAACCGATGCCAGCTCCAACCCCCCGCCCACTACGGCTCCATGCATCACGCACACCACGGGGCAGCGTCCGAATTGAATGCGATCAAAGGCTTCATACCACACACGCGAATGCATCAAACCTTCCGCGGGCGAAGTTTCAGAAAGTTCGCTGAGATCCAGCCCGGCGCAGAAGTGGTCTCCCGCGCCATCAAGAACCACCGCACGCACGGTTGTAGGCAGTGATTCAAAAGCCGCACGCAATGCCGCAATGACCTGAAGGCTCAATGCGTTGCGTTTGTGTGGGCGGTTCAGGGTCAGGCAGGCCACAGTGTCGTGGATGCTCACGCTGACAAGGGTGGTGATTTTGCTGGTCATATTGGAGGAATGGCAGTGACCTGCCGTGTTTGATGATAGATGCTTATCTTTGTTGTTTGTTAGCTAGGCTAATTAATAAAATGCTATCACGCGCGCCATTTTTCAGACTACGTGCAAACCCTAGTCCACTGGGTTGCTGCCATCGCTGCGTGGGTGCAGCTGCTCCAGCTGTTGCCTTCAATGACCATGGCTTTTGTGTCGGCACAAGATCACAGTCAAAGGGCGGAGGTCTTCAGGCAGAAGGCTCCGAGACCGGTGTGCAGTACGTTGCTTGACGCTTCGGCACGGTCATTGTTGGCTGTGATGCGCCTAGTGCTGGCGAGAGAAAAGTGCCGGTTTTCATGTCATCCAGGCATCAGGTACCTAGGGTAATCATCAGGTCAACTGTTTTAATTAGCCATGCTAACATTTACTCATATTACTTGTTATAGATATGGAGACAAAGCATGCAAGTCGAAAAAGGTTGGCTTCAATCGGAACGTTGGGATGGTTGCATCTATGTGGGGGGCTGGACGCCCGTGCAACGCAACATGCCTATTTATGAGCCGGCAACGGGCGATGTTCTGGGTCACAGTGGTTGTGCCGAAGTAGCCCATGTCTCAGAGGCAGCGCGATTGGCGCGCGACAGCCAGACCGCCTGGTTTGGATTGCCCCCGCGAGAGCGCGCTGCCGTCTTTCATCGGATGGCTGCATTGTTGCAACAGCATTTTGTTGAACTGGCCTTGTGGATTACCCGCGAGACAGGTGGCACGTTGGCCAAGGGTGAGCATGAGGTGCGTGAAGCCATCACGTTCTGCCAGGTCGCTGCCTCCATGCCTATGCATCCGCAGGGCCAGGTGCTGCCCAGCGTGCCCGGCAATCTGAGCCTGGCACGGCGCGTTCCACACGGGGTGGTTGGTGTCATCTCGCCGTTCAACTTTCCCCTGATTCTGACGCTGCGGGTGGTGGCCCCAGCGCTGGCTGTCGGTAATGCAGTGCTGATCAAGCCGGACCCACGCACGTCAGTGAGTGGTGGTCAGATGATTGCGCGCTTGTTGGAAGAAGCTGGCTTGCCTCCGGGGGTGCTGGCAGTGCTTCCTGGGGGCGCGGATGTGGGTGAGGCGCTGGTCACAGAACCCAATGTGTCCATGGTTTCGTTCACGGGCTCGGTGGGGGCGGGGCGGCGCGTTGGCGAGTTGGCTGCCAGGCACCTGAAGAAGGTTTCTCTGGAGTTGGGTGGCACCAACTCATTGATCATTCTGGATGATGCGGACCTGGATGTAGCAGCCAGCAACGCTGCATGGGGTGCCTGGCTCCATCAGGGGCAAATCTGCATGGCATCCAACCGAATTGTGGTGCACGAGTCCATCGCCCCAGCGCTGATTCAGCGCCTGGTTGAAAAAGCGAACCGGCTTCCGGTGGGTAACGGGGCCACGGGGCAGGTCGCACTGGGACCACTGATCGATGCCTGTCAGCGCGACCGCGTGCACGCCGTCGTGCAGGAGGCTTTGGTTGCAGGCGCAACGCTGCATGCAGGGGGCAATTACGACGGTCTGTTCTACCGCCCGACTGTGCTCAGCGGAGTGCGCGCGGGCATGAGGGTTCATGACGAAGAGGTGTTCGGTCCCGTGTTGAACCTCATCACCTTCAAGACCGATGAGGAAGCTGTCGCCCTTGCCAACGCCCACGCAGGCGGCCTGGCTGCCGGAGTGATCACGCGTTCTTTGCAGCGTGGAATGGCGCTGGCCCAGCAATTGCGCGCGGGCATGGTGCATGTAAACGATCAAACCATTAACGACGAGGCAACCAATCCGTTTGGTGGTCCCGGCGTGGCTGGCAATGGCAGCGTGCACGGCGGTCCTGCGGATTGGGAGACCTTCACCACATGGCGATGGCTGACAGTCAAGGACGCAGCCCCCGTGTATCCGTTCTGAACTCCACGGGCGATACATCCACCTGATCGCCATTTTGTACATCCCCGTTGCCATGGCGCTGTGTCGATGCGCTCCCTGACGCAGTCGTGCGTAAAGCAAGGGTTGATGGTGTGCCTCTCTGGCGTGAAGGCAAAGCAGGCCCTTGCGCGGGAGGTGTGGGGTGCCAGTTTGCCCGAGCGGCGTCGGGCACGGTTGAACGCAGGGCTTGCTAGCCCACTACACAAAGGATCGTTTCCATGGATCTCGCAGGAAAAACCATCGTTATCACAGGTGCGTCGTCTGGAATTGGTGCCGAGACGGCACGGCTCATGCGCCACAGGGGGGCACGGGTGATTGGGGTGGATCGCAATGATCCACAGATCACGCTGGACGGATTCATCAAGGCTGACCTTTCCGACAAGGATGCGATTGATGCAGCCGTGCAGCAGTTGCCTGAGTGCATCCACGGCCTTTGCAACGCGGCAGGCGTGCCTGGCACTGCAGCACTGGATTTGGTCGCGCGAGTGAATTACCTGGGGCAGAGGCATTTGACGGAGCGCGTCGCCCAGCGTATGCCAGCTGGCGGCAGCATCGTTCAAGTGACTTCCATATTGGGCTACTTCTATGGCGGTCGGCTGGACGTTCACAAGGCGCTGGCTGAGCAGGCCGATTTCGACGCCGGATTGGCCTGGATTGCGCGCAACCCGCCACAGCACAAGGACTGCTACGAATACTTCAAGGAGGCCCTCATCGTATGGACGATGCAGCGGTCGTACAGCCTGTTTCGCGAACGGGATATCCGCATGAATTGCGTCGCACCTGGACCCGTGTTCACGCCGATTCTGGGGGACTTTGTCACCCAGTTGGGGGCCGAGAGAGTGCAGGCCGATGCCCTGCGCATGAAGCGGCCTGCTTTTGCCGACGAGGTGGCACCCGCGTTGGCATTTCTGTGCAGCGAAGACGCCCGTTGGATTAACGGAGTGAACCTGCCGGTCGATGGCGGGTTTGCAGCCACCTACCTGTGACTGCTTTGCCGGCAGCCATCCCAAGTTTGCACCACTATAAGGAGACAAAAAAAATGCGCTTACATCCCATCGCTCTTGCGGCCGCAGCACTGGCCGTCATGGGCGTTCCTGGCGTTCAGGCCTTTGAGATTGAGACACCCGATCCTGACCTGAAGGTTCGCCTCGACTTTACTCCCAAGGTCAGCACGGCCTACCGCGTGAAAAACCCGTCTCCAGCGCTTTCGCGATTTGATGTGTCGAGCGATCCTGGAATCGTCAACGAAGACGATGGAAACAACAACTTCAGGCGGGGTGTCATTTCAAAGCGGGTGGATCTGCTGACAGAGTTGGATGTCACGGGGCGCAACTTCGGCCTGAGACTCAGTGGCACCACTCTGTACGATGACGCATACAACCGCCGCAGTGATTACCAGGGCAGTCCGCTGTATGCAGGAGGCATGCCTCTGGGGCCTGTAGTCTCTACTGCGAGCAACCTGTCGGGTCAGGCGCCCAACGCTTTTTTGCCGTCTACCCGTCGTCAGCATGGAAGAGACAGCGAGATCCTCGATGCCTTTGCCTACGTCAAGGGCGAGGTCGGCGGCATGCCCGCCACCTTGCGCGTTGGCAAGCACAGCTTGCAATGGGGGGAGAGCCTTTTCTTTGGACAGAACGGCATTGCCAATGCACAGGGGCCTGTGGACATCGCAAAAATCGCCTCGGTTCCTGGATGGCAATTCAAGGAAGTCCTGCTTCCGGTCGAGCAAATCTCGGGTACTTTACGCATTGCCGAGGGCTTGCAACTGGGCGCCTACTACCAACTGAAATGGCGCCCCAGCAAGCTGCCCGGAGTTGGCAGCTACTTTTCAAACCAGGACTATGTGGGAGGCGGGCGCGTCAACTTTGGCAACGCCCCCGATGGATCCCCCATTGAATTGCCAGTGCTGCAATCGGCCGACAGGCGCCCCAAGGACAGCGGCCAGGGCGGTATCCAGCTGCGCTGGAGCCCGCAAGGCGGCGAATACGAGTTCGGTTTCTATGCTGCGCAGTATCACGACAAGACGCCCAGCGCGCTCGTCTTTGACTTTGCGCGCGGCAATACCCACGTTGCATATGCGAGCAATATTCGCACCATCGGGGCCAGTGTCACATCGTCTATCGGACAGCTGAATTGGGCTTTGGAAGGGTCGCTGCGCAGCAATGCGCCGCTCAATGGGGACCCAGCCGTGTTGGGGGGGCCTAGCCCCGTCGTTGGCTGCGATACCAGCAACGCAACGCCGTGCTACCCAGTTGGGCGCACAGCGCATCTGCAACTGTCAGGGATTTACGTGCTGCAGCCGTCAGCGCTGTGGCAAGGCGGTGCTTTGCTGGGCGAGATTGCCTACAACCACCGGCTCAAGGTGACGCGCGACATCTTCACCATCGGGCCCAACGGTTCATGGGTGGGTGTGGGCGGGCTGGATCCCAACACGACCAAGGGCGCATTCGCGATGCGGGTTCTTTTCGAGCCCACCTATTTCCAGGTTGCTCCAGGGCTGGATGTGTCGGTGCCTATTGGGGTGGGCTACAACTTTGGTGGCCGCTCTTCGGCGATCGGTAACTTTGCGGGCGGCACATCGAATGCTGGCGACTGGACTATCGGCGTGAAGGGAACGTATCAAAACGTCTGGAAGTTCGCTCTTACCTACACCGGCTATTTCGGTACCCCCAAGACTTTTACCGAGACCTTGACCGCCGGAACGGGCTCGCCGCGTCAACTGAGCTTTGGCCAGAGTTTGCGTGACCGTGACTACGTGGCACTCAGCCTGACCCGTACCTTCTGAATTTGCTGACATTCCAGGAACCATCATCATGAAAATCTTGAACCCCCTCTGGAGCGCCGTCGCTTTGGCCTCGTTGCTCCCCTTGTTGCCTGCCCAGGCATTGGCAGCCGTCTCTGCGGACGAGGCCGCTCAGCTCAAGACGACCCTGACACCGCTTGGCGCAGAGCGGGCGGGCAACAAGGACGGCACCATCCCGGCATGGGATGGTGGCTTGAAGGCCCTCTCGGGATATCGCAATGGCGATCCGCGCCCTGATCCCTATCCTGCAGACAAGCCCCGCTTGCAAATCAACGCCAAGAACATGGATCAGCACGCGGACAAGCTGAGCGATGGCGTCAAGGCGCTGATGAAGAAGTATCCCGACTTCAGGATCGACGTGTATCCCACGCGCCGCAGCGCTGCCGCACCGCAGTATGTCTATGACAACACCTTCAAGAATGCCTCCCGCGCCAAGCTGACCGACAACGGCCAGGGGGTGGAGGGCGCGTTTGGGGGGGTCCCGTTTCCGATTCCGAAAGACGGCTACGAGGCGATCTGGAACCACCGGCTTGCATGGATCGGCGTGAACACCCAAACGCCCTTGCGGGTGTGGGTGATGACAGCCGATGGTCGACGCAGCATGGCCTCGGGTGGAAACCAGACGTTCCGTCGTGCCTACTATGATCCTGATTTGACGGCTGAGAAGTTCGACGGCTACTACCAGATGGGCAAGTTCTCGGCTACTGAGCCAGGCTCCAAAGCCGGTGAAGCGATCCTGGCGCACGACGGATTGAACGCATCCGCACCACGCGGTCTGTGGCAGTACCTGGTGGGGCAGCGCCGTGTTCGCAAAGCCCCCTCCGTGGGCTATGACACACCGGACGCCGTCACCTCGGGCATTGGCCTGTTCGATGAAGCCTTCAATCTGTTCGGACCGATTGACAAGCACGAGCTCAAACTGGTGGGCAAGAAGGAGGTGTACATCCCCTATAACAACAACCGTGCTGCTTTGGCCAAGGTCGCCGATTTGGTGACCCCGGCAACCCTGAATCCGTCGCAGGTACGCTGGGAGCTCCATCGTGTCTGGGAGGTGGAGGCCACCCTTACCGCTGGCAAGCGCCATGTCGCCGCCAAGCGCAAGTACTACTTGGACGAGGACAGCTGGCAGATCGTGCTGTTTGATGGCTGGGATGCCAAGGGCGAGCTCTGGCGCACCAACTTCTCGCTCATGCTGACGGCCCCTGATATTCCAGCAGTCCTGGGCAATGTGTTCTGGGGCGGCTATGACCTGCAAACCGGTGCCTACTATCTGAACATGGCAACCAACGAGTTGCCTGTGCAGGTCAAGACACTGCCGACACTGCAGCGCAGCTTTTTCAGCCCCGAAGAGCTTGCCAACGAGGGCACGCGGTGAAGCGCAGAACCTTGATTTTGGGCATGGGCTTGGGAGCCTCGATGTTCGGAGCCCATGGCAGTGCGGCGCCCGCACCGGCGGCTCTGCCTGAGGCGCTTGGTCGGGCGGCCACGGCATCCAGGCTGGCCCGCAACTCGGCGCTCTTGACTGCCACGCGCACGGACAGCCGCCTGTTGGTGGCAGGCGAGCGCGGTACCGTTTTGTGGAGTGACGATCATGGCGAACAATGGACCCAGGCTCGTGTGCCTGGGCAGATGAGCATCACTGCGCTGGCTTTTGGCAATGCGCGCGAAGGCTGGGCTGCCGGGCATTTCGGCGTGTTGCTGCGCACGCAGGATGGAGGACAGTCCTGGACGTTTGCCATGGATGGGATACAGGCTGCACAACTGCTGCAGCGCAGTGCCACCACCGATGCTCAGCGGCAGGCAGCGCAGCGCCAGGTAGAGCAAGGCGCAGACAAGCCACTTTTCGACATTGCTTTGTCCGAAGGAGGGCTGCTGGCCGTGGGGGCCTACGGGATGGCCTTGCATCGCCGTGCTGGTGATGGATCGTTCGAAGCCATCGGCAGCAAGCTGCCCAACCCCAGGCAGCTGCACCTGTACGCAGTGCGCGCGCGAGGTCGTCACGCCTATATCGCAGGCGAGCAAGGCTTGCTGCTGCGATCCACCGATGGGGCAGACCGTTTTGAACCATTGCCGTCGCCCTACAAAGGCAGCTTCTTCGGACTCGAATTGCTGGGCGACAGCACGGTGTTGGCATACGGGCTGCGAGGCAATATCTGGCGCTCCACCGACCATGGCGAGAGCTGGAAAAAGATACCGAGCCCTTTGCCCGTGAACTTGAGCTCCGCCACCCGACTGAACGATGGCGGCTTGGTGTTGCTTGCTCAAAACGGCGATCTCCTGATCAGCCGGGACGAGGGGCTGACCTTTGCGCACACGCCGGCCACCGAGCCCTTCCCCGCCGCCGCCTTGGTGGCTGCGGCGGACGGAAACCACTTGGTCTTCGGAGGCCTGCGCGGTCTCAAGCGCCAGACTCTGGCATCAATCCTTACCCCCTGACGATGGAATAGCACCGTGAGCCATGTCTCTGACGATACTGCCCAGCCGGTGATCAGCCGGCTGGAGAACTTCGACACGTCCAGCGGCACTGTTGCCGAACGGCTGATTTTCAATCACCGCTTCTGGGTACTTCTCATCAGTCTGCTTGCAACCTTGGTGTTCGGATGGCAAGCCTTGAATATTCAGCTGGCTGCCAGCTTTGAAAAGACAATCCCCACTCGACATCCGTACATCGTCAACTTCCTGGAGCAGCGCGAGCAGCTGGGAGGAAGTGGCAATGCGCTGCGCATTGCGGTGGCTTCCAAGAACGGCACCATCTTTGACAAGGAATACCTGGAGACCCTGCGCGAGATCAGTGACGCGCTGTTTCTGATGCCTGGGGTGGACAGACCCTTCCTGAAGTCGCTGTGGACCAGCAACACCCGCTGGGTGGCTGTCACAGAAGAAGGGCTGGATGGCAATACCGTCATCACCGACAGCTACGACGGCAGCCCTGCGGCTATGGCGGAGTTGCGGGCCAATGTCGAGCGGTCGGGTGAGATCGGCCAACTCGTGGCTGCCGATTTCAAGAGTTCCATCGTCTATGTTCCGCTGTTGGACAAAGATACGAGGACGGGCAAAGCCCTGGACTACGCGGCACTGGATCAGCAACTGGATGCCTTGCGCACCAAGTATTCCAGCGACACCATCGATGTACACATCATCGGCTTTGCGAAGGTGATGGGAGATCTCATTGATGGTGTTCGCCAGGTGGCGGTGTTTTTCGTCCTGGCGATCATCATCTGCGCTGGCGTCCTCTTCTCATACACCCGCTGCCTGCGATCGACCTTCATCGTTGTGTCCTGCTCCCTGGTCGCGGTGCTCTGGCAACTGGGGATACTGCGGCTTGCGGGCTACTCGCTGGACCCGTATTCCGTGCTGGTGCCCTTCCTTGTATTCGCCATTGGCATGAGCCACGGCGCTCAAAAAATGAATGGCATCTTGCAGGATGTCGGGCGTGGAACGCACCGGGTGATTGCAGCCCGCTATACCTTTCGCCGCCTTTTCATGGCGGGCCTGACCGCCCTGTTGTGTGATGCGGTGGGTTTTGCCGTCCTGGTACTGATTGACATCCGCGTTATCCAGGAGCTCGCGGCCAATGCCAGCATTGGTGTGGCGGTGCTGGTAGTGACCAATTTGGTGTTGTTACCCGTGCTGTTGTCGTACATGGGTGTGAGCCCGAACGCAGCGCAGCGCAGCCTGCGCCAGGAGCAGTCTGGTGAGTTGGGGTGGGGCTGGGCGTGGATCGCCACGTTCACGCAACGCAAACCAGCCTTGTGGGCGATAGCTGCCTCCTCGGTTTTGTTGGTGGTGGCTGTTTCGCTGTCGATGCGGATCGAGGTGGGTGATCTGGACCCCGGCGCACCCGAGCTGCGCGCGGACTCGCGATACAACCGCGATGTCGCGTTCGTGGTTCAGAACTATGCTGCCAGCACAGACATCCTGACCGTGATGGTGACGTCTCCCGATGACCAATGCACGCGATACGCCACCTTGAGCAAGGTCGATGAACTGGCTTGGCGTCTGCAGCAGGTACCAGGCGTGGAAGGCACTCAGTCGATAGCGGGCCTTTCGAAGGTGGCCATGGTGGGCTTCAATGAGGGCAACTTCAAGTGGTACGAGCTCATCGCCAACGACCAGGCATTGGGCGGAGTCCAAGCCATCGCTCCTCGGGAGTTGATCAACAAGGCTTGTTCCTTTCTGAGCCTCCATGTCTTTCTCAAAGATCACAAGGCCCGCACGCTGGATGGTGTCGTGGCAGAGGTTGAGCGCTTCATTGCCGAGCAGCCTCGTTCTGAGCTGCGCTTCTTGCTCGCTGGTGGCTCGGCAGGCATTGACGCAGCCACCAACCAGGTGGTTCGCCAGGCCATGCGAGAAATGCTTTTCTGGGTATACGGAGCGGTAGTTGTGTTGTGCTGGATCACTTTCAGGTCCTGGCGTGCCACGCTGGTCGCCGTGCTCCCTCTGGTGTTGACTTCCATGCTGTGCGAGGCATTGATGGTTGTGTTGGGCATGGGCGTCAAGGTGGCAACGTTGCCCGTCATTGCGCTGGGGGTTGGTATCGGTGTGGACTACGCGCTTTATGTGCTGGCCGTCATGTTGCAGCGCCTCAAGCGTGGTGACACCGTAGATCAGGCGTACCGAGCGGCGTTGCAGTTCACTGGGCGGGTCGTCATGCTGACCGGGTTGACCCTGGCCTTGGCCGTTAGCACCTGGTTCTTCAGTCCTATCAAGTTCCAGGCGGACATGGGTGTGTTGTTGGCTTTCATGTTCCTGTGGAACATGGTCGGTGCGCTCGTTTTGTTGCCTGCGCTTGCCCGCTACCTGCTGAAGCCGACTTCGAAAATCCAGGAACCGCGTGCCGATCGTGCCCCAACAACGCAGGCCGCTGTTTGATGCGATGGCGCTGTTGTCTGCGCCATCACGACTCTGCACCACCCACAAGCAATGAAGCTCGTACGCGTTATACAGATGATTAATCGGGCTTCTATCCAAGGAATCCATTGATGGCAATTGATAAGCCTTACCTCAGCATTCCCGGCACCACAGTCTTTGACATGGACATGTCGCGCCAGGGCTACTGGTTGAACCAGTTCTGCATGTCATTGATGAGTTCAGAGAATCGCATGCGATTCAAGGCAGGAGAGCTCGCCTATCTGGACGAATGGCCCATGAGCGAAGCACAAAAGGCGGCAGTCCTTGCACGCGACCTGAATGCATGCATCCGCTTGGGGGGGAATATTTACTTCCTCGCCAAAATTGGATCGACGGATGGCATCAGCTTTCAGCAAATGGCAGGCAGCATGACGGGCATGACCGACGAGGAGTACCGCAGCATGATGATCAACGGCGGACGCTCGCCCGAAGGCAACCGGTTCCTGGGCGAGGACGGTGATGCGCAGCCCCATCGGAAGCCACAAGGCGCGGCAGTGCGTGCAGGGGGTTGATCGCCATGGCATCCATCACTGCGTCTGTCTACACCTCGCATGTTCCGGCTATCGGTGTTGCCCTAGACCTCGGAAAAGAGTCAGAACCCTATTGGCAGCCCGTATTCAAGGGGTACGAGTACGGCCAGCAATGGATTCAAGAGCAGCAGCCCGATGTCGTGGTGTTGGTTTACAACGACCACGCTACGGCCTTCAGCCTGGAGATGATTCCCACCTTCGCCATCGGTACCGCAGCGCACTACCAGATTGCTGACGAAGGCTTCGGTCCGCGCCCCGTTCCCCCAGTCCTTGGGCATCCAGAGTTGGCTGCGCATATGGCGCATTGCCTTATTCAAGATGACTTTGATATGACGGTCGTCAATCGGATGCCGGTGGATCACGGCCTGTCGGTTCCCTTGTCACTCATGTTTGGACGTTTGAATCCCCAAACGAAGGCATGGCCCGTCCGGGTCATTCCCATCGCGGTCAATGTGGTCCAGTACCCGGTTCCGTCTGGGAGGAGATGCTTTGAGCTGGGGCGAGCCATCCAACGCGCCGTGGCATGTTTCGATGATGACTTGAAGGTACAGGTCTGGGGTACAGGGGGCATGAGCCATCAATTGCAAGGGCCGCGTGCAGGGCTGATCAATAGCCAGTGGGATCTCCGATTCCTTGATCGACTCATCCACGAACCCGCAGCATTGGCGGATATGCCCCACATCGAGTATCTGCGCGAGGCGGGGTCAGAAGGCATCGAGTTGGTGATGTGGCTGGTTGCCCGCGGTGCCATGGCCGATGCAGCTGGTGGCCCCACCCCCCGGGTCGTTCAGAGGTTCTACCACGTGCCGGCGTCAAACACTGCCGTGGGCCACCTGATTCTGGAAAACCAGCCAACAGGCATGGCCTGACGCTCGGCATTCGCTGCTTGCGCGGCTTGCTGGGGCATCGTGGCGCAGCCCCGCCCGGCCGCACTCCATTACCTACTTTCTCAACGAGTTGGAACACGTACCATGAACATCAACAACCAGTCAGCCATCGTCACGGGCGCTGGGTCCGGATTGGGCGAAGCCGTTGCCAGGGCATTGGCCAGTGCCGGTGCACGCGTTGCCTTGCTGGACATCAATGCGACGGCCGCAGAAGCAGTGGCCGGTGACATTCGTCGCCAAAACGGTCAGGCGCTGGCCGTCCCTTGCGATATCAGCGATGCCGAATCCGCCATGGCGGCTCTGGATGCCGCCACCACTGCACATGGTCCGGCGCGTATTCTGATGAACATCGCTGGGGTGGGGGGCGCCAAGCGCATCATCCAGCGCGATGGCACACCCGCGCCCCTTGCGGATTTCGAACGCACCCTGCGCATCAATCTTCTGGGAACCTACAACATGGTGCGTCTTGTGGCGGCTCGCCTGGCTGTGCTGGAGCCTTTGGTAGATGGCGAGCGGGGCGCTATCGTCAACACCGCATCGGTGGCTGCTTTCGATGGACAAGTGGGTCAAGAAGCATATGCCGCGTCGAAAGCGGGCATCGTTGGTATGACGCTGCCCCTCGCGCGGGACTTGGCTCAGTGGGGAATCAGGGTTTGCACCATCGCTCCTGGAATTTTTGCCACACCGCTACTTAAGGAATTGCCAGAGGCCGTGCAGCAGTCGCTGGCACAGTCCATTCCGTTTCCCAAGCGACTGGGAGATCCGCAGGAGTTCGCGGCACTGGCCTTGCACATCGCCCAGAACGGTCACCTCAACGGCGAGGTGATTCGCCTCGACGGTGCCCTGCGCATGGGGCCCCGCTGAATTGATTGTGCGCCAGAAGATACGGGTGCTCAGGTCGCAATACGCTCCAGCATGTCAATCAACTGGCGTCGCTCGATCGCTGTCAGGTTTTGGGACAGCTTTTTCTCATAGAGAGTCAGCTTTTCTCGCAACTGCTCTAGATATTCATGGCCTTGCGCCGTAATCTCTAATGAGTAGCGCCGCCTGTCACCCTCCACATCCACCCTTTGCACCCAGCCGGATTGCTCCAGTGTATCTACCACCTTCAACACGCTAGGCCCCGCCACATCCAGCGCCTTGGCTAGTGCAGACTGGTTGATCCCCGGATTCATTGCGATCAGTGAAAGTGCAGTGACCCGGGCGGGGGAGAGATCCAACGGCGTCAGAGTCTGGTAGAACATTTCATACGCTCGCACTTGCGCTAGGCGCAACTTGTACCCCAGCGAGTCGTGCTGAAAGTCAAACGCCGAGAGCTCTGGAGTTGTAGTGCGCTTGCCACGCCGCTTGAGCACAGCCGTCTCGGGACTTTTACCTCTTGGCATGCTTGTGATGCTTCCTTAACTAAGGTAATGATCATAGCCCCTTCGACTTTAGGGATGTCCTGAACAACTCGAATTCGTGAGTGCTATAAGGCCGCAGTTTTCAGATCGCGCACCCTACCGTGAGCATCAAGGCCTGCAAACTCTCGGTAGATCGGCGTGTCAAAGAAGGCTTCTTCCATGGCCAAATCCCAAAAGGTGAAACACTGCTACTGAGATGGACCCGACGCCATCTTCGTCGCAAACTGGTCGTCCTTCACAACTTGCCGCTACCGGAAGTTCATCATGAACGTTGACCTTCTGGGTATCGACTTGACCAAGCGCGTGTTTCAACTACACGGAACTGATCGTCGCGGTCGTGCACTGCACCGCGCCAAGGTCAGTCGATCTGAATTGATGGAGGCGGTCCGGCAGCTACAGCCGCACACCATCGCGATGGAGGCCTGCAGTTCCGCTCATCACTGGGCAAGACAGTTCCAAGCCCTTGGCACCGAAGTCAAGCTGATCAGCCCACATTACGTTGAGCCCTTCGTCAAGACAAACAAGAACGATCGTAAGCGTCCGGCCATCCCTTCTTGACTGCGCCGAATCGATTTCGACGCTACAGTGAGGCGACTCGCCGACTCGCGGCACATCGACTTCAGGAGGCTTCGATGCAATCCAAAGAACATTGGGAACAGGTCTACACGACAAAGTCCGAGAACGATGTCAGTTGGTTCCAGGAGCATGCACGTCAATCGGTTGATCTCATTGCGCGCACAGGTGTGTCCAAGGGGGCGAGCATCATCGACGTTGGCGGTGGCGCCTCGACGTTGGTTGACGATCTCCTCGCCAACGGTTACCAGCGGGTCTCTGTCCTGGACCTGTCGGAGGCTGCTCTGGCGGCATCACGGGCTCGGCTCGGCGATCGAGCATCTGGCGTATCTTGGCTCGCCGGTGACATCACGAAGGTCGAGCTTGCACGCCATGCCTACGATGTCTGGCACGACCGCGCCGTCTTTCACTTCCTCACGACTCGCGAGGAGCGCGAAGCCTACGTCAATGCGGTCCTGCGTGCAGTCAAGCCGGGAGGCCACGTGATTGTGGCAACGTTCGCCGAGGATGGACCGGAGAAGTGCAGCGGGTTGCCCGTCATGCGCTATAGCGGCGATGGCCTACATGCAGAGTTCGGGACTCCGTTCACGCTCCTGCAGCAGGAGCGCGAAGAGCATCAAACGCCCTTCGGAACCGTTCAGAAGTTCATCTACTGCCTGTGCCGCAAGGAGTCCAACTGATCGTAGGCGCTGTCCAGTGATGCGGCAGCAGTTCCTCGATCTGACTGGCCTTGTGCGTGGGCAGCCGTGTGAGGACGTCCCTGAGGTAGGCGTACGGATCATGCCCGTTCATGTGCGCTGACTGGAACAGGCTCATGACAGCTGCCGCCCGCTGACCAGCGCGCAGGCTCCCGGCAAAAGGCCAGTTCGATCTTCCGAGAGCAATGGGCCGGATCTGATTCTCGATCCAGTTGTTGTCAATCGGCAGCCGCCCGTCATCGACGAACCGGGTAAGCGCCACCCAGCGGCGCAGGCTGTAGTCCAGCGCCTTGGCCGTCGCCGAACCCTCGGGCACCTTCTGGCGCTGCAGCAGCATCCACTCGTGCAGCGCATCGAGCGTCGGCGGGGTTTGGTGCTGGCGAATCGCCTTGCGCTCGTCGGCGCTGATCTCTTTAGCCTCACGTTCGACGGCATAGACCTTGGCAAACTGCGCCAGCGCGAATTCGGCAATCTGGCTCTTGTTGGCCGCATGCAGGTCGAAGAACTTGCGCCGGGCATGCGCCAGGCAGCCCACCTCGGTCACGCCACTGGCGATCAGCGCCTTGTAGCCGCTGAAGTCGTCGCAGGTCAGACTGCCCCGCCAGCCGCCCAGGAATGCCCGAGCATGCTCACCCGCGCGCGATTCGCAGAAGTCGTAGGCCACGGCCTTCATATCTTCGAACGCCCCCGGAGCGTAGGCCCAGAGGTAGGCCCGGTGCGTCTTGCCGTTGCCGGGCTTGAGCATCTGCACCGGCGTCTTGTCGGCATGCAGCACGCGGTGCTGGAGCATTTGAGCTTTGAGCGCATCCACCAGCGGCTGTAGCCGAACCCCGCATGTGCCCACCCACTGTGCCAGGGTCGAGCGCGGGATCGCCAGGCCGGCACGCCCGAAGATCGCCTCCTGGCGATGCTGCGGCTGGTGGTCGGCGTACTTAGCCACCAGCACCTGGGCCAGCAGCCTGGTGGTGGGGACGCCCTTGTCGATGACGTGAGCGGCCACCGGTGCCTGAACGATGGTTTCGCACTGGGCACAGGCCCATTTGCCACGTACATGGCGCTCCACGCTGAACACCCCGGGTACGTAATCCAGCTTCTCGGCCACGTCTTCGCCGATGTGCTTCATCTGACAACCGCAGCGGCAGGTGCTGGACTCGGGTTCGTGGCGGATCTCGCGCCGGGGCAGGTTCGCAGGCAGGCGCAGCCGCTTGGGTTGCTTCTTCTCCTGCGGGGTCGTCGCTGCGGCCTCCTGCTGCAGCGCGTCGATCTTGCTGGCCACGGCCGCCAGATCGGCTTCGATCTCGTCTTCGAGCAGGCTTTTCTGCTCGGTATTGAATCGCTCGGACTGGGCGGCGAACTTCATGCGCTTGAGCAGCGCGTTTTCGTGGGTGAGCTTCTCCAGCAAGGCGCCCTGGTGGCGCAACTGAGTCATCAGGCGGGCAGCCATCTCGCGCAGCTGATCGGCGCTCAGACCTTCCAGGGATTGCGGCTCCACCACCATGGCCCTCACTGTGCCAATACCGACGTGCGCGCGCCATCAGCGCATGCACCAATTGGCAAGTGCCCACCGCTGCCGGAGAGTCAGACCACGGTGATGACGCCACCGTCGGCCAGGCGTTGCCAGGGCAGGCCCATGACCAGCGCATCGAGCTGCTGGCGCTGCAACGCCAGGTTGGAACCACCGGCCAGGGGCCAGATGAACTTCCCCTGGTGCAGCCGACGCGCTGCCAGCCAGATACCGATGCCGTCGTGCACCAGGATCTTGATGCGATTGGCGCGTTTGTTCGCGAATAGGTAGGCATGGTGGGGATGGGCGGCGCCGAAGACGGCAATGACCCGGGCGAGTGTCGTATCGGTGCCAGCGCGCATGTCCTGCGGTGTGGCTGCCAGCCAGGCGGCGTCGATGCGGATCACCGAAGGCAATCCCTCAGCCATTCCACGCAGGATGACGATGCCTCGATGGGCCAGCTCACCGTGATCACGCATGAGCCGCGCCGGATCTCGACGCGAATATCCGAAGTGGGACTTCCCGCCGCGTGAACAGGTGCAGCGTCCTCAACCTCGGGCGCAGAGAGGTTCAGAGGGATGAACGGATTGATGGGTTTGGGAGCGGTTGCCGCAGCGTGCTCGTGCAGCCAGCGATGGACGATGTTGGCGTTGATGCCATGGGCCAGGGCCACAGCCGCGATCGACGCTCCGTTTGCCCGGCACTGCATCACGACCTGGGCCTTGAGTTCTGGACTGTAAAAGCGCCGCTTGGGATTGGGGCCGATCGCCTCGCTCGACATAGTGTGCATGATCTCCATCGTGCACACCATGCCTGCTCGAAGGAGCTATCTCAAGATGGGTTCACCGCGCGCATACGAACGATCGCAACGATGCAGAGGCGATCGTCGAGGCAGCCTGCCGCCCGAGCATGAACTTCGTGCAGGTGAAGTCCGTTGAGCAGCAAGACATTCAGGCCATTCACCGAACGCGCGAGCTGCTGGTGCAGCAGCGCACCGCACCCACCAATCAAGTGCGGGGTCTGCTCGCCGAAAGAGGCATCACCGTAAACCGATCTCCAGCAGCTTTCAAGAAGTCTGTCCCTGAAATCCTCGAGTAGACACAAGGCGAGCTGACCATTCGCTGCCAGACGTTGCTGCGCATGGCGCTCGATGGGTTCCGCGAAATCGAAGCTCAGATTGCTGAAACGGAAGAATGGCTTGAAGCAGTCATGAAACAGTCCGCGGTGTGCCAGAAGATCGCAGCCATCCCAGGCATAGGGGTGATGACCGCAACTGCAATAGTGGTCGCTATTGGCGATGCTAAGGCATTCAAAAACGGCCGCCACCTAGCTGCTTGGATCGGACTCGTTCCCCAACAAAATTCATCGGGCGGAAAGTTTCGCCTGCTCGGCATCAGCAAGCGGGGAGATACATATTTGCGAACGCTGTTGATCCACGGGGCGCGCTCTGTCTTAGTCAGAGTTGCGTGCCGCAAGGATGCACGCAGCGTGTGGCTGCAGGAACTGATCTCCAGGCGTGGATACAACCGCGCGACCGTAGCGCTTGCAAACAAAAATGCGCGGATCATTCAATCCGTCCTGAGTGGTCCTGAGAGCTACCGCCCGTCGATGGTGGCGGCATAGCAGATCGCTCTGGAACCTGATTCCTGGCCGGCAAGAGTCGACCAACACCCAGCCGTGGTTTTTGCGACGCTTCTCAAATGTGATGACGCAATCGGTTAGACCAGCGTTCCGTGATCCTGTACTTCATGTGGGCCGAGCGATCAGGCCGAACTGCTGCGAAGGACGGAACGCGCGGATCTCATCAAGGCTGCGGGCAAGCGAAAGCATTGCCCATCAAGCAAGCCGAATACATGTGTGCAGACCGTTGATCATCAAACGAGAGGGACTTGCCAAAGGCGTCGGGTCAACATGCATACAGTGAATGCGCAGCATGGCCTCCAGTGCAAAGGGTGGGCGGCCGTTCTTGCCTTCGGGGTAATAGGGCGCAATGAGTCCGACCAAGGCGGCCCAAGGAACCACCCGATCCATCAGGGCCAGCAGCTCTTGCTTGCGGGTCTTCTTGGTGCTCAGATTCAAATCAAAGCTGCTTTGCTTCATGGCCTGCTAGGATGTCACGACTGAGCTGTGTCTATCAGGCTGCTCGCGAGGTTTTGCAGGATTTCCTTAGAGTCGGGTCAAGTTTTTTCGGAATTTCTGATTGGGAATCTTCAAGATCAGCGAGTTGTGTTGATATTTTCAAGTTTCAGTCAGTGCTAGTAGGCGCTGATGAAAGCGAGCATTCATAGTTCGAACTACGTCTCAATGCGCAACGCTCGTACGTGACGCGATGTTTCAAAAGTAGATTTCCAGGTAAACCTGAACTCCCGCTGAACATGTGAGCGCGGGTACCGACATGGACGGCGCAGTCGCGTATCGGATTTTGGTGTTGCGCGCCGCGTATCAAGCCCACAAACGCTTCGCGCAGTTTCTGCACGGTTGGCACTAAATAGCGGTCGAGTTGGTCCCACCTCCATCATCCTTGCAGGCATGGATTGCTTTTCCGCTGCTTGGTGGGCAGTGTGCTGGAGCGGCGTAGCCACAGCAGCACTGCGCTCGCACCAGCCCAGCCGCCCAGGAGAAGGCTGGCATAAACTGCAGTTGGGTAGGAATAGGAGACGCTATGGTTCCATGGCCGCGCAATCCCCAGGAAGCTGGCGTACATCCACGACACCGATGAAGTTGTGGCCAGAGCCGCCAGACCCAGCATCTGCCACTTCGGCAGAAAGAGGAAAGCGGTGTCACCTTGCAGCACCGGAAATGCCCAGCGATGCATCACCCAGCCGTTGATGGTGAGGCAGGTGACGATAACCACTTTGACCCACAGCTTCTCGTTGTCCAAATAGTTCGGTGATTCCAGCATGCCTAGCAGGATTAGCCCAGCCCCTGTGGCCCACAGCACGACCAGTGAAGCACTTACAACGGCCTTGGTGAACTTCAGTGAAGCAATACCTTCGAGCGTCATCGGTGCCCGGCAGTGCAGGAGAAATCGAATGTCGAATTCCAAGATCTTTCCCACGGCCACGGCCATGGCAATAAGGTGAGCGAAAAGAACGGCATATTTCAGAGTCATGATGGCGAAGCTAGAGGTGGGAGAGCAAGCAATGGCTCATAGAAGTGAAGTTGTGGCTGTGCCTCAACGGGACAGATCAGGTGACTCGCCTTTCAGCGCCGGGTCCCAATGCTCGTCTGCCTTGCCATCGCGAATTCTCCAGGTGTCGAACCATGTGGTCGTATACCGGCCGTCCGGGCCATTGACGGTTCTGGGGTAGAGCACTGTGACTAGGTCTGCCTCGGCCGTTACGGCCACGATGGGCGTGCTAATTCGCTCAGGAATCGCACGGGGTTTGATCTTCAGAACACCGGTGAAGTACTGCACTACCGCGTCTCGCCCTGACTGCGCATTGGGGTTGTGCTGGATGTAGCGCTCGGTCAGATACCTATCTGCCCGATCCCACCGGCCGGCCTCCAGCAACTCCCGGATGATTTGGTAGGCGACCTGCTTGTTGGCGTGCAACTGGGGATCGGGGCTGGAGAAAAGCGCTTCTGCGTTCGGTGATGGTGTGACTACTTCTTGTGCGTGGGCGTAGCCCAGCAGGGTCGGCAGTGCGATCGCTATGGAAAGAAATTGAAAGCGTTTCATGGTTTTGGGAAGGAAACGGGTAGAGGAAAACAGGCCTTCAAGCGATTGCCAGCGCTGGTCGAAATTTCCGGATCTGATCTGCGCGGTTGGACACTCGATGGGCCTGTTCGGTGGCGGATGGCCAATGTTTTCACTTAAACTAACTATTCGCAAGTACGTACTAAAAGGTAAGTGATGAATGCTGTTCTGACTCCATCCCTGTGCGAGCAGGAAGTCATGTCGGTTGAGTTCCCGCGGGCGGACGTGTTCGCCGAGGCCTGTCCTTCACGAAGTGTGTTGACCAACGTAACCAGCCGCTGGGGCGTTCTGGTGCTGATCTCATTGAGCGAGGGGACGCTTCGGTACAGCCAGATTCGAAGAAAGATCGGTGGCGTGAGCGAAAAGATGCTGGCGCAGACACTGCAGGCGCTAGAGCGGGACGGCTTCGTGCTCCGGGTGTCTATGCCCGTCGTTCCGCCCCATGTGGAGTATTCGTTGACACCGATAGGGCGGGAGGTCTGCGCTCATGTGAAGGGGCTGACGGACTGGATTGAGGCCAATTTGCCTGCTGTGATGGAGGCACGCGGGGCGTTATCCTGACTGTTGATTTCCACGCAAAGCTGACCCACCATTTCCATCGAATCTTGACCCACCCT
>NZ_JBMDJM010000010.1:0-185748 GCF_057809195.1 Acidovorax sp. FG42 | reverse complement strand
CCGTGTTGTCCGACTTCACGCGGACCTTCACGTTGTAGTCCACCACGCGCTTGACGGGAACGAGAACTTTCATGGTTGGGTCTTTCTGAAAAAACAGGAAATCGATCAGTGCGACAGCGTGCGGTGCAGGTCGCGCAGCTCGCGCTTGAGCACCTTGCCAATCGCGCTGCGCGGCAGCTCGTCGATGAAATGCAGCGCAGCCAGCCGCTGTGTTTTGCCCGCCCGGGCGTTGTACCAGCCCATGATCTGGGCGGCGTCTTCGGTAGCGCCCGGTCGGCGACACACAAAGGCCACCGGCGTCTCGCCCCACTGTTCGGAGGGCACGCCGGTCACGGCCACGTCCTCCACGGCCGGGTGCTTGCGCAGCTCGGCTTCGAGGTCGCTGGGGTAGATGTTGAAGCCACCGCTGATGACCATGTCCTTGCGGCGGTCCAGCAGGGTCAGAAATCCCTGCGCGTCAAACCGGCCCACGTCGCCCGTGCGGATGAAGCGCTTGCCGGTGGCGTCAAACCACTCGGCCTCGCGCGTCTTGTCGGGCTGGCGGTGGTAGCCGGTCATCATGCCGGGCGAGTGGCCCACCACCTCGCCGGTGGCACCGGGCGGCAGCTCATTACCCTCTTCGTCGATCAGGCGGATGTCGCTGGTGGACGCGGGCTGCCCCACGGTGTGCAGCTTGTCCGGGTGCTCGTGCGCCGCCAGGATGCAGGTGCCGCCGCCTTCAGTCATGCCGTAGAACTCGTACAGCGCGCCCGGCCAGCGCGCCAGGATGTCGGCCTTGAGCTCTGCACGGAACGGCGCACTGGTGCAGAACTTGGCGCGAAAAGACGACAGGTCGAACTCACCAAACTGCGGCAGCGCCATGATGCGCTGGTACTGCACCGGCACCAGCATGGAATGTGTGGCGCGGATCTGCTGCCCGGTCTGTAAGTAGCGCAACGCATCAAACTTCGCCATCAACCGCACGCTGCCACCCCAGCACAGGCCGGGGAAGAACGACACCAGCGTGGTGTTGGAATACAGCGGCGTGGCCAGTAGCGTGACACTGTCCGGCCCGTAGCCCTGCGCCAGGCCGCGCACCAGGTGCGCCCAGCGCATGCCGTGCGATTGCACGATGCCCTTGGGGTTGCCGGTGGTACCAGAGGAATAAATGATGTTGAACGGATGCTCGGGGCCCACGTCCACCGGCTGCGGCGCCGCGCCTTCAGGGGCAAGCCACTCGCTCCACGGCGTGCCCGCACCCGCGTCGTCCAGCGCCACGAGCAGCAGCGCACTGGCGCCTTCCATCATCGCAGGCGGCACCGCCGCCCTGCCCTGCGCATCGGCAAACAGCAGGCGCGCCTGGGCATCGCCCAGCATGGACACCATGGCCTCGGGCGTGACGGACGGCGCCAGCGGTGCCACCACCACGCCCGCACGCAGGGCGCCCAGGTACACGGCGGCATAAAGCACCGACGACGCGGCGCACACGGCCATCACGTCGCCCGACCGCAGGCCCGCCTGCTGCAACGATGCGGCCACGCGGTCCACCAGGGCATCGAGCGCGGCCCAGTCCAGCGCGGAGTCGTCATCGGCCAAGGCATTGGCCTGCGGGCGCTGCCGCGCGTTGTCACGCAGCAGATCGGAGACCCGGCGGAACGGGGGGAAAGGGGCAGAGGCAGTGGTATTGGTCATGGCCCAACTTACTCGAAGACGATGCCCTTGTCGCGGATGACCTGGCCCCACTTGGCGTAATCGCCACGCACGCGCTTGGCCATCTGGTCCGGGCCCTGGTAGTTGGCGATGGCACCGGCGTTGAGCAGCTTGTCCTGCACTTCCTTGTCAGCCAGGATGGCCTTGACTTCGGTGCTGATGCGGTCGACCACGTCCTTGGGCGTACCGGGCGGGGCCATCAGGCCGCCCCACGACACGGCATCAAAGCCCTTGAAGCCCTGCTCGGCAATGGTGGGCACGTTGGGGATCACCCCCACGCGCTGCGGCGAGCCCACGGCAATCGCACGCAGCTTGCCCGTCTGGATATGGGGCAGCGCCGCCACGAGGTCGGCATACATCATGGGCACCTGGCCGCCCAGCGTGTCGGTGATGGCGGGCACACCGCCTTTGTAGGGCACATGCTCCATCTCAAATTGACCCAGCTGCTTGAGCAGCTCCATGCTCAGGTGACCAAAGCTACCCACGCCCGAGGAGGTGTAGTTGAGCTGACCCGGCTGCGCCTTGGCGTGGGTGATGAGCTTTTGCAGATCGGTCACGGTGGGCATCTGCGCCGGGTTGACCACCACCACGATGGGCAGGTCGTACACCGTGGCCACGGACACGAAATCCTTGGTAGTGTCGTAGCCCGCCTTTTTGTACAGGTGCGGAGCCAGCAGCGTGGGCGTAGCCAGCATCATGAGCGTGTAGCCGTCGCCGGGGGTCTTGGCAATCTGCTGCGCGGCAATCGAGCCCGAGGCGCCCGCGCGGTTCTCCACCACCACGGGCTGCTTCAGCCGCTCGGCCAGCTTCTGGCCGACGATGCGCGAAGCCGTATCGGTGGGGCCGCCCGCCGGGAAGGGCACCACGAGCTTGATCATCTTGTTGGGCCAGGCCTGGGCGTGTGCCGGGGCCGTGCCCAGCAGGCCCATGGCCGCTACAGCCGCAGCTGCGGAGAGAGCGACGCGACGCGAAAACGCAGCGGGGAAAAGGGATGGTTTGTTCATGGCGAAAACGTCTTGTCTTTCAGTGATCCTTAGCGCTGCGTAGGCCCACGCCGTCCGAAACTGGCGAGGCCGAAGCGAGTGCAGCCGCGCAAGGGCCGCCCCGCCGCGCTGGCTGCGTCCCCCTGCCCGCATGGCGCAGCCATGCGAGAGCGGGGGGAAGCCGCGCAGCGGCTCGGGGGGGTGTTAATCGAGCTTTGCGCCGGAAACCTTCACCACCCGCTCCCACACCGGTGCGTCCTTCTTGAACTGGGCGTTGAACTGCTCAGGGCTGCTACCCACAGGAATGAAGCCCATCTGTTGGATGCGCTCGCGCACCTCGGGCATCGCGATCACGGCCTGCAGCTCGGCGCCGAGTCGGGCCACCACTTCAGGCGGCGTCTTGGCGGGTGCGCTCATGCCCACCCAGCCCGTCACCTGGAAGACCTCGTCCTTGATGCCCTGCTCGGCCATGGTGGCCACTTTGGGCAATGCGTCCATGCGCTGCGCGCCGGTCACGGCCAGGGGCTTGAGGCGGCCCGATTCGATGTACGGCCGGGCCGACTGCAGGCTGGCAAACGCCATCTGGAACTGCCCGCCCACGAGGTCCTGCAGCATGGGGGCCTCGCCCTTGTAGGCCACATGGTTCATGTCGGCCTTGTGTTTGTCAGACAGCCATGCACCCGCCAGGTGGGCGTAGGAACCCATGCCCCACGAGCCATAGGCGATCTTGCCCTTGTTGCGGTCGATGTAGGCCATCAGCTCCGAGGCGTTGTTGACCGGCAGCTGCGGGTTGACCAGCAGCACCACAGGCGCCAGCGCGATTTGCGTGATGAGGGCCTGATCCTTTTGCGGCTGGTAAGGCAGGCGGTCGTACAGGAACTGGTTGATGAGCATGGTGGTGCCCAGGGACACCAGCAGCGTGTAGCCGTCGGCCGGCGACTTGAGCGCCTGGTCGGTGCCGGTCACGCCGCCGGCTCCGCCGCGGTTGTCCACCAGCACAGGCTGGCCCAGCCGGGCCGAGAGCTTCTCGCCCAGCGTGCGGGCGGTAATGTCCGTGGCGCCGCCCGCCGGGTACGGCACGATCAGCTTGATGGGCTTGGCAGGCCAGGCCTGCGCATGGGCTGCCGACATGATGCCGGGGACAGCCAAGGGGGCCAGGGCAGCCACGGTGGCCAGGATGGCGCGGCGGGAAAGGAATCGCATGGGGGGAGTCTCCTGTCAATGTTGTTGTGGGTCGGGCAGCGTGAGCACGCCCTGGTCGCGCAGGGCCTGCAGCTCGGCCTCGGGCAGTTGCAGCAGTTGCTGCAGCACCTCTCGCGTGGCGGCGCCCAGGGTGGGCGGTGCGTTGCGGATGGGCAGGCGCTGCCCGTCCAGCCGATAAGGCGGCGCGAATACATGCGTGGTGCCCGCTACGGGGTGGGGCATTTCCTGCAGCAGGCCGCCGCGGCGCGTGCGCTCGCTGGTCAGCGCTTCGTGCAGGCCGGCCACGCGGCCGCAAGGGATGCCTGCAGCGGTCAGGCGTTCGAGCAGCACATCACGCGGAAAGCTGGCAATCAACGCCTTCATCTCGGGCAGCAGGGTCAGTCGATTGCGGGCACGCTCGACGTTGGTGGCAAAACGGGGGTCTTCCACGATGTCCGGGCGCATCACTACCTGGCGGCAGAACTTGTCGAACTGGCTGTTGTTGCCCACGGCGATGATGAGCGGACCATCCTGTGCCTCGAACATGCCGTAGGGCACGATGGACGGGTGGGCGTTGCCGTAGCGCTGCGGGTCGTGGCCCAGCAGCATGGCGTCCAGGCCGTAGTAGCCGGTGATCATCAGGCCGCAGTCGTACAGCGCCATCTCGATGTGGCGGCCCTTGCCCGTACGTTCGCGGCGGAACAGCGCCGCCAGCACTGCCTGTGCGGCGTACATGCCGGTCATCATGTCCACGGCGGCCACGCCAAACTTCAAGGGCGGCTGGCTGGCCTCACCGTTGATCGCCATCAGACCCGCCTCGCCCTGGATCACCAGGTCGTAGCCGGGACGCTTGGCCTCGGGGCCGGAGCTGTCGTAGCCCGCCACCGAGCAGTAGATGAGGTCTGGCTTGATGGCCTTGAGCTGCTCGTAGCCCAGGCCCAGCTTCTCGGCGCCGCCGGTCTTGAAGTTCTGCACCACCACATCGCACTGGGGCAGCAGGTCGCGGATGATCTTCACGCCTTCGGGCGTCTGCAAATCCACGGTGATGGACCGCTTGTTGCGGTTCATGCTGTTGTAGTAAGTGGTCTCGGTCTTGCCGATGCGCATGCCCCAGTCACGGGTGTCGTCACCCCGGCCGGGGTGTTCCACCTTGATGACGTCAGCACCAAAATCGGCCAGTACCTGGCCGCACAGCGGCCCGGCAAACACGCGCGAGAGGTCGAGCACGCGCACGCCTTCGAGCGGGAAGTCCATGCCCTCGGGCAATGAGGGTGTAGGGGTTGTGGAGGTCATTGCGTAGTGTCTTGTGTACCCGCGCCAGCGGCATTGACGTGGCGCAGACGGACGAAATCGGCCTGGCGTTTTTCCAGAAACGCACCAATGCCTTCGCGGGTTTCTTCGGTGGCTTGTGACTGCACCATGAGCTGTGCTTCCAGCTCCAGCTGGTCGTCCAGCGGCTGGCTGTAGGCACTGCGGCACAGCGCCTTGATGCGGCCCATGGCCAGGTCTGGCCCGGTAGCTACCTGCGCAGCCAATGCCAATGCCTGCGTCAGCGCCTCACCCGGTTCGGCCAGTCGGTTGACCGGGCCCAATGCGTGCAGCCGCTCGCCCGAGATGCGTTCGCCGGTGAGGCACAGCTCGGTCAGCACCTGGCGCGACACGAACTCGGCCAGGAAGGCCGTGGCGCCGCCATCGGGCGTGAGCCCCACCTTCACATAAGCCACCGAGAACACGGCATTGCGCGCAGCCACCAGCATGTCGCAGGCCAGCGCCAGCGACAGGCCCGCACCGGCCGCTGCGCCCTCTACCGCCGCGATCACCGGCTTACGGCAATCGCGCACGGTGCGGATCACGTCGTGCAGGCCTTCGAGCTTGGCGCGGCGCTCTTCCATGGGCAGCTCGCGGCGCTTGGCCAATTGGCGCAAGTCACCGCCCGCGCAAAAGTGCCCGCCTTCGCCCGTGAGCACGATGGCGCCCACGGTGGGGTCGGCGTCGGCCTGCGCCAGTGCCTCGGTCAGCGCCGCGTAGAACGCGGGTGACAACGCATTGCGCGCGGCGGGGTTGTTGTTGGAGAGCACGAGCACCGCACCCTCGCGGCGTTGCAGCAGAGGCAGTGGCTGCTCCATGGCTTCAGCTCCGACCAAGTTCAATGAAGCGCGCGAGATGATGATCTTCATCACCAAACTGGTGGTCCACCATGACGAGGCGCTTGGCGTAGTGCGACAGGGGCAGCTCCCACGTCATGCCGATGCCGCCGTGCAGCTGAATGCTTTCTTCAGCGACCAGCGCGCCAATACGGCCCATGGTGACCTTGGCGGCCGACAGCGCACGCTCGCGCTCGGTGCGGTAGGTGCTGTCCATCGCGGCCGCTGCGTTGATGACGGCAGAGCGGGCCTGCTCCACCTCCAGCAGCAAGTCGGCCATGCGGTGCTGCAGGGCCTGGAAGCTGCCAATGGGCACACCAAACTGCTTGCGCGTTTGCAGGTATTCCAGCGTGTGCTTCTTGGCCACATCCATCGCACCCAACGCCTCGGCACACACGGCCAGAATGCCCCAGCCCACGGCGTGTTCCAGCGTGGCAAAGCCTTGCCCTTCCGCACCCAGCAGCGCACCCGCGCCCACCTGCACGTTTTGCAACGTGACCTCGGCCACACGGCCACCGTCAATGCGGCCCATGCCACGGCGTGTGAGGCGTGCGGCATCGGCTGGGACGAGGAACAGCGAGATGCCGCTTTCATCGTCCACCGCGCCCGACGTCCGTGCGCTCACCAGCAGCATCTGAGCCTGGTCGCCGTGCACCACCACCGCTTTCTGACCGGTGAGCAACCAGCCGTCGCCATTGCGCACAGCACGGGTCATCACACGGTTCAGGGCATAGTGCGCGCCGGGTTCTTCGTGCGCCAGGGCCACCACGGTGCTGCCGTCGATGATGCTGGCGATGTGCTCCTTTTGCGCTGCGCTGCCGGCCAGGCCCAGCGCCCGGCCCACCACCAGCGCGCCGACAAAGGGCTCCACCACCAGGCCGCTGCCCAGGGCTTCAAACACCACGGCCACGTCAAAGCCTGCGCCGCCAAAGCCGCCATCGGCTTCGGGGAACAGCGCGCCAATCGCGCCCAGCTCGGCAAAGCGGGCCCACAGCGCCGGGTCCATACCGGTATCGCCGTAGGCAATGTGATTGCGGGTTTCGATGCCGTACTGCTCGGCCACGAAGCGGTTCAGGGTGTCCGCCAGCATGCGGCGGTCTTCGGTATGTTCAAAGTTCATCGCGGCAACCTCACAGGCCGAGAATCATCTTGGAGATGATGTTCTTCTGGATTTCATTGGAGCCGCCAAAGATCGACAGCTTGCGGTAGTTGAAGTAGTTCGCAGCAGCCGTGGCAGCCTCCTTCGGGCCCACGGGTTCGTCGGCATAGCCTTCGTACTGCGCCTCTTCGATGAAGGGCAGCGCGTACGGGCCCACCGCACGGCGGATGAGCGAGAGGATCTCCTGGCGTATCTCGGTGCCACGGATCTTGAGCATGGAGCTTTCTGCCCCCGGCACGCCGCCACCGGCCACGGCGGCAATCACGCGCAGGTTGGTGGTCTTCATGTTCTCCAGGTCAATCTCAACCTGGGCCATGCGGGCGGCAAACAGCGGGTCCTGGTCCAGCGGCTGGCCGTTCTTCATCACCTTGGCAGCCACCACCTTGAGCTTGGCCAGTGCAGCAATGCAAAAGCCCACGCCTGCGATGCCGGTGCGTTCGTAGGTCAGCAGGTACTTCGCGTACGTCCAGCCCTTGTTTTCCTCACCCACCAGGTTTTCCACGGGCACCTTCACATCGGTGAAGAACACTTCGTTGACTTCCTTGTCCCCATCCAGCGTGCGAATGGGGCGCAGCTCCACGCCGGGCGACTTCATGTCCACCAGCAAGAAGCTGATGCCCGACTGCGCCTTGGCCTCGCGGTCGGTGCGCACCAGGCAGAAGATCATGTTGGCGTGCTGGCCCTGGGTGGTCCAGGTCTTCTGGCCGTTGACGATGTAGTGGTCACCCTGGCGCACTGCCGTGGTCTTGACCGAAGCCAGATCCGAGCCTGCGCCGGGTTCGGAGTAGCCCTGGCACCACCAGTCCTCACCGCTCAGGATGCGCGGCAGCCAGTATTTCTTCTGCGCTTCGTTGCCAAACTTGATGAGCACCGGGCCCAGCATATTCACGCCAAAAGGCACGATGCGCGGGCCACCGGCCAGGGCGCATTCGGTGTCGAAGATGAACTTTTCGACCGCACCCCAACCGGGGCCACCGTATTCCTGGGGCCAGTGGTTGGCCAGCCAGCCGCGCTCGTTCAGGATGGCGTGCCACTCGTCCTGGTCCGCCTTGGTCAGGCGCTGCCCGGCCTTGACCTTGGTGGCGATGCGTTCGGGCAGCTTGGCTTTCAAGAAAGCCTGCACCTCGGCGCGGAAGGCTTCTTCTTGGGGGGTGAAATTCAGGTCCATATCGAGTCGCTTGCTGTTTCAGGGTTCGGTGGTGTGGCGCCAGGTCAGAAAATTTCAAATAGGCCCGCAGCGCCCATGCCACCGGCGATGCACATCGTCACCACGCCGTACTTGGCCTTGCGGCGGCGGCCTTCGAGCAGCAGGTGACCCACCAAGCGAGCGCCGGTCATGCCAAAGGGGTGGCCAATGGCAATCGCCCCACCGTTCACGTTCAGCCGCTCGGACGGAATGCCCAGGCGGCGCTGGCAGTACAGGGCCTGCGAGGCAAAGGCTTCGTTCATCTCCCACAGGTCAATGTCCTGCACCGTGAGACCGTGGCGTGCCAGCAGCTTGGGCACGGCAAACACGGGGCCAATGCCCATTTCGTCGGGCTCGCAGCCCGCCACCGCAAAGCCACGGAAGGCGCCCAGCGGCTGCAGGCCACGGCGCTCGGCTTCTTTCGCTTCCATGAGCACGCAGGCGCTGGAGCCGTCGGACAGCTGCGAGGCGTTGCCTGCGGTGATGAACTGACCGAGGCCCTTCACCGGCTCCAGCTTGGCCAGGCCTTCGAGCGTGGTGCTCGCACGGTTGCAGTTGTCGTGCGTGGCGGTCACTTCGCGGTAGGTGACCTCGCCGGTCTCCTTGTTCTTTTCCATCATGCGCGTGGTGCAGGGCACGATCTCGTCGGCGAACACGCCCGCCTGCTGTGCGGCGGCAGTGCGCTGCTGGCTTTGTAGCGAGAACGCGTCCTGGTCTTCGCGGCTGATGCCGTAGCGGTGGGCCACGATGTCGGCGGTGTCGATCATGGCCATGTAGAGATCGGGCTTGTGCTCTTGCAGCCAAGGGTCGATGTCTGCCGGGTTGCCGGGCCGGATGGCCGAGATGCTCTCCACCCCGCCCGCCACCATGGCGGGCACGCCTTCGGCCACGATGCGGCCTGCGGCAATCGCCACCGACTGCAGGCCCGACGCGCAAAACCGGCTGGCCACCATGCCCGCCACCGACAGGGGCAGGCCCGCGCGCAGCGCCGTCTGGCGGCCAATGTTCTTGCCGGTGATGCCCTCGGGGTAGCCGCAGCCCATCACCAGGTCTTCGATCAACTCGGGGTCGATGCCTGAGCGCTCCACCGCCGCCTTGACGGAAAAGGCCGCCAGCTGCGGGCCGGGTGTGGCATTGAACTCGCCCCGGTGCGACTTGGTCAGCGGGGTCCGGGCGGTGGAAACGATAACGGCTTCACGCATGATTTGCTCCTTATTTGGTAGCTGCTTGCGCTTATTGATCAAGCGGTAGCGGCCAAAATGGTTTGAATTCGATGGATCTGAAAAATCGCGCTGCGAGGCGGGCTCAGCGCTTTTCAGCCTAGTTCAGGCTGTCAAAGTTGCGCCCCTCCCGCACCAGCTGCACCAGCAAGGGCGAGGGCTTCCAAAACAGCGGGTCTTCCTTGGCAAAGGCCTCGATGTCGGCCAGCAGCTGGGGCAGGCCCGTCATGTCGGCCCACTTCATCGGGCCGCCCCGGTGGCGCGGAAAGCCGTAGCCCGCCACAAAGGTCACGTCCACATCCAGCGGGCGCAGGGCAATGCCCTCGGCCACCACGTTGGCCCCTTCGTTGACCATGGCGGCCATGTAGCGGCGCATGATCTCGTCGGCAGTGAAGCTGCGGGGCGTGATGCCCTTCTTGGCGCGCTCGGCATCCACTATGGCCAGCACTTCAGGGTCGGGCTGGCCCGTGCGGGAGCCTTCGGGGTACAGGTAGAACCCGCGCCCGGTCTTCTGGCCAAACCAGCCGCGCTCGCAGATGCGGTCGGCAATCTCCACGTAGCGGGCCTTGGGGTCGCGTGTCGCAGCGCGGCGCTTGCGGGTGGCCCAGCCAATATCGCCACCGGCCAGGTCCGTCACTTGGAAGGGGCCCATCGCAAAGCCAAAGCCGCGCACGGCGGCGTCGATCTCGTAGGGGCTGGCACCGTCTTCCAGCAGGTAGTCAGCGGCCTGCTTGTACACGGCCAGGATGCGGTTGCCGATAAAGCCGTCGCACACGCCCGCGCGCACAGGCACCTTTTTCAGCTTGCGGGCCAGCTCGAACGCCGTGGCCACCACGTCGGGCGCCACCTTGGCGGGCACCACGATCTCCAGCAGCTTCATGATGTTGGCGGGGCTGAAGAAGTGCAGGCCAATCACGTCCTGCGGGCGGCCGGTGGCGGCGGCAATGGCGTCGATGTCGAGGTAGGACGTGTTGGTGGCCAGCACGGCACCGGGCTTGCACACGCGGTCGAGCTCGCGGAACACGGCCTTCTTGACCTCGATGTCTTCAAACACGGCCTCGATCACCAGATCCACATTGGCGATGTCGGCATAGCTGGTGCTACCGGTGTAGCGCGCCATCACGGCGGCCTGGGCGGCATCGGTCATGCGGCCCTTGGTCACCAGGGCGTTGTAGACCTTTTCGACATTGGCGCGGCCCCGGGCAATGGACTCGGCATCGCGCTCGATCATGGTCACCGGCAAGCCGGCATCGAGGGCTGCCACGGCAATGCCCGCGCCCATGGTGCCGCCGCCGATGACGGCAATGCTGGCCACGGGGCGCGGCTGTGCGGCCCGGGCTTCGGGCACCTTGACGACCTCACGTTCGGCAAAAAAGGCGTGGATGAGACCGGCGCGCTGCGGGCTGTCCAGGCACTCCATGAACAGCGCACGCTCGCGGGCCATGCCTTCGTCAAACGGCAGTTGCAACGCGGCCTGCACGCATTCGATGATCTTGAGGGGAGAGAACAGGCCGCGCGACTTTTTGGCGGTCTCGGCCTTCTGTGCGTCCAGCCAGGCCAGTGCAGCTTGCGGCTCGGCAATGGCCAGATCACGCGTGCGGCGCACGGGAGCGTTGGCCGCCAGCAGTTCCCGCACATAGGCCAGGCCTGCGGCCAGCGGGTCGGTGCCTTCCACCAGTTTGTCGACCAGACCTGCCTGCAGCGCGGCCTGGGCCTTGAGGGGCTGGCCACTGAGCATGAGGGTGGTGGCGGCTTGCACGCCCATCAGGCGCGGGGCGCGCTGGGTGCCGCCCGAGCCGGGCAGCAGGCCCAGGTTCACCTCAGGCAGGCCGAGCGTGGCAGCGGGCAAAGCCAGCCGGTAGTGGGCCGACAAAGCCACCTCCAGCCCACCGCCCAGAGCTGCGCCGTGGAGCACGGCGACCACGGGCTTGTCCAGGTTTTCGATGGCGCGGCAGACCTCGGGCAGGATGGGAGCCACCGGGGGCTTACCGAATTCGCGGATGTCCGCCCCGGCAATGAAGGCCTTGCCCGCGCCCACCAGCAGCACAGCCGCCACGGCGGCATCGGCCTGCGCCTGCTGCATGGCGGCCAACAAGCCCTGGCGCACGGCGGCGCCCAGGGCATTGACGGGCGGGTTGTCGATGGTGACGACCAGAACATCGCCATGCAGCGCGGTCGTAACAACGGAAGATGCGGCAGCGGCGGCGTGCATACGGGGAAGTCTCCTGGTCAATGGCTGTGCCTGTTGATGACCGGGGGATTGTTGATGCGCGAAGTAATCTTGACAATTACAGAGCCCATTGACAGACTGTCAAAGTCCTTTTGACAAACTGCAGCCAACGAGCGCTCAAGCATCGCCCCCCTATGGAACTCACCTCCCTCACCGTGCTGGTCGACATTCTCGACGCCGGCAACCTGAGCCAGGCCGCGCGCAACCTGAAGATGACCCGGGCCAACGTGAGCTACCACCTGCACCAGCTGGAAAAATCGGTGGGTGTGCAGCTGGTGCGCCGGACCACGCGGCGTGTGGAGCCCACCGAGGTGGGCCTGCGCCTGTACGCCCATGGCCGCGCCATTCAGAACGAAATGCTGGCCGCGCGCGAGACGATTGCCACGCTGGGCCAGGGCTTGCAGGGGCGCGTGGGCCTGAGCGTGCCGAGCGGCTACGGGCAGATGGTGATGTCGGACTGGCTGATCGACTTCAAGCGGCTCTATCCCGGCATCGTGCTGGATGTGCGCTTTGAAAACCGGGTGGATGACCTCATCCGCGATGAGGTGGACATCGCCATCCGCGTGATGCCCGAGCCCCCGCCCACGCTGGTGGCGCGCGACCTGGGCAGCGTGCGCTATATCGCCTGCGCATCGCGCGGGTACGCCGAGGCGCATGGGCTGCCCCAGGACTTCGAGGCGCTGCAGGCTGCGCCGGTGATTACCGCAGGGGTGGTGGGCAAGCAGCTGCGCCTGCGCGGGTACCGGGGTGACCAGCGCCAGGAAGCCATGCTGGAGCCCACCCTCATTTCGGAGCACTTTCCGTTTCTGCGCCAGGGCATCCTGGCAGGGCTTGGCGTGGGGCTGGTACCGGACTACGTGGTGCAGGATGCCGTGTCCAGCGGTGAAGTGCTGACCACGCTCGACGACTGGCGGCTGAGTATTTTTGGCACCCAGATGTTCATGCTCTACATGCCCAACCGCCACCAGACCCGGGCGGTGCGCACCTGCATTGACTACCTGCTGGGGCGGGCCCTGCCCGCCGCCGAGTCAGGCGCGCCAGCGGCGGCCGGATCAGCGCCTTGATCGACTCCCAATGCCAAAACGGGCGCAGGCACTAGTCAATCATGCGTCAATAGCTATATTTTTTATAGCAAATGCATGCACCTGCACCCTTGTCCCGCACACCGGGTGACTTCGCCGCACGCCGGTGCGGCGCGGGGCATCAGATCCGCCCTTCCTCCACCGCATGGCACGCAATGCGGATGCCGCCGATGCTCTGGAGCTTGGGGCGCTCGGTGCGGCAACGGTCATTAACATGCGGGCAGCGGGGGTTGAACGCACAGCCGGGCGGCGGGTTCAACGGGTTGGGCACCTCGCCCTGCACCGGTGTGCGCGCCTTGCCGGTGTCGTGCATCTTGGGGATGGCATCGAGCAGCATGCGCGTGTAGGGGTGGCGCGGCGTGTCGAACAGCGTGTGTTTGTCGGCCAGCTCCACCAGGCGGCCCAGGTACATCACGCCCACCTGGTCGCTCACATGGCGCACCACGGCCAGGTTGTGGCTGATGAACAGATACGTGAGCTGCCGCTCGCGCTGCAGGTCCTTCATGATGTTGAGCACCTGCGCCTGCACCGACACGTCGAGCGCGCTGGTGGGCTCGTCGCAGACCAGGAACTCGGGCTCTGTGGCCAGGGCGCGAGCGATGGAGATGCGCTGGCGCTGGCCGCCGGAGAACTGGTGCGGGTACTTGACCATATCGAGAGGCGACAGGCCCACCGATTGCAGCAACTCGCCCACACGTTGCTTGAGCTGCTCCTTGTCGGTGATGAGCCCATGCTCCTTGAGCGGCTCGCCGATGATGTCCTCCACCAGCCAGCGGGGATTCAGGCTGGCGTACGGGTCCTGGAAGATCATCTGGATGCGGCGGCGCATGGCCTTGGCGTTGTTGCCCTTGAAGGCCGCATGGGCGTCTTGCCCATCAAACGTGAGACCGCCGCGCGTAGGGTCGTACAGGCCCACCAGCAGTCGGGCCACGGTGCTCTTGCCGCAGCCGGATTCGCCCACCAGCGCCAGCGTCTTGCCCTTCTCGATTTCGAAGCTCACGCCGTCCACTGCATGCAGCAAGGTACGAGGCTTGCGCTCGATCACGCGGTTGAGCCACGGGGCAGAGACGTCGAAGGTCTTGGCCAGGTCGTGCGCCTGCACCAGCGCCTTGCTATTCGTTGCGGCGGCGCTCATGCGGTCACCTTGGCTTGGGTCGTTGCACCGGCATGCAGCCAGCAGGCAGCGCGGGTAGCGCCGGCATCCATGAGGTCGGGGCGGTCGGTCATGCAGCGGTCAAAGGTCTTGGGGCAGCGGGGGTTGTAGGCACAGCCCTTGGGGATGGCGTTGAGGCGCGGCATGGCGCCGTCGATCTGGTTGAGGCGCTCGCGGTCCTGCTCCATGTCGGGGATGGAGGCCATCAACCCGGCGGTGTAGGGGTGCGAGGGCTGGTTGATCACGTCATGCACCGGGCCAATCTCGGCGACGCGGCCTGCGTACAGCACGGCCACGCGGTCGCAGGTTTCGGCGATCACGCCCATGTCGTGGGTGATGAGCATCACGGCCGCGCCGCGCGATTTGCAGATGTTTTTCAGCAGGGTGATGATCTGCGCCTGGATGGACACATCCAGCGCCGTAGTGGGCTCGTCGGCCACGATCAGCTTGGGCTCGGCCGCCAGGGCCAGGGCGATCACTACGCGCTGGCGCATGCCGCCCGAAAACTGGTGCGGGTAGTGGTCGATGCGCTCTTCGGCGGCGGGAATGCCGGTGTCCTTGAGCAACTGGATGGCGCGCTGGCGGGCTTCGGCAGCGTTGACCGGCAGGTGGGCGAGGATGGTCTCGGTGAGCTGGCGGCCCACGGTGTACAGAGGGTTCAGCGAGGTCAGCGGGTCTTGAAAGATGGCGCCGATGCGGCGGCCCCGGATGTGGCGCATCTCCTCGTTGTTGAGGTTGTCGATGCGCTGGCCTTCCAGCAGGATCTGGCCCGAGGCCACACGGCCGGGCGGCTCCAGCAGGCCGATGATGGCCGCGCCGGTGAGCGACTTGCCGGCGCCGGACTCTCCCACCACGCCCAGGATCTCACCGGGTGCGATGGAAAAGGAAATGTCGTCCAGAGCGCGCAGGGTACCGCGGCGTCCCGGGAATTCGACAACGAGGTTTTTGACTTCGAGAAGGCTCATGGAAATATCGCTTTTCTTCTTGTTCTTGTTCAACGCAGGCGGGGGTTGAGTGCGTCGCGCAGCCAGTCACCCAGCAGGTTCACGGACAAAGCAATCAGCACCAGCATGGCGCCAGGGAAGACGGTGATCCACCATTCGCCCGAGAACAGGTAGTCGTTGCCGATACGGATCAGCGTGCCCAGCGACGGCGAAGTGGGCGGTGCGCCCACGCCCAGGAAGGACAGCGTGGCTTCGGTGATGATGGCCGTGGCCACCTGGATGGTGGCCAGCACCAGCACGGGCCCCATCACGTTGGGCAGCACGTGCTTGCGCATGATGCGCAGCGGCGAGACGCCCGTGACCCGGGCGGCTTGCACGTATTCCTTGTTGCGCTCCACCAGTGTGGAGCCGCGCACCGTGCGGGCATATTGCACCCAGCCGGTGAGGGAGATGGACAGGATCAGCACGCCAAACGCCAGCGACTCGTGCGCATTGGGGAACAGCGCACGGCCCACGCCGGCAATCAGCAGCGCGACCAGGATGGCGGGAAAGGACAGCATCACGTCGCACAGGCGCATGAGCACGGCATCCACCCAGCCACCCCGAAAGCCTGCCAGCAGGCCAAAGGCCACGCCCACCACCACGGACAGCACCACCGAGGCGATGCCCACCACGAGCGAGATGCGCGCGCCGTAGATCAGCGCCGACAGGATGTCGCGGCCCTGGTCATCGGTGCCCAGGGGATATTTCATCGAGCCCATTTCGCTCCATGCCGGAGGCAGGCGCGCATCGCTCAGCTCCAGCGTGGTCAGGTCGAACGGGTTGTGGGGTGCCACCCATCCGGCAAACACCGAACAGAACAGGCAAATCAGCGCAATGGCAGCGGCCAGCATGGCGACCGGCGATGTGCGGAAGCTGTAGCCAACGTCGCTGTCGAACCAGCGGGCAAGGGTAGTTTTCATTGTGGGAAACCAGTCAACGGGCAACAACACGCACAGCGGGTAGCTGCGGGTGTTGTTGCGGGCTTGAATCAGCCGGTGGCTTTGTTGTTGTCGTCGTATCGATCAGTAGGAAAAGCGCGGGCTCACTTGCTCACGGTGATCCACTTGAACGGCATGTAGTTGTCGGCCATCTGCACGAGCTTAACCTTCTTGCTCACGCCCCAGGCCAGCGCCTGCTGGTGCAGCGGCAGGTGGCCCACATCGGCGGTGTGCACTTCAAAGGCTTCCTTGATCATGGCGTCGCGCTTGGGCTTGTCGGTCTCGACCAGGATCTTCTTGGTCAGCTCGTCCAGCTTGGGGTTGCAGTACGCACCCAGGTTGAACTGGCCTGCGCCGGTCTTGTCGTCGGGGCAGATCATCAGCGCATTGAGGGCGTTGTGCGAGTCGTACGTGGTGGGGGTCCAGCCCAGCATGTAGAAGCTGGTGTCACGACGCAGCACCTTGGGGAAGTACGTGCCCTTGGTTTCAGCCGCGAGGTTGATCTTGACGTTGATGCGCGACAGGTTCGCAGCCACCGTCTGGCAGATGCGGCCGTCGTTCACATAACGGTCGTTGGGGCAGTTCATGGTGACCTCAAAGCCGTTGGGGTAACCGGCTTCGGCCATGAGCTTCTTGGCGGCTTCGACGTCATAAGGCAGTCGCTTGACGTCCGGCTGGAAGCCGTTGATGCCAGGGCCCACCATCAGTGCGGACGGGTTGGAGGCACCGCGCATCACGGTCTTCTTGATGCCTTCGATGTCGATGGCCTGGTAGAAGGCCTGGCGCACGCGCTTGTCCTTGAAGGGGTTCTTGCCCTTGACGTTGGAGTACAGCAGCTCGTCCCGCTTCTGGTCCATGCCCAGGAAGATGGTGCGCAGCTCGGGGCCGGTGATAGCGCGGGCGTTGGCGCTGTTGTTGATGCGCTCGATGTCCTGCACCGGCACGGGCTCCATCACGTCCACTTCACCCGACAGCAGGGCTGCCACGCGGGTGGCGTCGTTGCCGATGGGCGTGAAGACGACCTCGGTCGCGTTGCCTTCAATCTTGTCCCAGTAGGCGCCGTTGCGCACAAACACCGTGCGCACGTTGGGCTGGCGCTCACGCAGGCGGTAGGGGCCCGTGCCGTTGGCGCGGAATGACGCGGCATTCTCGATGCCCTTGCGGCGGTCCACCGGGGTGGTGGCCTGGTTAGTCTCGCACCACTTCTTGCTCATCATGTAGGACGTGGTGATCACGTCTGGCAGGATGGGCTGGGGAGCGACGGTATCGATCTCGACCGTATGGTCGTCGATCTTGCGCACCTGCTTGATGTCGCTGTTGGTGGCCTTCATGTCCGAGCCATCGCCCTTCATGCGGGCGAAGCTGAACACTACGTCGTCGGCCGTGAACGGCGTGCCGTCATGGAACTGCACACCCTTGCGCAGTTCGAAGCGCCACACGGTCGGGGCAATCTGCTTCCAGCTGGTAGCCAGGGCGGGCGCCAGACTCAGGTCCTTGTTGCGGCCCACCAGGGGTTCGTACACGTTGCTGGTCACGCTCAGCTGCAGGGATTCGTTGAGCGAATGGGGGTCCATCGACAGTGCATCGCCCTGGTTGGCGATGCGCACGGTCTGGGCCTGGGCTACCACGCTCGCCGCAGCCAGCGCAGCGAAGAGAGCGGTCACAGCGAGTTTTTTCTGGAATTTCATGGAAATCTCCTGGTAGTGAAAGGGTGGGATGGAAGGGTACGAAGACTTCCGGTGGGTGAAAAGCGTGTTTGCGCGAACGGGCGGTGCAAGCAATGAAGGCTGGACATCCGGTCAGACTGCCGGCAGGGGCATGGCCTGCTCGATCAGGCTCGCATGCAGCGCAGCGCCCAGTGGCAGGATGTCGTCGTTGAAGTCATAGCGGCTGTTGTGCAGCGCACTGCCGCTTGCGCCCGTGCCCTGGCCAATGCGCAGGTAAGCGCCCGGCTTGTTTTGCAGCATGAAAGAGAAGTCCTCGGCGCCCATGCTGGGCTCCAGGTCGCGCACCACGTGGTCGGCACCCAGCAGGGATTCGGCCACGTCGCCCGCGAAGATGGCTTCGCTTTCGCTGTTGATGGTGGCGGGGTAGATGCGTTCGTAGTGCACGGTGGCCGTGGCACCGAAGCCCAGCGCAATGGCGCTGCACAGCTCCTTGAGGCGCTTTTCCACCATCTCCTGCACCTGCGGGTCAAAGGTGCGCACGGTACCTACCAGCGTGGCCGTACCGGGCAGCACGCTGAAGGCCCCCAGGTCGCCTGCCTGCATCGCGCACAGGCTGACCACCGCACTGTCGATGGGCCGGACGTTGCGCGACACGATGCTCTGTGCGGCAGTGATGATGTGGGCTGCGACCAGCACCACGTCTACCGTCTGGTAGGCGTGCGCGCCGTGGCCGCCACGCCCGGTGATTTCAACGGTGAAGCGGTCGGCAGCTGCCATCATGGGCCCGGCGTTGATGCCGACGGTGCCGGGCTTCATCGCGGGCCAGTTGTGCATGGCAAAGATGGACTGCACCGGGAAGCGGTCAAACAACCCGTCTTCCATCATCACGCGGGCACCAGCAAAGCCTTCTTCGCCTGGCTGGAACACCAGCACGGCGGTGCCGTCGAAGTTGCGCGTCTCCGCCAGGTAGCGCGCGGCGCCGATCAGCATGGCGGTGTGGCCGTCGTGGCCGCAACCGTGCATGAGTCCTTGCTTGCAGGACTTCCAGGCAAAGTCGTTGTGTTCGGTCAGCGGCAGGGCATCCATGTCGGCGCGCAAGCCCACCATGCTGCCGCTGGCCGTGCTGCGCCCTCGGATGACGCCCACCACGCCGGTGCGCCCGATGCCGTCGTGGATCTCATCCACACCGCAGAGCTTCAGCGCTTCCTTGACGCGTTTGCTGGTGTAAACCTCTTCAAAACCCAGCTCGGGATGGGCGTGCAGGTCACGGCGCAGCGCCGTCAACTCGGGGTGGTATTGCGCGATGTGCGCGAAGGCGCGACCACCCGCTTTCAAACGAGGGCCTTGCATCAGTGGCCTCCTGCCTTGCCCACGCGCAGGCGAGGATCCACCGCGAAGTACAGCAGATCTACCACCAGGTTGATGACCACGAAGATCAGCGCGATCAGGCACAGGTAAGCGGCCATCACGGGGATGTCGGCGAACGTGACGGCCTGGATGAACAGCAGGCCCATGCCCGGCCACTGGAACACGGTCTCGGTGATGATGGCGAAAGCGATCAGGCCACCCAGTTGCAGACCGGTGATCGTCAGCACAGGCACCAGCGTGTTCTTGAGGGCGTGGCCAAAGTGAATGGCCCGGTTGGACAGGCCACGCGCCCGGGCGAACTTGATGTAGTCGGTGCGCAGCACCTCCAGCATTTCAGCCCGCACCAGACGCATGATCAGCGTGAGCTGGAAGATGGCCAGTGTGATCGCAGGCAAGGTGATGTGATGCCAACCCTTCGCCTTGAGCAAGCCAGTGCTCCACCAGCCCAGCTGCACCACTTCGCCACGGCCAAAGCTGGGGAACCAGCCCAGGTGCACGGCAAACACCAGGATCAGCAAGATGCCGATCAGGAAGGTGGGGAGGGACACGCCCAGCAGCGACAGGGTCATGAACAGCTGGCTGGTGAAGGTGCCGCGCTTGAGGGCGGCATACACACCCATCGGCACACCAATCACCAGCGCGAGGAGGGCCGCGACCAACGCCAGCTCCAGCGTGGCTGGGAAGCGCTCGGCAATCAGGCGCGATACCTTGGCACCTTGGCGCAGGCTCAGGCCAAACTCGCCCTGCGCCGCATTCACCAGAAAGTGCCAGAACTGCACGAAGAAGGATTTGTCCAGGCCAAGGGCGCTGCGCAGCTCGCGAATCTGCTCAGGGGTGGCATCCTGGCCCAGCAGGAACACCACGGGATCTCCCACGTACTGGAACAGCATGAAGGAGATGAAGGCCACCGTGACCATGACAATCACAGCCTGTATCAGGCGGCGCAATATAAAGGCAAGCATCAGAGAGTCGAGTGAGTGTTCGATGGAAGTGCCACCGCCACTTTTGGTGGCCGAGGCACTGCGGGTCAATACATCGTCAGATATACCAAAGAAAGCAAGGGCCGCACGGCCCTTGCTTTCAGTCTGTCAAGAATAAATCAGTTCACCTTGACGGTGCGCATGTCCACGCGGTTATCGGCACGGTGCACCAGTTCGATGTTCTTCTTCATGGCCCATGGGATCACCTGGTCATGCAGAGGAATGTGGGACACGGTGTCGTTGGACAGTTGCAGTGCTTCGGTCAGCATGCGCGCGCGCACAGGCGCATCGGTTTCGGCCTTGATGCGGTCCACCAGGTAGTCCATGCGCTGATTGCTGTAGCGACCCACGTTGTAGTTACCGTCACCGCCTTGGCCCACCGTGCGCACCAGCGATTGCAGGCTGTACAGCGCGTCAAACGTCGGCACACCCCAGCCCAGCATGTAGATGCTGGCTTCGTAGCGCTGGATCATCGGGAAGTAATTGACCAGCGGCAGCGTACGCAGCTTGGCCTTCACACCGACGCGCGCCCACATCGCCGTCACGGCCTGGCAAATGGCTTCGTCGTTGATGTAGCGGTTGTTGGGGCAGGCGAAATCCACTTCAAAACCATCGGGGTAACCAGCCTCGGCCAGCAGCTTCTTGGACGCATCCACGCTGTACGGGAAGCGCTTGCCCACGGCCTCGGTGTAGCCGGCCACTTGTGGCGCCACGATGGTGCCGGTGGGCTTGCCCAGGCCGCGCATGATGTTGCGCGAGATGGTTTCGGCATCAATCGCCTGATAGAGGGCCTTGCGCACCCGCACGTCCTTGAGCGGGTTCTTGCCCTTGATGTTCGAGCCCGGGAGTTCTTCGCGGAACTGGTCCATGCCCAGGAAGATCGTGCGGTTCTCTACGCCGTCAATCACCTTCAGGTCAGGGCTGGCGCGCAGGCGGCCCAGATCCTGGGGTGACGGATCGAGTACCAGATCCACTTCACCCGACAGCAGCGCGGCAATGCGCGTGGCTGCAGACTTGATGGGCGTATAGACGATCTCGGTCACGTTGCCGTCCATCTTGCCCCACCAGTTGGGGTTGCGCTTGAACACCATCTTCACATCAGGCTGCCACGACTCGAGGGTGTAAGGCCCTGTCCCCATGGCATTGCGGTGGGCAAAGTTCTCATCGGTGCCCTTGATGTCTTTGGGCTCTACCGACTTGTTCTTTTCGGCCCATGCCTTGCTCATGATGCGCAACTCGGTCATCTGACGCAGCAGCACCGGGTTGGGCGAGGACAGGATCACATCAAAGTTCTGGGCATCCACCTTCACCACTTTGCTGATGCCCTGCACGTAGGGAGTGAAGTTGGACGTTTTGGCCATGGCCCGCTGGATGGAGTACACCGCATCGTCGGTGGTCAGCGGCGAACCATCATGGAACTTGACGCCCTGACGCAGCGTAAAACGCACCTGCGTGGGGCTGATCTCCTTCCAGGCTGTTGCCAGCACGGGCTCCACATCGAACGTCTTGCTGTTGTAGTACACCAAGCTTTCATACACGTTGGCATGAAGGCCGTTTTGCAGCGCATTGTTCTGGGAGTGAATGTCCCAGGTCGCGATTTCCCCCTGACTGGCCCATTTGAAGGGCTTGGCTTGCAGTGATGGCGCAAACAGCAGCGCGGCGGCCGCAGCCACCGCCAAAAGACTGTGGTTGAGTTTCATGGAACCCTCTGAATTAAAAGTTTTACTATGCAGTAAAGGTTGCTCTATAGCCAACGGGAAATCCCTGAATCCCCGGTGCTATGAAGGGCCTATATCTGCGCTGACAGCGCGTCCTTTATGCAAGGTTGGTGCCAGCTAAAACCGTCCCCTTACCTTGTCCGCGTGGGCTCATGCCACTGATTACAGCGGGGACATCCCTTTGCCACTCAGCAACCCGGGAGCAGCGGCACTGCACTGTGGCCTTGCCACCCACCGGGCCTTCTGGCCGCCTCAACGGAAGCACTCAACAGAGGGGAATCGGTCGCCCCACAAAACGTATAGGTCTGCATGAGCAGTCATGGTTCAGCACGCAAACCACGAGACAGCTTTGGACCACCCGAGCCGATACACAGGGAGTCGCAGGCAACGAACCGACTCACGAAAACAAATCGAGAAATGAAAAAAGCCGCCCGAAGGCGGCTTTTAAGCTTTTGTATCAACAACTGGCCAAAGCCAGCTGACGATATTAGAAGCTGTGACGGATACCGAAGTCGTAACCGTTGGAGTTGCTGTTCACACCAGTCACAGCGCCGTTCAGAGCTTGTGCAGCGCCGTTCTTGTTGGTCAGGTGAGCGTACGTTGCGTACAGAGCCGTGCGCTTGGACAGGTTGTGCACGTAGCCCAGAGCCAGCTTGTTCGTACGGGGATCAGCACCAACGGTGTCGATCTTGTAGGTGGAGTAAGCCAGACGAACTTCGCCAGCGCCCACGGGGATCAGACCACCGATCAGGAAGCCCTTGCCGTCGTTGCCGCCGCTGATCTTGTCTTGGTTGTAGTGAGCCATGATCTTAGCCATGCCCAGGTCGTATTGACCGCCCAGGTTCACAGCCTTGATGTTGCCCGTCAGGAACTTGGTTTCGGAGAAAGCGATAGCGGCGTTGATGGGGCCGTTAGCGTAACCAGCGCGCAGTGCCAGGCCGTTGCCGTCCTTCTTGTTGGCAGCGTTGCTGTTGTTCTCACCCATGTAGTACTGAGCTTGGCCATAGAAACCACCCAGGTTGCCGGGCAGGAAGTAGCCGATGGAGTTCGAAGCGCGGATGGTGGTGGGACCGCCCAGGCTGGAGTTCAGGGTTTGGGTGGTGCCCACGCCGTTCGTGCCGAACGGATCGAACACGGTCAGGTTCCAGAATTGGGGGGTGTAGTCGCGGCCCAGACGCACTTCACCGAAGCCGCCGTTCAGGCTAACCGTCGAACGACGGTTGAAAGTCAGGCCGCCGCCAGTGCTGGTAGCTGCTTGGTTGTTGGTGTTGGTAACGCCGCCGGTGCCGTTGTCGTTGTTCAGACCAGCTTCGAGCCAGAACGAAGCGGACATGCCGCCACCCAGGTCTTCAACGCCGCGGAAACCCAGACGGCTGCTGTTGTAGCCGGAGTTCGTCAGTTGCGACTTGTTAGAGACGCTGCCGGAACCGTAAGCGTAGGTTGCGTCAACCACGCCGAACAGGGTCACGGAAGATTGAGCCATTGCAGCGCCGGAAGCAGCCAGCACAGCCAGGGCAATCAGGGATTTTTTCATTGCGAGTTACTCCAAGGTTAAACATCGGGCTCCGGTACGGGGGGTCTATGGTGAAAACACCTGCACAGTCCCGCCGGTTTCCCGGGCCAACCTCCTGGTGGGGAAGTTGCTCTTATTGCACCAGACCCGGACCGGTTTCGCAAAGGAATTCACCCACAATCGCCCCGAAAGGGGAAATTCGTTGCAGTGTTGCAACATTTCAGTGCGCACGGGCAAAATCACGATTGCTGCATGCAACTCCTGTGCCTTGTCTTGTGGTTTTTTGTATCCAAGTGCAATTTGTGTTTCGACACCATTGCCACCCGAAAGCTTTCCATGGACGCTTTTTTGAAAGCCGCAGACAACGCGCTGCGCACACTGTTTGCCCAACCCCGCGCTTCCGAACAGACACCGGCACACGGCGTGCCCGAGGCGTCGCTGGATCCTGCGCAGAAAAAGCTCGCGGGAGCCCTGATGCGCGTGAACCATGTGGGGGAGGTGTGCGCCCAGGCACTCTACAGTGCGCAGGCGGCCGTCACCCGTGACCCCGCCCTGCGAGACCACCTGCAGGCAGCGGCGCGCGAAGAGACCGACCATTTGGCATGGACACAACAGCGCCTGGACGCACTGGGCGCACGCCCCAGCCTGCTCAACCCTCTGTGGTTCGCAGGGGCTTTTGCGCTCGGGCTGGTGGCTGCCAAGGTCAGCGACCGGGCCAACCTGGGTTTTGTGGTGGAGACGGAAACCCAGGTGGCCGCGCATCTGCAAAGCCACCTCGACAGGCTTCCCGAGCAAGACCAGGCGTCAAAGGCCGTGGTCGCCCGGATGAAGCAGGACGAGGAGCGGCACGCAGACCAGGCCCGCGCCGCCGGTGCGCTGGAATTGCCCGCCCTGGTGCGCATTGCCATGAAAGGCGCCGCGAAGGTAATGACCACCACGGCGCACTATCTTTGAACCCCAAGCTGGTTCACGCGGGCAGCAGGCGTACCAAAACATACGCGCCGCAACCCGCTCAGCCTGGCAGTCCAGACCACTACACGCCGCCCCCCTCAGGCCTCCAGCACTTCGAAGCCGGTGGTGATTTCGGCTGTCTTGCCCAGCATGATGCTGGCCGAGCAGTACTTGTCATGGCTCATGGCAATCGCACGCTCCACGGCGGCCGGGGGAATGCCCTTGCCCGTGACGGTGAAGTGCATGTGGATCTTGGTGAACACTTTCGGGTCGGTCTGCGCACGTTCCGTCGTCAACTTGACGCTGCAGCCACGCACGTCATGGCGGCCGCGCTTGAGGATCAGCACCACGTCATAGGCGGTGCACCCGCCCGTGCCCGCCAGCACGGTCTCCATGGGCCGGGGCGCCAAGTTCTGGCCGCCGTTGGCGGGGTTGGCGGCATCGGGGGCGCCGTCCATGGTCAAAACATGGCCGCTGCCGGTTTCGGCCACAAAACCCATGCCGGAACGGGTTCCCGCCCCGCCGGTCCAACTGACTGTGCATTCCATTTGTGTTTCTCCTGTGTGACACGTGGTTTTTTTCGCACGGAAAACCGAAACGAAAAGAATTTGATGCGAATTTTGCTGCATCGCAACAAGACTCGCGCTAAACTTCGCCCATGCGCTGCCGCTTTCGAACAGAAAGGAACCGGCAGGCGGCAAGAAGCCCGGAACCCGGCACTTGCCTCGCACCGATTGTCTCCTCCATCTCCTCAAAGGATGGATTAGCCCCAGGCCTCACGGCCCGGGGCTTTTTTTTGCCCGCTCGCACAGACCCACAGCAGACTGCCGTCCCGGATGCCTCGGCCCCTCGCCAGGGCGACGCCCTATGATGTGGGCCCCCGCCCGCTGCCCTGCGCCGGTGGGGCTCTCCTCCTGCACCTGCCATGACCCAGCACCTCACCCCCGCCGACTACCTCAAGAAAATCCTGACTGCCCGCGTGTATGACGTGGCGGTGGAGTCGGCGCTGGAGCCCGCCAAGAACCTCAGCCGCCGTCTGCACAACAAGGTGCTCCTCAAGCGCGAGGACCAGCAGCCCGTGTTCAGCTTCAAGCTGCGGGGCGCCTATAACAAGATGGCGCACCTCACGCCCGAGCAGCTGCAGCGCGGCGTGATCTGCGCATCAGCCGGCAACCATGCCCAGGGCGTGGCCATGAGCGCCCACCGGCTGGGCACGCGCGCCGTGATCGTGATGCCAACCACCACGCCGCAGCTCAAGATTGATGCCGTGAAGACGCTCGGTGGCGAGGTCGTGCTGTTTGGCGAGAGCTATTCCGACGCCTACGGCCATTCCGTCCAGCTGGAAAAGGAACAGGGCCTGACCTTCGTGCACCCGTTCGACGACCCGGACGTGATTGCTGGCCAGGGCACCATCGCCATGGAGATCCTGCGCCAGCTGCAAAGCCTGGGCAGCAACCAGCTCGATGCCGTGTTCGTGGCCATTGGCGGCGGCGGACTCATCTCGGGTGTGGCCAACTACATCAAAGCCGTGCGTCCCGAGATCAAGGTGATCGGCGTGCAGATGAACGACTCGGACGCCATGATCCAGTCGGTGCAGGCGCACAAGCGCGTGACGCTGGCCGATGTGGGCCTGTTCTCCGACGGCACCGCCGTGAAGCTGGTGGGCGAGGAAACCTTCCGCGTGGCGCAGGGCCTGGTGGATGACTACATCACCGTCGATACCGACGCCGTCTGCGCCGCCATCAAGGACATCTTTGTAGACACGCGCAGCATCGTGGAGCCCGCTGGCGCGCTGGCAGTGGCGGCCATTAAACAATATGTCGCCAAGAACAAGACCAAGGGCGAGACCTACGCCGCCATCCTTTGCGGCGCCAACATGAACTTCGACCGGCTGCGCTTTGTGGCCGAGCGCGCCGAGGTGGGCGAGGAGCGCGAGGCGCTGCTCGCCGTCACCATCCCCGAAGAACGCGGCAGCTTCCGCCGCTTTTGCGAGGTGGTGGGCGGACTGCCCGGCGGCCCGCGCAACGTGACCGAGTTCAACTACCGCATCAGCGACGCCGCCCGGGCCCATGTGTTTGTAGGCCTGACCACCAACGGCAAGGGCGAATCGGAAAAGATCGCCAAGAACTTCAACCGCCACGGCTTCGAGGCGCTGGACCTGACGCACGACGAACTGGCCAAGGAACACCTGCGCCACCTGGTGGGCGGACACTCGGCCCTGGCCCAGGACGAGCGCCTGATGCGCTTCACCTTCCCCGAGCGGCCCGGCGCGCTGCTCAAATTTTTGAGCCTGATGCAGCCAACCTGGAACATCAGCCTGTTCCACTACCGCAACCAGGGCGCGGACTATGGTCGCATCCTCGTGGGCATGCAGGTGCCGCCCGAAGACAAGGCGGCCTTCGACGCCTTCCTGGCCACACTGGGCTACCCCTATGTGGAAGAAACACTGAATCCGGCCTACCGGCTGTTCCTGCGCTCCAAATAATGCAAAAAATGACTGCAAGCGCTTGTTGAGCATGCCTTAGCAGCTATCAAAACAGAAGCATCAAGCCCCTACGGCACACCATGCAAGCCCTGCGCCACTACCTGCTGGCCGTGCAGTTCTTCACCCGCATCCCCGTCACCGGGCGGCTGGCGAACTGGGTGGGCTACAGCCCGGCCATGCTGCGGGCCAGCGCGGCGCACTTTCCGGGCATTGGCTGGCTGGCGGCGTTGCTGTCTGTGGCCGTGTATGCCGCGCTGCACTGGGCGCTGGCGCCCAACCCGCTGGCCCCGGCCGTAGCGGCGGTGTTCTGCACCATCGCCACGGTGCTGATGACCGGCGGCTTTCATGAAGACGGCCTGGCCGACGTGGCCGACGGCCTGGGCGGCAGCTACGACCGCGAACGCGCGCTGGACATCATGAAGGACTCGCGCATTGGCGCCTTCGGGGCCATGGCGCTGGTGCTGGCGTTGCTGGCCAAGCTCAGCCTGCTGGCGCTGCTGGGGGCGCATAGCCTGCCGGTGGCACTCGCGGCCCTGGTCGGCGCGCACGTGTTGTCGCGCTTTTGGCCTCTGGTCATCGTGCGCAGCCTGCCGCATGTGGGTGATACGGCGCGCTCCAAAAGCAAGCCGCTGGCCGATCAGATCTCCGGCCAGGCACTGGTTGCGGCGCTTTTATGGTGTTTTCCGCCCCTGGTGCTAGTGGGATATACCCAATCAGCTCTCTTTTTGGTAGCATCCATCGCTCTCAGCGCGCTCTGCGCGGCCTGGATGGCGCGCTGGTTCGCCCGACGGCTGCAAGGCTTCACCGGCGACTGCCTGGGCGCCACGCAGCAGGTGAGCGAGATCGGGTTCTACCTGGGCGCTGCCATCGCACTGCGATGGCTATGACGCCCCCTCCCGCCGCCGCCAAAAACCGCCTGTGGCTGGTGCGCCATGCGGCCCCGCTGGTTGCCCCAGGCACCTGCTACGGCGCTTTGGACGTGCCGGCCGACGCGCAGGACACCCGCGCAGCAGCAGAGCGCCTGGCAACAGCCCTGCCCGCTGGAGCCCTCGTGGTTTATTCCACGCTACAAAGATGTGAGCTGCTAGCGCATGAATTACAAGCGCTCAGACCCGATTTGACCCTTACCCCCGACGCCCGGCTGCGCGAGATGGACTTCGGCCGTTGGGAAGGGCAGACCTGGGACGCCATCGGCCAAAGCGCCATCGATGCCTGGGTGGCCGGGTTCGCCACCCATGCACCCGGCGGGGGCGAAAGCCTGGCCCACATGCTGCACCGCGTGGCGGCCGCCCTGCAGACCGCCCGGGAGTGGCGCTCCAACCAGGGAGCGAAGGATGTGGTGTGGATCACCCACGCCGGGGTGGCACGCTGCGTGGCTTGGTTGCAGGAGCGTGGAGAAAGCGCCCTGCCCCGCGCGGAAGACTGGCCGGTGGCGGCGCCGGGCTGGGGGGAATGGGAAATCAGGGAGCTGGCCTGAAGCTGTAGGCCAGCAGATGCCTAGTTCTTGAGCGGCATGTCCAGCGTCACCGTAGCGGGTCCGCCCATACTGGTCCCCAGTTGCGCCTGGCGGGGGCCCAGGGCCTGCAACACCAGGCCTTCGTCCACCGCAGCGCCCACGCGGAAGGGCTTGGCGGGCTTGCCGTCCACGGCAATCAGTGCCGCACCGCCGCCGCTGGTGCGCCCCGACAGCACCCCGATCAGCGTGAACCGGCTTGCGGTGGGTGCCACCGGCGCTGCCACGCCCGGGACTGCAGGCGCAGCACCCAGCAAACGCGCCAGCGCCTGCGCGTCCATGGCCACCGGGGCGGGCGCCACGGCCGGCGCGGTGGATGCGGACGAAGGCGCCGACAGACGCAGCCCCCAATAGACCACGCTGGCGCCGGCTGCTGCCCAGAGCACCAGAGTCCCCAGGCGGACGCCCCATTTGCTGTACGTATTGGTCACCATGCGGAGATTATGATTCAGGCGATTCGACCATCCGAGAGACCGCCAGCAGTGAACACTTCTTTCTCCCTCCTCGTGCGCTCCGCCCCGCGCCGCGTTGCCAAGTCCGTGGCCCGTGGTTTCACCCTCATCGAACTGATGGTGGTGCTGGTGATCATCGGCGTGCTGGCCGCGCTGATCGTGCCCAATGTGCTCGAACGTGCCGACGATGCCCGCGTGACGGCCGCCCGCACCGACATCACCAACATCATGCAGGCGCTCAAGCTCTACCGCCTGGACAACCAGCGCTACCCCACGGCCGAACAGGGCCTGCAAGCCCTGGTCATCAAGCCCACTGCGGGCCCCGTGCCGGGCAACTGGAAGCTGTACCTCGAAAAGCTGCCCAACGACCCCTGGGGCCGCCCCTATCAATACCTCAACCCCGGCATCAAGGGCGAGATCGACGTGATGTCGTTCGGCGCCGATGGCCAGTCGGGCGGCGAAGGCAAGGACGCCGATATTGGCAGCTGGCAGTGACCGCTCATTGCCAAGGTGCCCCAGCCCCATGAAACGGGCACGCGCCCAGCGAGGGACGCCATGGAACTGGCTTTGCCAGGCCACTGGCGTCTTCTTCGGAAGAAGCCGTGCAGCAGCTCAGAGGGGCTTCACCCTCCTGGAGTTGCTGGTCGTCATCAGCATCATGGCGCTGGCCACGGCGGGCGTGGGGCTGGCGATGCGCGATGGCGGGCAGACGCAGCTGGAGCGGGAGGCCGCGCGGCTGGCGGCGCTGCTCGAATCCGCACGCGCCCAGTCGCGCGCCGGGGGCATCCCGGTGCGGTGGCGCGCGCTGCCGGGGGGGTTCCGTTTTGAAGGGCTGCCGCGCAGCGCGCAGGCCGCTCTGCCCAACCAGTGGCTGGACCCCGGCACCGTGGTGCGCGGACCAGCGGTGCTGCAACTGGGCCCCGAGCCCCTGATCGGCCCGCAGCAGGTGCTGATCACCCACCAGTCCTCCCCCGACCGCACCCTGCGCATTGCCACTGATGGAGTGCGCCCGTTTTCTGTGGATGCGGTGCAGTGAGGACGCGCCGCCCCCCTGTCAGCCACCGGGGCTTCACGCTGGTGGAAGTGCTGGTGGCGCTGGCCATCGTGGCCATTGCCCTCATGGCGGGACTGCAAGCAACGACGGCACTCACGCGCAACGCCCTGCGGCAGTCCGACATCGTGCTCGCGCAGCTGTGCGCGGAGAACGAGCTGGTCAAGGCCCGACTCTCGCGCCAGATGCCCAGCGTGGGTGACAGCAGCCTGACCTGCGAGCAGGCCGGGCGGCAGCTACAGGTGGTGACCATCGTGCGGCCCACGCCCAACCCGAGTTTTCGGCGCATCGATGCGCAGGTGCTGGATGGGGACAACTCCATCCTGCGCCTTTCCACCATCATTGGAAGGTATTGATGGAACACCCCCCTGAGGCCCTGCGGGCCTTCCCCCCGCTCTCGCATTGCTGCGCAATGCGGGCAGGGGGACGCCGCCAGCGCGGCGGGGCGGCCCTTGCGCGGCGTCCGCTGGCCTGGGCCGCGCCAGTTGCTCAGGCCTCGCGCCGGCGCCTCTGCAGTGGGGGCACGGTCCCGCGCGGCTTCACGCTCATCGAGCTGCTGGTGGCCATCAGCGTGATGGCGCTGATTGCCATCCTGAGCTGGCGCGGGCTAGATGGCATGGTGCGGGCGCAGGAGTCCACACGCCAGCGGGCGGACGAGATGCTGGTGCTGCAGGCCGCGCTGGGCCAGTGGGGGACGGACCTGGACGCCCTGGTGTCCATCGCCAACACCACGCCGCTGGACTGGGACGGCCAGGTGCTGCGCCTCACCCGCCGCAGCAGCGCCGTGCCCGACGAGGGTGCGCTGGTGGTGGCCTGGACCCGCCGCAACAACAACCAGGGCGTGGGCCAGTGGCTGCGCTGGCAGTCGCCGCCAGTGCGCACCCGTGCTGATTGGCGGCAGGCCTGGGAACAGGCCGCCCAGTGGGCGCGCACGCCGGGCGACGCCGAGCGGCGCTACGAGGTGACGCTGCTGCCGCTGGACAACTGGCAGATCTTTTATTACCGGGGCGGTGCATGGTCCAACCCCCAGTCGAGCACAGGCACCCCGACGGGCGACAGCACCTCGTCCATCCCGGACGGCATCCGCCTGCAGATCACCCTGCCCCCGGGCCAGGCGCTGGCGGGCCAGCTGACGCGTGACTGGGTCAACCCCGTGCTGGGTGGAGGCAGAACGTGAGTCCCCCCCTGAGCGGCTGCGCCGCATCCCCCCAGGGGGACGCCACCCGTGGCCTGGCCAAGCCAGCTCCACGGTGGCACCCGCTGCGGCAGCGTCCATTGCCCAGGCTCAGGACGCACGGCGCCGCCCTGCTCGCCGCCATGCTCACCGTCACGCTGGTCGCCACCTTTGCGGCCGCCGCGATGTGGCAGCAGTGGCGCGCGGTGGAGGTCGAGACGGCCGAGCGCGGCCGCGTGCAGTCCGCGTGGATCTTGATCGGCGCGCTCGACTGGTCGCGGCTGATCCTGCGCGAGGACGGGCGCTCCGGCGGGGCCGACCACCTGGCTGAGCCCTGGGCCATTCCCTTGCAGGAGGCCCGCCTGTCCACCTTCCTCGCGGCCGACAAGAACGTGACGCAGGTAGACGACGCGAGCACCGACACCACCGAAGCCTTCCTGTCGGGCCAGATCACCGACCTGCAGGGCCGCCTGAACATCACCAACCTCGCAGAAGGCGGGCAGGTGCAGGCCGTGGCACTGCGGCAGTTCACCCGGCTGTTCGAGCGTCTGGGCCTGCCCGGCCAGCAGCTGAGCACCCTCATCGACGGCCTGCGCCGCGCGCAGGCGGGTGCAGGCACCGACAGCGGCTCCGCCCCCCTGCTGCCCCCCAGCGTGAGCCAGCTAGGCTGGCTGGGCCTGACCCCGGCCACGGTGGCGGCGCTCGCCCCCCATGTGACGCTGCTGCCCGTGCGCACCCCAGTCAATCTGAACACCGCCGACATCAACGTGCTCATGGCCGCCATCGACGGGCTGGACAGCGCCACGGCCCAGAAGATCGTGCAGACGCGCGAGGCGCGGCACTTCCGCACCCTCAGCGACGTGCGCGACCTGGTGGGCGCCAGCATCGACATCAACGAAAGTGCCCACGCCGTGGCCTCTTCGTACTTTGAAGTACGGGGCCGCCTGCGGCTCGGCGATGCGATGGTGGACGAGCGCTCTTTGGTGCGCAAACAGGGCATCGACGTGACCACACTGTGGCGCGAACGCGGCGCCTTCGACCGGGAAACCACGCAACTGCTGCCCGGGGCACAGCGCTGAGGGTGTAACAACCCTCACACTGCACCCACCCACACCGCCGCTGCGTCACGCCCGCCCCCTAAAATGGCCCGCAAAACCCGCCCATGAGCACCCTGATCCTTTTCCTGCCGCCGGCACGCCCGGGACCCGCCTCCGAGTACGCCTACACGCTCACGGCAGACGGCCATTCCGCCCTCCAGCACGCCACCGCACCCGCTGCCCTGCTGCCCGAGCCCACCCGCCCCGGCGGCGAGGTCGTGGCCGTGGTGCCCGCACGGGCGCTGTCGTGGCAGCGCGTGACCATGCCGGCCGGTGTGCCGCTGGGCGCCGGCCAGCAAACGCCCCGGCTGCGCTCCGTGCTCGAAGGCCTGCTCGAAGACCGCGTGCTGGACGATGCCAGCCAGCTGCACTTTGCGCTGCAACCCGGCGCACAAAGTCGTGCGCAGGCCGGCGAGCCGGTGTGGGTGGCCGTGTGCGACCGCGCCTGGCTGCGCGAACACCTGCAGGCGCTGGAGGCCGCAGGCCGCCGCGTGGCCCGCGTGGTGCCCGAATTTGCGCCCGGCCCCACGGGCAGCGGCCAGCCCGAGCTGTGTGCCCTGGGCACGCCCGAAGAGGCCTATGTGGTGCTCACCGGCCATGGCGCCGACCAAGGCGTGGCGGTGCTGCCGCTGACCCCCATGGCCCTGACCCTGGCACGCGTAGGCTTGCCAGCCGCCGACACCGGTGAAGACCAGGCTCTCATGGTCCGCGCCGAGCCCGCCGTGGCTGCACTGGCCGAACGCACCCTGGGCCAGCAAGGCCAACGCATCGCCCTGCACACCACCAGCCAGCGCGCGCTCGATGCCGCCCGTGGCGACTGGGACCTGGCGCAGTTCGACCTCTCCAGCACCAGCAGCACCCGCGCGCTGCGCAAGGTGGGCAGCGCGCTGAGCGCGGCGCTGTACGCGCCTCAGTGGCGTGCCGCCCGCTGGGGCGCTGGCGTGCTGGTGGTGGCACACCTGGTGGGGCTGAATGCCTGGGCCTGGCAAGAACGGCAGGCACTGAACGCCAAGCAGGCCAGCGTGCGCAACACCCTGGCCCAGACCTTCCCCAAGGTGCAGGTGGTGGTCGACGCGCCGGTGCAGATGGAACGCGAGCTCGCCCAGCTGCGGCAGGCCGCCGGTAGCGTGTCGGCGCGCGACCTGGAGCCGCTGCTGGCAGCGGCCGGCGCCGCCTTGCCCGATGGCCGCCTGCCCAGCAGCATCGAATACACGCCCGGCGAGCTGCGCCTGCGCGGCGTGACGCTGGCGCCCGATGAAGAAGCTGTGGCGTCTGGCCGCCTGCAAGCCGCCGGCTACCGCGCCCGCATGGACGATGGCAGCCTGTTGCTGCGCACCGAGGTGAGCCCATGACCCAACCCTCCGCCCTCCAGGACCGCTGGAAAGCCCTGGCGCCCCGCGAGCAGAACCTGGTGCTGGCCGCCAGCACCGTGGTGGCGTTGGCCCTGCTGTGGTGGGTGGCCGTCGCCCCCGCACTCGGCACCTTGCGTGCCGCGCCCGCACGGCACGCCGCACTCGATGCCCAACTGCAGCGCATGCAAAGCCTGCAGGCCGAGGCCCAGCAGCTGCAGGCCACCCCCGCCACCAGCCCCGGCGATGCCGTAGGCGCGCTGCGCACCGCCCTCACGCAGCGCTTGGGCAATACGGCCCAGCTCAACGTGGCGGGCGACCGGGCCACGGTCACGCTCAAAGGCGCATCGGCCGACGCGCTGGCCCAGTGGCTGGCCCAGGCCCGCAGCAACGCCCGCGCCACGCCGCTCGAAGCACGCCTGACCCGCAGCGCTACCGCTGCGCCGCCGGCTGGCAATGCGCCCGTCACCCTGGGCAGCACGCCCGTGGCCATGCCCCGCTGGGATGGCACCGTGGTGCTGGCCCTGCCCGCCGCACCCGCCCGCTGACCCGCCGCTCCGTCACCGCCCTGAACGACACCCTCCCCACCGTGGCCCGCAACCTCCGTCCGACACGCCCCGCCCCCCGCTCCGCCCCCCGCACAGCGTGGGGCTGGGCATGGGCCGGTGCGCTGGTGGGCGTGCTGCCCGCCGTGGTGGCCTTTGCGCCCGCGCACTGGCTGGCCGGCGGCGTGGCCCGCGCCACCCAGGGGCAGGTGCAGTTGCTGCAGCCACGCGGCACGGTGTGGACCGGATCGGCCCAGCTGGTGTTGACCGGCGGCCAGGCCAGCAAAGACAGCGCCGCCCTCCCCGGCCGGGTGGACTGGCAGCTGCGCCCCACCTGGGGCGGCCTGCGCGCCCGGCTGCAAGCGGGCTGCTGCACGGCGGAGCCCCTGCAAGCCCAGGTGCACCTGCGCTGGGCCGGCCCGCAAATCACCCTGGCCGACGGCCAGAGCCAGTGGCCCGCCGCGTTGCTGGCGGGCCTGGGCACCCCCTGGAACACGCTACAGCCGCAGGGCCAGCTGGCGCTGCAGACCCGCGCGCTGGCCGTGCAATGGGCCGCTGGCCGCATGGTGCTGTCGGGCGAGGCCCAGCTGGATGCGCGGGCCATGTCCTCACGCCTGTCCACCCTGCGCCCCATGGGCAGCTACCGGCTGGTGCTGCAGGGCGGCGAGGTGCCCACGCTCGCCCTCAGCACCCTCGACGGGGCCTTGCAACTCAGCGGCAGCGGCCAGTGGGTGGGCAACCGCCTGCGCTTTGCGGGCGAGGCCAGTGCCGCCCCCGAGCGGGAGGCCGCACTGTCCAATCTTCTGAACATCATCGGACGGCGCAATGGCGCGCGCTCCATCATCACCGTGGGTTGAATCTATGACTTTCCTGTTTGCTCCACGCCTGCGCTTTACTCTCAAAACAATAGCTGCCAGCGCAATACTTACCTGCGCCAGCGGCCAAATTGGCGCCCAAACGGCAGTAGACACCCGCACCGGCAGCGTGCGCCCCAGCGAACCCGTCACGCTCAACTTTGCCAACGCCGAGATCGAGGCCGTGGCCCGCACCATGGCCACCATCACTGGCCGCAACGTGGTGGTGGACCCGCGCGTGAAAGGCCAGCTCAACCTGGTGACCGAGCGCGCCGTGACACCCGCCGCCGCGTTCCAGCAGTTCCTGGCCGCGCTGCGGCTGCAGGGCTTCACGGTGGTGGAGGCGGCGGGCCTGTACAAGGTGGTGCCCGAGGCCGACGCCAAGCTGCAGGGCGGCAGCGTGAGCGTGGTGCAGGGCAACGCGGGCAGCGCACCCGGCGGTGGGCAGATCGTCACGCAGATCTTCAAGCTCAACTTCGAGAACGCGGCCAACCTGGTGCCGGTGCTGCGCCCGCTCATCAGCCCCAACAACACCATCAACGTGAACCCCGGCAACAACTCGCTGGTGATCACCGACTACGCCGACAACCTGCAGCGCCTGGCGCGCATCGTGGCGGCCATGGATGTGTCCAACGCCAGCGATGTGGAGGTGATTCCGCTCAAGAACGCGATTGCCAGCGACCTGGCACCGCTGGTGTCGCGCCTGATCGACGGTGGCAGCGCCAACGGGGGCGCCGCCGCTGCGGCCGCGCCCGGCCAAGCCGACACGTCGTTCAAAACCACCCTGATTGCCGAGCCGCGCAGCAACTCGCTGATCCTGCGCGCCGCCAACCCGGCCCGCGTGGCCCAGGTGCGCGCGCTGGTGGCCCAGCTGGACCAGGCGCCTGCGCCGGGCAGCAGCGCCGCCAGCGGCAACATCCATGTGGTCTACCTCAAGAACGCCGACGCCACCAAGCTGGCCACCACCCTGCGCGCCGCCATGGCGGCCATGGGCGGCAACAATGGCGGCGCGGCCAGTGGCGGTGGCGGTGCCAGCGCGCCCGCACCCAGCACGGGGCTGAGCACCGGCGGCATGCTGTCCACCAACGGCAGCTCGTCCGGCAGCAACAGTAGCACCGGCGGCCTGGGCTCCAGCGCGAGCGCCATGGGCACCAGCAGTACCAACAACAACCAGCCCTCCACTGGCGGGCAGATCCAGGCCGACCCCACCACCAACTCACTCATCATCACGGCGCCCGAGCCGCTGTACCGCCAGCTGCGCGACGTGATCGACAAGCTCGACGGCCGCCGCGCGCAGGTGTTGGTCGAGAGCCTGATCGTCGAGGTCTCCGCCAACAAGGTGGCCGAGTTCGGCATCCAGTGGCAGGGCGTTCTGGGCAAGAACGGTGATGGCACCGTGGGCGTGATCGGCACCAACTCCGGCCAGGCGGGCGCCAACATCCTGGGAGTCACGGCCGCGCTGGCCTCGGGCTCCACCACCTCCATCGCCTCGGCGGCCAGCTCGCTGGGCAAGGGGCTGAACCTGGCGCTGGCGCCGCGCGTCAACGGCCAGTACTACCTGGGCGCGCTGGCGAACTTTCTGCAGAACAGCGGCGACGCCAATGTGCTCTCCACCCCCAACCTGATGACGCTGGACAACGAAGAGGCGCGCATCATCATCGGCAACAACGTGCCGTTCGTGACCGGCTCGTACGCCAACAGCACGGGCAGCAGCACGGTGAACCCGTTCACCACGGTGGAGCGCAAGGACGTGGGCCTGATGCTCAAGGTGCGCCCGCAAATCAGCGAGAACGGCACCGTGAAGATGGCCATCTACCAGGAGGTCTCCAAGATCGACACCGCCACGCTGAGCAACGCCAACGGCCCCACCACCAGCAAGCGCTCCATCGAGTCGAACGTGGTGGTGGACGACGGCAACATCATCGTGATCGGCGGCCTGCTGGAAGACAGCTACTCGCAAGGCCAGGACAAGGTTCCGGTGATGGGCGACATCCCGGTGCTGGGCAACCTGTTCCGCAGCGAGAACCGTACCCGCAACAAGACCAACCTGATGGTGTTCCTGCGCCCCATTGTGGTGCGCGACAACGCCACCAGCGATGCGCTGATGATGGACCGCTACGAGGCCATCCGCGCGCTGCAGCAGAACACGCAGCCCGCGCCCAGCGTGGTGATGAAGTCGGTGTCGGGCGCTCCCATCCTGCCCGCGCTGCCACAGCGCGCAGAGCCCGGCGCAGCCACGGTGCCTGCGCAGCCGCTCGCCCCGCTGCCCGCAGAGACTTCGCCACGCTGAGAAGAGAAGAGCCGCCCCCATGCGCCACCCCCTGCCCTACGCCTTTGCCCGCACCGCCCAGCTGCTGCTGGAGGACGACGGCCACCAGCTGGTGCTGTGGCACGGCCCCAGCCCCGACGCGGGCGCGCTGTCCGAAGTGCTGCGCAAGCACCCGGTGCAGCAACTGCTGCCGCTGGATGCCCCGGCCCTGGCCCAGCGCATCAGCGCAGCCTATTCGCACAGCGAATCGAGCGCTGCCACCGTGGTGAGCGAGGTCGAGAGCGATGCCGACCTCTCTCGCATGATGCAGGAGCTACCGGCGGTGGAAGACCTGCTGGAGTCCGCTGGCGACGCGCCCATCATCCGCATGCTCAACGCCCTGCTCACACAGGCCGCACGCGACGGCGCGAGCGACATCCACATCGAGCCTTACGAGCGCCACAGCAGCGTGCGCTTTCGGGTGGACGGCACGCTGCGCGAAGTGGTGCAGCCCAACCGCGCGCTGCACGCGGCCCTGATCTCGCGCCTGAAGATCATGGCCGACCTGGACATCAGCGAAAAACGCCTGCCCCAGGACGGCCGCATCAGCCTGCGCCTGGGCACCCGAGCCATCGACGTGCGCGTTTCCACCCTGCCCAGCGCCCATGGCGAACGCGCGGTGCTGCGCCTGCTGGACAAGAGCGAAAGCAAGCTGAGCCTGGAAGCCGTGGGCATGCAGGGCGACACCCTGCACCGCTTCGAGGGCCTGATCGGCCAGCCGCACGGCATCATCCTGGTCACCGGCCCCACGGGCTCGGGCAAGACCACCACGCTGTACGCGGCGCTGGGCCGGCTCGACGCCACGCGCAACAACATCATGACGGTGGAAGACCCCATCGAGTACGAGCTGCCCGGCGTGGGGCAAACCCAGGTCAACAGCAAGATCGAGCTGACCTTTGCCAAGGCCCTGCGCGCCATCCTGCGGCAGGACCCGGACATCATCATGATCGGCGAAATCCGCGACTTTGAGACCGCGCAGATCGCCATCCAGGCGTCGCTCACCGGCCACCTGGTGCTGGCCACGCTGCACACCAACGATGCGGCCAGCGCCGTGACGCGCCTGACGGACATGGGCGTGGAGCCGTTCCTGTTGTCGTCGTCATTGCTCGGTGTTCTGGCCCAGCGCCTGGTGCGCAAGTTCTGCAGCCACTGCCACGGCGCGGGCTGCGAGCACTGCGGCCAGACCGGCTACACCGGCCGCACAGGCGTGTTCGAGCTGCTGGTGACCACGGACGCGATCCGCGCGCAAATCCACGCCCAGGCGTCAGAGGCCGACATCCGCGCCGCCGCCATGGCCGATGGCATGGCACTGATGCGCGAAGACGGCGAACGCCTGATTGCCGCCGGCATCACCAGCCGCGAAGAAGTGCTGCGGGTGACGCGGGACTGATTTGCTATACATCTGATAGCTGCTAGCACATGAAACACTAGCGCTACCAGCCAAAAACACCTGAAATTACCAGATCTGCAACGCAGGTCGGCGCGCCACCTGGGCGACGGCGGGTGCTGCGGAAGCGGGGGTGTTGAACGTGGCCGAGGGCGATGCGCCATCCTGCAGCTTGAACTGGCTGACGGCGCTGTTGAGGTGGTGGGCCTGCTCACGCAGCGACTCGGACGCTGCGGTAGATTCCTCCACCAGCGCCGCGTTCTGCTGGGTCATCTGGTCGAGCTGAGTGACCGACTGGCTGATCTGGCCGATGTTGTCGCTCTGCTCGGCCGACGAGGCGGTGATCTCCGCAATGATGTCGGACACACGCCGCACGCTGCTCACGATCTCCGTCATGGTCTGGCCGGCCTGGCTCACCAGGCGCGAGCCGTCTTCGACCCGCTCCACCGACGAACCGATCAGGCCCTTGATTTCCTTGGCGGCCTCGGCGCTGCGCTGCGCGAGGTTGCGCACCTCGCTGGCCACCACTGCAAAGCCGCGGCCCTGCTCACCGGCACGGGCGGCTTCCACAGCGGCGTTGAGCGCCAGGATATTGGTCTGGAACGCAATCGAATCGATCACGCCCGTGATGTCGGCAATCTTGCGCGAGCTGGTGGTGATCTGGTCCATGGTGGTCACCACCTGCGACACCACGGCGCCACCGCGCGCAGCCACCTCGGCGGCGGTCGATGCGAAATCGCTGGCCTGGCGCGAGGCCTGGGCGCTTTGCTGCACGGTGCTGGTCAGCACTTCCATCGACGAGGCCGTCTCTTCCAGGTTGGCCGCCGTCTGCTCGGTGCGGTGGCTCAGATCGTGGTTGCCGCTGGCGATCTCGGAGCTGGCGGTGGAGATGTTGCCCGCCGCGTCCTGCACCTGGCGCACCAGGTCACGCAACGAGTCCTGCATGCGGCCCATGGCGCCCACCAGCTGGCCCACTTCGTCCTGGTTCATGGCCGCCACATCGCGCGACAGGTCGCCACTGGCGATGCGTTCGGCCAGCTCCTGCGCCTGCCCGAGGGATTTGGTGATGGAGCGCACGCTGAAGAACGTGAGCGGAATCAGCACGGCCAGCGCCAGCACCAGGCCCACGCCGATCAGCGCGGCCATGGTGGAGGTGCGTGATTCGACGCCCGCACGGGCCTCGTCCATCTGCGCACGGGCCGAGTCCGCGAGGCTGGAGAACAGCTTGTCGGTGGCCTCCATGTGGACCTTCAGGCGATCGGCGTAGGCGCCGCCACCGGCGCCGTCGAGCTGCGCGCCTTCGATCTTCTCGAAGATGGGCGAAATGCCGGTTTCGTACTGCTTGATCTCGTCCAGCGATTTGTCGATGGAGGCCACAAAATCGGCATCGCCCGACTGCACCTGCCGCACATCGGCCAGGCGCTTGCGCAGGGAGGTCAGTGTCTTGGCCCAGGACTCGCGCAGGGCAGAGACCTCGACCGAGTTGTTGAAGTTGATGATGATGTCTTTTTCGGTCCGGCGCAGGTCACCCAGGGTGGTGCGCAGTTCGGACATGTCGGTCAGCGTCTGCACGCGCTCTGAAAAAAGCACCTGCAGGGTGCCGCGCGTGCGGTCCAGGGCTACGTAGCCCATGGCACCGATGACGACCAGAAGGATCAGGGAGAAGACGGTTCCGAAGTAGAGACGCGTGCGGATGGAGAAGCGGCCGAGAGCGTTCATGGCTCTTCCTTACATTTTTTAACAGATAGTCCAGCATAGCAAATTTGGTGCCACACACACCCCCCACCTTCTGGGCCGGGGGTGGGCGGGACTATATGCCGGGCCAGGCCGTCCGCCGCACAGGGTAAGCACGGCCCCGGGGCCCTGTTTCAGGGAATCCTCGGGGCCAGTAGCTGCGCTTATTGCGCCGCTGCCATCACACGGGCTTGAGGGGGATGTACAGCTCGCCGCCGCCCTGCTGGAACTCGGCCGCCTTGGCCTGCATGCCCTGGGCCAGGGCTTCGGCCTCGGCCACGCCCTTTTGCGCGGCAAAGTCACGCACTTCCTGGGTGATCTTCATCGAGCAGAACTTGGGCCCACACATCGAGCAGAAATGCGCCACCTTGGCCGAGTCCTTGGGCAGGGTCTCGTCGTGGTATTCCTTGGCCGTCTCCGGGTCCAGGCCCAGGTTGAACTGATCTTGCCAACGGAAGTCGAAGCGCGCCTGGCTGAGAGCATCGTCGCGCGAGCGGGCCCCGGGGTGGCCCTTGGCCACATCGGCCGCGTGGGCCGCGATCTTGTACGCAATGATCCCTTGCTTCACGTCATCGCGGTCGGGCAGGCCCAGGTGCTCCTTGGGCGTCACGTAGCACAGCATGGCCGTGCCCATCCAGCCGATCATGGCCGCGCCAATCGCGCTGGCGATGTGGTCATAGCCCGGCGCGATGTCGATGGTCAGCGGGCCCAGGGTGTAGAACGGCGCTTCGTGGCAGGTCTTGAGCTGCTCGGTCATGTTGGCCTGGATCATGTGCATGGGCACATGGCCGGGGCCTTCGATCATGGTCTGCACGTCGTGCTTCCAGGCCACCTGGGTCAGCTCGCCCAGCGTGTGCAGCTCGGCAAACTGCGCTTCGTCATTGGCATCAGAGGCGCAGCCGGGGCGCAGGCCGTCGCCCAGGCTGAACGACACGTCGTACGCCTTCATGATGTCGCAAATGTCCTCGAAGTGCTCGTACAGGAAGCTCTCGCGGTGGTGCGCCATGCACCACTTGGCCATGATGGAGCCGCCGCGCGAGACGATGCCCGTGCGGCGCTGCGCCGTGAGGTGGATGTAGGCCAGACGCACGCCCGCGTGGATGGTGAAGTAGTCCACGCCCTGCTCAGCCTGCTCGATCAGCGTGTCGCGGAAGATTTCCCAGGTCAGGTCTTCGGCCACGCCGCCCACCTTTTCCAGCGCCTGGTAGATCGGCACCGTGCCAATCGGCACGGGCGAGTTGCGCACGATCCAGTCGCGTGTGGTGTGGATGTTCTTGCCGGTGCTCAGGTCCATCACGTTGTCAGCACCCCAGCGGATCGCCCACACGAGCTTTTCCACTTCTTCCTCGATGCTCGATGTGACAGCCGAATTGCCGATGTTGGCGTTGATCTTGACCAGGAAGTTGCGGCCAATCGCCATCGGCTCCACCTCGGGGTGGTTGATGTTGGCGGGGATGATGGCGCGGCCCCGGGCCACTTCATCGCGCACAAATTCGGGGGTGATGATGCGCGGGATGCTTGCGCCCATCGGGTTGCCCATCAGGCGCTTTTCACGGCCTGCGTCGGCAATGTACTGCTCCATCCATTCGCGCTTGCCGTTTTCGCGGATGGCGACGTACTCCATCTCGGGCGTGACGATGCCCTTCTTGGCGTAGTGCATCTGCGTGACATTGGCACCCGCCTTGGCGCGCAGGGGCTTGCGCTGCAAGGCGGCGGCCTCGGCGCGCAGCTGGGCGAGGCGGGTGGCATCTTCGCTCTTTTGGCCGTCGTCCAGCGCTACGGGGGCGCGGCCTTCGTAGTGCTCCACATCGCCACGGCCGGTGATCCAGCCACCGCGCACGCTGGCCAAGCCCTGGCGCACGTCGATCACGGCGTTGGGATCGGTGTAGGGGCCGGAGGTGTCGTACACGCTGACCAGCTCGCCGTTGGTGAGCGCGATGTCGCGCACGGGCACGCGCAGGTCGGTGTGCAGATGGCCGGGGATATAGGCCTTGCGGGATGCGGGGAAGGGTTCGCGGGTGCGTGCGAGCAGCTCGGCGAACTTTTCAGGGGCAGCCAGTGTGGCGTGGGGGTCGGGGGCGTTCATGGGCAGGTCTCCTGGTTCCGGTGGCGGTGGGTCTGCTCCGGAATGGACCTGTGCGCCCCTCGGGTGGCTGCGCATGGCAGCACCTGAGGCAAGGCGTGCCCACAGGGAGTGCGGGCACGGGGACAAGGAGGTCGGCTCTTCTTCCGCCGGTATGAACCGGATCAAGTTCGTCGGGTTCGCAAGCTCGCCTGAATTCCTTCAGGCCCTTGCATCTCAGCGCATCAGCACACCCCGGAGCAGGCGCGAGTATAGGGCAGAGGAAAAACCGGGCCCGCAGAGCCCGCGCATCAGCCGATACATCAGGCCAAGCGGCCGATGAGGATCACTGCAAAAAAGAACACAGCGGCAATCACCGTCCACTTGAGAATGACGAGCCCCAGGCGCTTGTAGCGCGGCTGCCCGGTGCCCGCGTAAAACGCGAACGACACGGCCGCCGCCAGGAGCAGCAGCATGGCCAGCCAGCGAAAGATCAACATGGCCAACGGGCCCTACCAGGCACGCGCAGGCTGCGCAAAGCCGGTGGGTGCCTGGCGCTCATCCTCGAAGGTGACCACCTCCCAGGCATCGCGCTGGGCCAGCAGCTCGCGCAGCAGCAAATTGTTCATGGCATGGCCCGAGCGGAAGGCGCTGTAGGCGGCCAGCAGCGGCTTGCCAATGAGGTACAGGTCACCCATGGCGTCCAGGATCTTGTGCTTCACGAACTCGTCGTCGTAGCGCAGGCCGTCGCTGTTGAGCACCTTGTAGTCGTCCATCACGATGGCGTTGTCCAGCCCGCCTCCCAACGCTAGGCCGTTGGAGCGCATCATCTCCACATCGCGGGTGAAGCCAAAGGTGCGCGCGCGAGCGATGTCGCGGCTGTAGTTGCCTTGCCCCAGGTCAAACTCCACACGCTGGCCGGTGGAGTCTACGGCGGGATGGTCGAAGTCGATTTCAAAACTGAGCTTGTAGCCGTGGTACGGCGTGAGGCGCGCCCACTTGGCGTTGGCGCCTTCACCCTCGCGCACCTCCACGGGGCGGGTGACGCGGATGAAGCGCTTGGGCGCGTTTTGCAGCTCCACCCCGGCGCTTTGAAGCAAGAACACGAACGAGGCCGAAGACCCGTCGAGGATGGGGACCTCTTCAGCCGTAATGTCCACGTAGAGGTTGTCAATGCCCAGCCCCGCACAGGCCGACATCAGATGCTCCACGGTGTGCACCTTGGCATTGCCCACCGCGATGGTGGACGCCAGCCGCGTGTCCGTCACCGCCTCGGCACGGATGGGAATGTCCACCGGCTGCGGCAGGTCCACCCGCCGGAACACGATGCCCGTGTCCGGCTGCGCGGGCCGCAGGGTCAACTCGACCCGCTGGCCGCTGTGCAGACCCACGCCTACGGCGCGGGTCAGGGTCTTGAGGGTGCGTTGCTGGAGCATCCGCGCATTTTAGTTTCTGCGCCGCCGCCCCGCATGCGCCGAGGTCTTGTCAGCCCTTCAGAGACGCGTACGTAGAGCTACCGCCGCGTTTTCACCTACTGTGCAGGCCCCATGCCTGGTCGCACAATTTGCACTCTGAGGGCCTTGAAAATACACGACATGAACTCATTACACCCGCCCCGCAGGAGACTCCCATGAGCAAACTCAGTTTCAAGATGAAGGTCATGCTCATGATCGGCACAGCGCTTACGGCGCTGCTGATCATGGCCATCCTGTCCCTCCTCCAGGAGCGACGGCTGATCACCGAGTCCCGCAAGGACATGCTGACCACCGCCGTCCAGTCGGCCCACAGCATCGTGGTCGGCTACCAGGCCAAGGCCGCCAGCGGCGCCATGTCGGTGGAAGACGCGCAGAAAGCCGCCAAGGACGCCCTGCGCATTGCCCGTTACGGCGGCCCCGAGGGCAAGACTGAATATTTCTACATCTGGACCACGGAGGGCGTGGGCGTGATGCACCCCTTCAAGACCGAATGGGACGGGCAGGACATGCTCGGCAAGGTCAAGGATGGTTCGGGCGTGGACATCATCGGCCTGCTGGTCAACGGCATGCGCAACAGCAAGGATGGCAAGGCCTTTGTGCCCACCATGTTTGCGCGCCCCGGCCAGCAGACGCCCGTGCCCAAGCTGCAGTACATCGTCAAGGTGGATGGCTGGAACTGGATGGTCGGCTCCGGGCTGTACACAGACGACGTAGATGTCATGCTGCGCCAGGCCCTGTGGTCGAGCCTGGCGCTGGTGCTGGCGGTGTTTGTGGCGGTGGGCGTGATCGGCCTGCTGGTGTCGCGCTCGGTATTGCGCCAGATTGGCGGCGAGCCCACCCATGCCATTGCCATCATGTCCGAGGTGGCCGAAGGCAACCTGGACGCGCAGATTCCGGCCGCCCCGCCGGGCTCCATGCTTGACGGCCTCGCCCACATGGTGACCTCGCTGCGCAAGCTGGTGACCGAAGTGCGCTCGGCCACCGACAGCATCGCCACCGCGTCCAGCGAAATTGCGCAAGGCAACAACGACCTGGCCCACCGCACCGAAGACACGGCCAGCAACCTGCAGACCACGGCCAGCAGCATGGAGGAGCTGACCAGCACGGTGAAGCAGACCTCCGACTCCGCCCAGACCGCCAACCAGATGGCCACGTCTGCCGCTGAAGTGGCGGCGCGCGGGGGCGAGGTGGTGTCGCAGGTGGTGTCCACCATGCAGGACATCAACGCCAGCAGCAAGAAGATCAGCGACATCATCGGTGTCATCGACGGCATCGCATTCCAGACCAATATCCTGGCGCTCAATGCTGCCGTGGAAGCTGCCCGTGCCGGCGAGCAGGGCCGGGGCTTTGCCGTGGTGGCCGGCGAGGTGCGCAGCCTGGCGCAGCGCAGCGCCGAAGCCGCCAAGGAGATCAAGTCGCTGATCGGCGCGTCGGTCGAGAAGGTGGAGTCCGGCACGGCCCTGGTGGGCAATGCGGGTGCCACCATGACGGAGATCGTGGCCAGCGTGCAGCGCGTGACCGACATCATTGGCGAGATCCGTGCCGCCACGTCGGAGCAGAGCCAGGGCATTGCGCAGGTCAACACCGCCATGAACCAGCTGGACCAGATGACGCAGCAAAACTCGGCGCTGGTGGAAGAATCCACCGCCGCCGCAGACAGCCTGCGCGAGCAAGCCATGAAGCTCACCCAGGTGGTGGCGCTCTTCCGTGTGAACGGCAGCACCTCCGCGCCCGCGCCCGCACCGGCCAGCCGGCTCGCAGCCGCGCCACGACCCGCCGTGGCTCCTGCAGTGCGCGCCGCAACACCCCGCCCAGCCCTGGCCAAGGCGCCGGCAGCCCCTCGCCCTGCGGCGCCTTCACCCGCCCCAGCGGCGGCATTGCCCCCCAAGGCCAGCAGCCCCAAGCCTGCGGCAGACAGCAACGATGACTGGGAGTCTTTCTGATCGCTGAGAGGCCTGGGGCGACCCAGGCCTGAACGCGCGCTGAAGCACGCTACATCAGTAAAAAAGCCCTGCCAGCTTGCGCTGGCAGGGCTTTTTGTTTTACCCCCCATCAAGGGGCGGCGGAGTGCGATCAGCGGGGCTGTCAGTCCGCCTGCTTGCGCAGGAAGGCGGGGATCTCCAGGTCATCCATGCCGCCGGACGACAGGGCATCCACGCGGGCTGCCGCCTGCGTGCGGTTGGTGCGCCACACGCTGGGCACCGACATGCTGCCGTAGTCGGCCTGTGCACTGCCCGCATGGCCGCCAGGCACGCCCACAGCGGCACCCAGCGTGCCCACACCGGCGACGGGCATCTGGTAGGCCATGTTGTCCGTGCCCGTGCGCAGACCACCTTGCACCACCGAGATGGGCTGGCGGCGTGCATTGGCACGCGACAGGCCCGTGGCCACCACCGTTACGCGGATCTCATCGCCCAGGCTTTCGTCGTAGGCGGCGCCGAAGATCACATGCGCATCGGTGGATGCGTAGGCGTTGATGGTGTTCATGGCCTGGCGCGACTCGGACAGCTTGAGGCTGCCCTTGCTGGCCGTGACCAGCACCAGAACGCCCTTGGCGCCCGACAGGTCGATGCCTTCGAGCAGCGGGCAGGCAATGGCCTGCTCGGCAGCGATGCGTGCGCGGTCCGGGCCGCTGGCCGTGGCCGTGCCCATCATGGCCTTGCCGGGCTCGCCCATCACGGTGCGCACGTCTTCAAAGTCCACGTTCACCTGGCCGTATTCGTTGATGATTTCAGCGATACCGCCCACGGCGTTCTTGAGCACGTCATTGGCGTGGGCAAAGGCCTCGTCCTGGGTGATGTCGTCGCCCAACACGTCCAGCAGCTTTTCGTTGAGCACCACGATCAGCGAGTCCACGTTGGCTTCCAGTTCGGCCAGGCCATCGTCCGCATTCTTCATGCGGCGACCACCTTCCCAGTCGAAAGGCTTGGTGACCACGCCCACGGTGAGGATGCCCATCTCCTTGGCCACGCGCGCGATCACGGGCGCAGCGCCCGTGCCCGTACCGCCGCCCATGCCCGCCGTGATGAACAGCATGTGGGCGCCGGAAATGGCTTCACGGATATCGGCCACCGCTGCCTCGGCCGCGTCGCGGGCCTTCTCGGGCTTGCCCCCTGCGCCCAGCCCGCTGTTGCCCAGCTGGATGACGCGGTGGGCCGAGCTGCGTGTAAGCGCCTGCGCGTCGGTGTTGGCGCTGACAAACTCCACGCCCTGCACGCTGCGGGCAATCATGTGCTCGACGGCATTGCTGCCGCCGCCGCCCACACCGATCACCTTGATCTGGGTGCCCTGGTTGAATTCTTCGGCTTCGATCATTTCGATGGTCATCTTGGAGCTCCTGGTTCTAAATTCGTATGCAATTGCCAATTGAGAGATGGGATCATTTTTCTTGTAGTGCGTGGCGGTCCTGTACATCGCCATCGCTCGCGCGGTATCTGGTGAGGGCTCCCACGCGCCAGCCACAGGGGATATTTCATGGTCAGAAATTCCCCACGATGAAATCTTTGAAGCGCCCGAATGCGGTCTTCATGGACCCACTCTTCTGAGCTACCTTGAAGCCGCGCAGGCGCGCCAGCCGGGCCTCTTCCAGAAGGCCCATCACCGTGGCGGCACGAGGCTGGGCCACCATGTCCGCCAGCGCACTGGAATACTTGGGGATGCCGCGCCGCACGGGCTTGAGGAAGATGTCTTCGCCCAGTTCGATCATGCCGGGCATCACCGAGCTGCCGCCCGTGAGCACGATGCCCGAGGACAACACCTCTTCGTAACCCGACTCGCGCACCACCTGCTGCACGAGCGAGAAGATTTCTTCGACGCGGGGCTCGATCACACCAGCCAGCGCCTGCTTGCTCAGCATGCGCGGGCTACGGTCACCCAGGCCGGGCACTTCCACCTGCGCCTCGGGGTCGGCCAGCAGCTGCTTGGCGTAGCCGCTTTCAACCTTGATGTCTTCGGCGTCCTTCGTGGGGGTGCGCAGCGCCATGGCGATGTCACTGGTGATGAGGTCGCCCGCAATCGGGATCACCGCCGTGTGGCGGATCGCACCACCCGTGAAGATGGCCACATCCGTCGTACCTGCGCCGATGTCCACCACCACCACACCCAGCTCGCGCTCGTCGTCGGTCAACACGGCCTGGCTGCTGGCCAGCGGGTTCAGCATGAGCTGCTCAACCTCCAGGCCGCAGCGGCGCACGCACTTGATGATGTTCTCGGCCGCGCTCTGTGCGCCCGTCACGATGTGGATCTTGGCTTCTAGGCGGATGCCGCTCATGCCAATGGGCTCCTTCACATCCTGCCCGTCGATCACAAACTCTTGCGGCTCCACCAGCAACAGGCGTTGGTCGCTGCTGATGTTGATGGCCTTGGCCGTCTCCACCACCCGCGCCACATCGGCCGAGGTGACTTCCTTGTCCTTCACGGCCACCATGCCGCTGGAGTTGAGGCCGCGAATGTGGCTGCCGGTGATGCCGGTGTAGACGCGCTGGATCTTGCAGTCGGCCATCAGCTCGGCCTCTTTCAAGGCCTGCTGGATGCTCTGCACCGTGGCATCGATGTTGACCACCACGCCCCGCTTGAGACCATTGCTCGGGGCCACGCCCAAGCCTGCGAGCTTCAGCTCGCCATTGGGCAGAACCTCGGCCACCACGGCCATGACCTTGGCGGTGCCAATGTCCAGCCCCACGACGACGTCTTTGTATTCTCTTGCCATATCAGTCTCTGCCCTTCTCGGTTCTGTCCCGCTGTCCCACCAAGCCCTCGCACCGCCCTCTCGGGGCCTGCAGCATGCTGCGTCCAGTCCTGTTGTTCCTCATGCCATCACCTCTTGCGCACGGCCGTGGCGCCGGTTGCGTCTGCACTCACCGTGGTCACGCCCCGCAGGCGCAGCGCGTAGCCCCCGGCGTGGCGCAGGTCTGCCGACTCCAGCGCATCCACGCGACGGCCGTACTGCGCGGCCACCTGGGTGAGGGTGCGCACAAACCGCTGCGTGCGCTGCACCACTTCCTGCGGCGTGCCGCCGCCTAGCTCCACCACAGCCTCGCTGTCGAGGGTGGCGCGCCAGCCGCCCCGCCCTGTCAGCTCCAGCTCTTCCACATCCAGCCCAAGCGGTTGGAACACCGGCTCCAGCAGCCCGTACATCTGCAGCACCTCGGCCGAGGTGCCCGCTGGCCCCTGCAGGCGCGGCAGGCCTTCCTGCTCCACATCGCCCACATTCGCCTCGAAGACCTCGCCCTGGCTGTTGACCAGCGCCGAGCCGGTGTCCGGGCCCCAATACGCCACGGCGTCGTGCTCCTGCAGCTCCACACGCAGGCTGCCGGGGTAGACCCGCCGCACCTGCGCGCGGCGAACCCAGGGCACCTGCTCAAAGGCCTCGCGCGCCGCGCGCAGGTCCACCGTGAAGAAGTTGCCCACCAGGTGCGGCGCCACGTTGGCCCGCAGCGTCACCGCGTTGTTGTGCACCAGTTCGCCCTGCACCACGATGCGTGCAATGGCAAAGCCGGGGTAGCGCAGCACCCACCACGCGCCCGCCGCCAGCACGGCCATGGCGCAGCCCACGAACAGGACCGACGCGGTCAGGTTCATGAGCTTGACGTCCAGGGGTGCGGGCAGCGTCTGATTCATCAGGCAGCCTTTGGCTTTGCGGGCGTGTCCAGTGCCGCATCCGCAAGGATGCGCAGGCACAGCTCTTCGTAGCTGATGCCTGAGGCCCGGGCCGACATGGGCACGAGCGAATGGCCTGTCATGCCGGGGGACGTGTTCATCTCCAGCAGGAAGGGCTTGCGGTCACTCGCACGGATCATCAGGTCGGCGCGGCCCCAGCCCCGGCAGCCCAGGGTGCGATAGGCCTCCAGCACGATGCGCTGGATCTCGCGCTCTTCGGCCTCAGGCAGGCCGCTCGGGCACTGGTACTTCACGTCGTCGGTGAAGTACTTGTTCTGGTAGTCGTAGGCACCATCAGGCGCCACGATGCGGATCACCGGCAGTGCGCGGGCGCTGGCGCCCTGGCCCAGCACGGGGCAGGTCACTTCTTCGCCCTCGATGAATTCTTCGCACAGCACGTCGGGGTCGTACTGGGCCGAAAGCTGCACGGCCTCCTGCATGTCCGAGTAGCCGCGCACCTTGGTCACGCCGATGGACGAACCTTCGCGCGGCGGCTTCACGATCAGCGGCAGACCCAGCTCGTCGGGCACGGTGCGCACTACTTCACGCTGTTGACGGTCAGGGGCCAGCCACACATAGCGCGGCGTGGGCAGGCCCTCGGCCAGCCACACCCGCTTGGTCATGACCTTGTCCATGGCAATCGCCGACGCCATCACGCCAGGGCCGGTGTACGGAATGCGCAGCAGCTCCAGCGCGCCCTGCACCGTGCCGTCTTCGCCATGACGACCATGCAGTGCGATGAAGCAGCGCGCATAGCCGTCGCGCTTCAGGTCACCCAGTGCGTTCTGTGCGGGGTCAAACGCATGGGCATCCACGCCCCGCGAGCGCAGCGCCTGCAGCACGCCGCTGCCCGACATCAGCGACACCTCGCGCTCGGCCGAGTCCCCGCCCATCAGGACGGCGACCTTGCCCAGCGATTTAACATCGATAGGGGATTCAGGAAGGGTCATACTGCGCTCCCTTCGTGCGCTTTCAGCTCATTATTTTGTAGCATCTCAACCACCTTGCCGGGCACGGCACCGATGGAACCGGCGCCCATGCACATCACCACGTCGCCTGCACGTGCGTTGTCGGCAATGGCTTGGGGCAGATCGGCCACGTTGTCCACAAACACAGGCTCCACGCGCCCCGCCACACGCAAGGCACGGGCCAGCGAGCGGCCATCGGCAGCCACGACCGGCGCCTCGCCTGCGGCGTACACCTCGGTGAGCAGTACCGCGTCGGCATGGCCGATCACCTTGACGAAGTCTTCGAAGCAATCGCGCGTACGCGTGTAGCGGTGCGGCTGGAAGGCCAGCACCAGGCGCCGCCCGGGAAACGCGCCACGTGCGGCTGCCAGCGTGGCAGCCATTTCCACCGGGTGGTGGCCGTAGTCGTCGATGACGGTGAAGGTGCCGCCGTCCTTCGCGGGCAGGTCGCCATAGCGCTGGAAGCGCCGGCCCACACCCTTGAAACCCGCCAGCGCGCGCTGCACGGCGTCGTCGGGGATGTTCAGTTCCACCGCCACGGCAATGGCCGACAGCGCGTTGAGCACGTTGTGCTCCCCCGCGAGGTTGAGCACGACTTCCATGTCGGGCAGCGTGACGCCGTTGCGCCGCTGCACCGTGAAGCGCATCTGGCCCGCCTCGGCGCGCACGTTGATGGCACGCACCTGGGCGTCTTCCGAGAAGCCGTAGCTGGTGATAGGGCAGGTCACGCTTTGCAGGATGTCGCGCACGGCGGGGCTGTCCACACACAGGATGGCCGTGCCATAGAACGGCATGCGGTGCAGAAAGTCCACAAACGCGCCCTTGAGCCGGCCGAAGTCGTGCCCGTAGGTCTCCATGTGGTCGGCATCGATGTTGGTCACCACCGCCATCACGGGCAGCAGGTTCAGGAACGACGCATCGGACTCATCGGCCTCGACCACGATGTAGTCGCCGCTGCCCAGTTTGGCATTGGCGCCCGCGCTGTTGAGCTTGCCGCCGATCACAAAGGTGGGATCCAGCCCCGCCTCGGCCAGAACGCTGGTCACAAGGCTGGTGGTGGTGGTCTTGCCGTGTGTGCCGGCTATGGCAATGCCTTGCTTGAGGCGCATCAGCTCGGCCAGCATCAGCGCGCGCGGCACCACGGGGATCTTCTTTTCGCGTGCGGCCAGCACTTCGGGGTTGTCCGAAGTGACCGCTGTGGACGTGACCACGGCGTCGGCACCATCGATGTGCGCGGCCGCGTGGCCGAGGCAGGTTTTGATGCCCAGGTCGGCCAGGCGGCGCAGCGTGGCGCTGTCGGCCAGGTCCGAGCCCGAGATGCGGTAGCCCAGGTTGAACAGCACTTCAGCAATGCCGCTCATGCCGGCGCCGCCCAGGCCGACGAAGTGGATGTGGCGAATCGCGTGTTTCATGCCAACTCCTCGCAGGCAGTCACCACTTCGCGGGTGGCGTTGATTTTTTGCATGTTTTTGGCCTTGAGCGCTACATCCACAAGCGTGGACCGCTCCAATTTCAATAGCATTTCAGACAGCCCTTGTGGCGTTAGGTCGCGCTGCTGCACCAGCCAGCCGCCGCCCGCATTCACCAGGAACTGCGCGTTGGTGGTCTGGTGGTCGTCCACGGCCGACGGGAAGGGCACAAAGATGGACGCAGCGCCCACGGCCGCGATCTCGGTGACGGTGCTCGCACCCGCGCGGCAGACGATGATGTCGGCCGCTGCGAACGCGCTGGCGGTGTCGTCGATGAAAGGCGTCAGCTCTGCCTCGACACCCGCGGCGGCATAGTTGGCGCGCAGCGCATCGATCTGCGCCGCACCGCTTTGGTGGACTACGGTGGGGCGCTGGTCGGCAGGCATCAGCGCAATGGCCTGGGGCACGATCTCGTTGAGCGCACGTGCGCCGAGGCTGCCACCCACCACAAGCAGGCGCAGCGGGCCGCTGCGGCCCGCAAACCGTTCGGCCGGGCCGGGCTGCTGCGTGAAGGCGGTTCGCAGCGGGTTGCCCACCCACTGGCCCTTTTTAAACACGTTAGGAAAAGCGGTGAACACCCGGTCGGCCACACCGGCCAGCACCTTGTTCGCCATGCCCGCCACCGAGTTCTGCTCGTGGAGCACCAGGGGCTTGCCCGCGAGCACGCCCATCATCCCGCCCGGAAAGGTAATGTAGCCGCCCAGGCCCACCACCACATCGGGCTTCACACGGCGCACGACCTGCAGCGCCTGCCAGAACGCGCGCAGCAAGCGCAGCGGCAGCAGGGCCAGCGTGACGAGCCCCTTGCCGCGCACGCCCGAGAAATCGATGAGTTCCAGCGCAAAGCCGTGCTGCGGCACGATGCGCGACTCCATGCTGCCGGGCGCGCCCAGCCAGTGCACGCGCCAGCCACGCGTGCGCAACTCTTCGGCCACGGCCAGGCCGGGGAAGATGTGGCCACCGGTGCCGCCGGCCATGATGAGGGCGGTCTTCTGCGTCATACCCGCCCCCTTTTCATCGAATGCTGCGCATTCGGCAGCGTTGCACGCTGCTGCAGCTGGTTTTGGTGAAACAAACTCCTCATACGCGGCCTCCGCGCATGAGAAGTTTGTTTTCATAGTCCACACGCAGCACCACTGCCAGCGCCACCAGATTCATCAGAATCGCTGACCCGCCAAAACTCATCAGCGGCAGCGTGAGCCCCTTGGTCGGCAGTGCGCCCAGGTTCACGCCCATGTTGATGAAGGCCTGGAAGCCGATCCAGATCGCCACGCCCTGTGCGACGAGGCCGGAGAACACCCGGTCCAGCGCAATGGCCTGCCGGCCGATGTGCATGATGCGGCGGGTCATCCACAGGAACAGGATGATGAGCGCCACCACACCCACGAGACCAAACTCTTCGCCGATCACTGCCATCAGGAAGTCGGTGTGCGCCTCAGGCAGCCAGTGCAGCTTCTCCACGCTGCCGCCCAGCCCCACGCCAAACACCTCGCCCCGCCCGATGGCGATCAGCGAGTGTGACAGCTGGTAGCCCTTGCCCAGCGCATGCTGTTCGCTGAAAGGGTCGAGGTAGGCAAACACGCGCTCGCGGCGCCAAGGGGAGCTGGCGATCATCAACGCAAAGGCACCGACCAGCACGCCAGCAATCAGGAAGAACATGCGGGCATTCACACCGCCGAGGAACAGGATGCCCATGGCAATCACGGCCACCACCATGAAGGCGCCCATATCGGGCTCGGCCAGCAGCAGCACGCCGACGATGGCCACCGCAGCGCCCATGGGCAGCACGGCGCGGAAGAAGCGCTCCTTCACCTCCATCTTGCGCACCATGTAGTCGGCGGCATAGATCAGCACCGCAAACTTGGCCACCTCGGACGGCTGGAAGCCCACCGGCCCGATGGACAGCCAACGGCGCGCGCCGTTGACCACCTTGCCCACGCCAGGAATCAGCACCGCCACCAGCATGAGCAGGGCCACAATGAACAACCAGGGTGCCACGCGCTCCCACAGCGCCATGGGCACCTGGAACGCCAGCAGCGCCGCCACAAAGCCCACCACCAGATACATCATGTGGCGGGTCAGGAAATGGGTGGACGCGTAGTTGGCAAAGCGCGGGTTGTCCGGCATGGCAATCGACGCCGAATAGACCATCACCAGTCCCCAGGCCAGCAGCGCCACCACCACCCAGAGCAGGGCTTGGTCAAAGCCCAGCACACTCGCGGGCGTGCTGGACGACTGGCGGTACTCGGTGCCGCCCACACGCACGGGCAACACGTCGGCCGCCTTGCCGGGCAGGCGACCGAACCAGCCGGTCACGCGTTGGAGCAAGGTGCTGGCGGGTGCTGTCATTGCATGCCCTCCGCCGATTGGCCCGCATCGTCGGCCATCGCCCGCACGGTCTCGCAAAAGACGTGGGCGCGGTGCTCGTAGTCCTTGAACATGTCGAAGCTGGCGCAGGCGGGCGACATCAGCACCGCATCACCAGAATGGGCGCGCTGCGCTGCCAGTGCGACAGCCTCTGGCAAGGTGCCCGCATCGAGCAGCGGCACGCCGGCGTCCTGGAGCGCAGCGCGGATCAGCGGTGCGTCGCGGCCGATCAGCACCACCGCACGTGCATAGCGCGCGACGGGGGCCGCCAGGGGCGCAAAGTCCTGCCCCTTGCCTTCTCCGCCCAGAATGACCACCAGACGCCGCTCCGTGCCCAACCCCACCAGCGCTGCCGCCGTGGCGCCTACGTTGGTGCCCTTGCTGTCGTCAAAATATTCCACGCCATGGATGATGGCCACGGGTTCCACGCGGTGCGGCTCGCCCCGGTACTCGCGCAGGCCGTACAGCATGGGCGCCAGCGGGCAGCCCGCTGCCGTGGCCAGCGCCAGCGCCGCCAAGGCATTGGTGGCGTTGTGGCGCCCCCGGATGCGCAGCGCATCCGCTGGCATGAGCCGCTGGATATGCAGGTCCTCTTCGACCTCGTTGCGACCACGCTTGCGGGTTTCGTCTGCATCCATGGCACGCACCAGCCAGGGCATGCCGCTGACCACCTCAATGCCGAAATCGCCCGGACGCCGGGGCATGTCGCCACCAAAAGTGATGTGTGCGCGCACCTGCGGCTTTTGCAGCTTGACCTTGACGGGCGGCGGTAGCATGCCCATCACCGCAGGGTCTTCGCGGTTCAGGATCATCAAGCCCGTCTGGCCAAAGATGCGTGCCTTGGCCGCAGCGTAGGCCTCGATGCTGCCGTGCCAGTCCAGGTGATCCTGCGTGATGTTGAGCACCGTGGCGGCTGTGGGTTCGAAGCCCCCTTCACCCCCACTGACGCCATCCAGCTGAAAACTCGACAGCTCCAGCACCCACACATCGGGCAAGGTGTCTGCATCCAGGTGTTCTGCCAGTGTGTCGAGCAGGGTAGGACCGATGTTGCCGGCCACGGCCACACGTTTGCCCGAGCGCTCCACCAGCTGGCCGGTGAGCGAGGTCACGGTGGTCTTGCCGTTGGTGCCGGTGATGGCGAGCACGGCCGGGGCATATGCATGCGATGCACGCAGCGCGGCCAGGGCCGTGGCATACAGGCTCAACTCACCGCCAGTGCTGATGCTGTTTGCGCGAGCCGCTTCCAAAACAGGAGCCACTGCCTCGGGGCTCAACCCTGGCGAACGATAGACCGCGTGCAGGCTCTGCCCCTGCACCAGGCTGGCATCGAATGCGCCCGACACAAAACGCACCTGGGGTAGCTCCTGCTGCAGCGCAGGCAGTTGTGGCGGGGCAGCGCGCGTGTCGGCCACGGTGACCTGTGCACCGCAGCGCACACACCAGCGTGCCATCGCCATGCCCGAGGCGCCCAGGCCCAGGATCAGGATGTGCTGGTCTTGCAGCAGGGTTGCAACGCCCTCGCGCGCCGGGCCCGCAGGCACATCCGGCGTGGTGGACTCGTCGGCCGCAGCGGTCTCGGCAACGTCCGCGCTGTCCGCAGCGCCCGGCTCGGGGGCGGTCACCTCGGCAAAGATCTGCGCCACAAAGTCCGCCGCGGCCTTCGCGGCGGAGACGGCCGGCACGGCCTCGGGGTTCCAGGCGGTACTGGTGCTTTTGGCTGCGGGCGAAGCGTCTGTGGCCTCGCTACCTGTCGCAGCAACATCCTGCTCCGGATTCGCCTCAGGAGCTACGGGCTCTGCAGGCAAAGGGGCCTGCATGCCAGGATCGCCTTCGGGAGTGCCGTCCGCACCCACCCCGGCCCCTGCCAACGGGGGCATGGCCTCGGGTGTACCGAGGGGGTCAGGGACAAGAGGATCGTTCGGGTTCATCGCAGTTTCAGCGTGGACAGCCCAATCAGGCACAGCAGCATGGTGATGATCCAGAAGCGCACGACCACCTGCGTTTCCTTCCAGCCGCTCTTCTCAAAGTGGTGGTGCAGCGGCGCCATCTTGAGCAGGCGGCGGCCTTCGCCATAGCGCTTCTTGGTGAACTTGAACCAGGTGACCTGCAGCATCACCGACAGCGCCTCGACCACAAAGATGCCGCCCATGATGGCGAGCACGATTTCCTGGCGCACGATGATGGCGATGGTGCCCAGGGCACCGCCCAGCGCCAGCGCGCCCACATCACCCATGAAGACCTGGGCAGGGTGCGCGTTGAACCACAAAAACGCCAAACCTGCGCCCGCCATGGCTGCGCAGAAGATCAGCAGTTCGCCCGACCCCGGAATGTGCGGAAAGAACAGGTACTTGGAGTACACCGAGCTACCGGTGACGTAGGCAAACACGCCCAGTGCCGAGCCCACCATCACCACGGGCATGATGGCCAGGCCGTCAAGACCATCGGTCAGGTTCACCGCATTGCTCGAACCCACGATGACCAGGTAGGTGAGGATCACGAAACCCAGCACGCCCAGCGGGTAGCTCACCTCTTTGAAGAACGGCAACTGCAGGCCCGCCTTGGGCGGCAGGTCCAGCGAGAAGCCCGACTGCACCCAGCCCACAAACAGCTCCCACACCTTGGCGTTGGAGCTTTCGGAAATGCTGAACACCAGGTACAGCGCGGCCATGAGGCCGATCACCGACTGCCAGAAATACTTCTCGCGCGAGCGCATGCCCTCGGGGTCTTTGTTGACCACCTTGCGCCAGTCGTCCACCCAGCCGATGGCGCCAAAGCCGAGCGTGACGATGAGCACGATCCACACAAAGCGGTTGGACAGGTCAAACCACAGCAGGGTGGAAATGGCGATCGACAACAGGATCAGCACACCGCCCATGGTGGGCGTGCCGCTCTTGGACAGGTGCGACTGCATCGCATAGCCCCGAATGGGCTGGCCGATCTTGAGCGAGGTGAGGATGCGAATCACCTTGGGGCCGGCCACCAGCCCGATGAGCAGCGCCGTCATGGCAGCCATCACCGCACGGAACGTGAGGTACTGGAACACCCGGAAAAAGCCGAACTCGGGCGACAAGCCCTGCAGCCATTGCGACAGCATCAGCAGCATGTGGCACCTCCGGCGCAGGCTGGCACCGTGCGGGCAATATCAATGCGTTGCGCCATGGTGTCCCTCCCGTGGGTTGATCGGCTTTTGTTGTTGTTCTGCGGGCAGTGCGGCGGCGCTGATCGCCTCGACCACCTGTTCCATCTTCATGAATCGCGATCCCTTGACCAGCACACTGCCCACCGTGGGCAGGGCGTTGCGCACGGCATCCTGCAGGGCGACCATCTCGTTGAAATGCCGGGCCCCATCGCCATAGGCCGATGCGGCGTGCACCGACTGCGCACCCAGAACAAACATCGTGGGGATGCCCGCCTCACGGGCCAGTGCGCCCGCCTCGGCATGGAACTGCGGGCCCTGGTCGCCCACCTCGCCCATGTCGCCCATCACCAGCAGTTGCGGGCCCGGCAATTCAGCCAGCACCTGGATGGCAGCGTGCATGGAATCAGGGTTGGCGTTGTAGGTGTCGTCGACCACCGTGATGTCGCGGCCTGCAACGGACACGCTGAACGCGCGCGAGCGGCCCTTGACCGGCGTGAAGTCGCGCAGCCCCTGGGCAATGGCAGCCACCGGTGCGCCGGCTGCCAGCGTGCACGCCGTGGCCGCCAGTGCGTTCGTCACGTTGTGGCGGCCTGCGATGTGCAGACGGGTGGTGATCGCGCCGCGTGGCGTGGCCAGGGTGACCGCCCAGGCGCCGCGCTCCCAGGTGGCCTGCGCGCAGCGGACGTCGCCGCCATCGCCAAATGTCACCGTGCGGCGGCCGGGCCGCTCCATGGCAAGCGATTGCCACAGGCTCGTGTACGCATCCCCTGCCGGGAATACGGCCACACCATCGGCCGGCAGGCTGGCAAACACCGAACCGTTCTCGCGGGCCACGGCCTCTAGGGTGTGCATGAATTCCAGATGCTCGCGCTGGGCGTTGTTGACCAAGGCCACCGTGGGCTGGGCCATCGCAGCCAGCGTGGCGATCTCGCCAGGGTGGTTCATGCCCATCTCGATCACGGCGGCGCGGTGGCTGGCGCGCAGGCGCATCAGCATCAGCGGCACACCGATGTCGTTGTTGAAATTACCCTGCGTGGCAAACGCAGCCTCGCCCTGCCAGGCACGCAGGATGGACGCAATCATCTGCGTCACCGTGGTCTTGCCGTTGCTGCCCGTCACACCGATCAGCGGCAGGTGGAATTGCGCGCGCCAGCCGGTGGCCAGTGCGCCCAGCGCAGCCAGGCTGTTGGGCACTTCGATGCCGGACAAGCCCGCGGCTTCCAGGCCACCGTGCGCAATAGCGGCGGCAGCGCCGCCTGCACGGGCATCGGCCAAAAAGGCATTGGCATCAAAACGCTCGCCCTTGAGGGCCACAAACAAATCGCCCGGCTGCAGCGTGCGCGTGTCGGTGTGCACACGCGCCAGCGGGGTGGCGCCATCGCCCACCAGACGGGCGGTGGGAATACTTGGCTGCAGCAGCACCCATGCTTGCTGCAGTGTCATGACGGGTTCAAAACTGTTCATGCCCATGTGTGGGCTCCTCGGGCCTGCAGCGCAGCCTGCGCGTGGGCCATGTCGGAGAACGGCACACGCACGCCTGCCGTCTCCTGGGTGTCTTCGTGGCCCTTGCCGGCAATCAGCACCACATCGGCGGGCGCAGCTTCGGCAATGGCTTGGGCGATGGCGGCCGCACGGTCGGGCTCGGCGCGCACCGTGCCACCGGCAATCGTGCCCTGCAGGATCTGGTGCAGGATGGCGGCTGGGTCTTCGCTGCGGGGGTTGTCGCTGGTCACCACCACCTGGTCGGCCTGCTGCTGGGCCACGGCGCCCATCAGCGGGCGCTTGCCCGCGTCGCGATCGCCGCCGCAGCCGAACACGCACCACAGCCGCCCGCCACGCTCAGCAGCTATGGGGCGAAGGGCTTGCAGGGCCTTGTCCAAAGCATCGGGGGTGTGGGCGTAGTCCACCGCCACCAGGGGTTGTCCTGCAGACACCAGCCGCTGCATGCGGCCCGGCACGGGCTGCAGACTGGCGCAGGCGCGCACGGCACGGTCCAGCGGTACGCCCAGGCTGCGCAGCGTGGCCAGCACGCCCAGCAAGTTGAGCACGTTGTACTGGCCGATCACACGGGTTTGCAGCAGATGACGGTCATTGCCCTCCACCACCGTGAAGCGCAGGCCCTGATCACCCAGGGCGATGTCTTGTGCCGTCAGCCGCGCAGGTGCCTGGGCCGAGACGCTCCACAGATCCAGCGCACTGCCTTTCAGCTCTCCATGCAGCTGGGAGCCTGCGGGGTCGTCCACATTGACGATGGCGGCCTGCAGACCGGGCCAGTCGAAGAGAGCGCGCTTGGCCAGCCAGTAGTCGGCCATGCTGCCGTGGTAGTCCAGGTGGTCCTGCGTGAAGTTGGTGAAGATGGAGGTGTGGATCTGCGTGCCATCGAGCCGAGCCTCGGCCAGTCCAATCGACGAGGCCTCGATGGCGCAGGCACCGAGGCCCTGCGCCACAAACTGGGCAAACGCGCGATGCAACCGCACCGGGTCGGGCGTGGTCATGCCGGTGGAGGCCAGCGCGGGAGGCACTCCCATTCCCAAAGTGCCCACCAGCGCACATTGATCTCGCCCCGAGCGCTCCTCATTCGATAGCACATTCAGCGCACCCGCCAGCCACCAGGCCGTGCTGGTCTTGCCGTTGGTTCCGGTCACGGCCAGCACCTTCAGCTGCTGCGTGGGTTGTGCAAACCATTCAGCGGCGATGGGCCCTGTGGCGGCCTTGAGGCCTGGCAGCGCGGCCATGTGGTCGCCCTCGAAAGCAAAAGCCTCGACCCCCGCCTGTTCGACCAGACAGGCCGTGGCGCCGCGCACCATGGCATCGGCCACATGCGCGCGGCCATCGGTGGCGGCACCAGGCCAGGCAATGAAGCCGTCGCCGGGCGTGATCTGGCGGCTGTCGGTGTGCAGGGTGCCGGTGACGCGCGTGCGCAGCCATTGCACCGCGTCGCCAGCGGTCTGCAGGGTATGGAGCGGGGCTTGCATCACAGCGACTCCTCCACCGCATTGGCCACGATCTGCGGCTTGACCGCCATGTCGGGCTGCACGCCCATCATGCGCAGGGTTTGCTGTACCACCTCGCTGAACACGGGCGCGGCCACAGCGCCGCCGTAGAACACGCCGTTGCTGGGCTCGTCGATCATCACGGCCACGATGATGCGGGGCTTGTCGATGGGCGCCATGCCGGTGAACCACGCGCGGTACTTGCCCGAGGCGTAGTTCTTGCCCACCTGCTTGCGCGCCGTGCCCGACTTGCCGCCCACCGAGTAGCCCACGGTCTGCGCCTTCTGGCCCGTGCCGCCGGGGCCTGCGGCCATCTGCAGCATCTTGCGCACCTGGTCGGCCGTGCGTTCGGAAAACACGGGCACGCCCACGGCGGGCTCGCTGGTCTTGAGCATGGTGGCGGGAATGACCCGGCCACCGTTGGCAAACACGGTGTACGAGCGTGCCATCTGGAACAGGCTGGCCGACAGACCGTAGCCGTAGGACATGGTGGCCTGCTCCACCGGGCGCCAGCTCTTGTAAGGGCGCAGGCGACCCGTCACCACACCCGGGAAGTGCAGTTGCGGCTTCTGGCCAAAACCGGCCGCCGAGAAGGTCTCCCACATCTCGCGCGCGGGCATCTGCATGGCCAGCTTGGTGGTGCCCACGTTGCTGGACTTCTGGATCACGCCTTCCACGGTAAGCACGCCGTAGTTGTGCGTGTCCGAGATCGTGGAGCCGGTGATGGTGATGCGCCCGGGGTTGGTGTCCACGATGGTCTCGGGGCGCACGCGGCCTGTCTCCAGCGCGAGGCCGATGGTGAACGGCTTCATGGTGGAACCGGGCTCGAACACGTCGGTGAGCGCGCGGTTGCGCAGCTGCTCGCCGGTGAGGTTCTGGCGCTTGTCGGGCACGTAGCTGGGGTAGTTGGCCAGTGCCAGCAGTTCGCCCGTGTGGGCATCGAGCACCACCACGCTGCCCGCCTTGGCCTTGTGCGCGGCCACCTGGTCGCGCAGCTTCTGGTACGCAAAGAACTGCACCTTGCTGTCGATGGACAGCTGCATGTCCTTGCCGTCGACCGGGGGCACGGTTTCGCCCACGCTTTCCACCACGCGACCCAGGCGGTCCTTGATCACGCGGCGCGAACCGGGCTTGCCCGCCAGTTCCTTGTCGAACGCCAGCTCCATACCTTCCTGGCCATGGTCTTCCACGTTGGTGAAGCCCACCACGTGCGCGGCGGCTTCGCCCTCGGGGTATTGGCGCTTGTACTCCTTGCGCTGGTAGATGCCCTTGATGTCCAGGGCTGCAATCTGCTGGCCCACATCCCAGTCGAGCTGGCGCTTGATCCAGACAAAGGTCTTGTCCTCGTCCGCCAGCTTCTTCAGCAGATCGGCCTGCGGCATGTCCAGCAGCTTGGCCAGCTGCTTGAGCTTGGCGCGGACCTCGGGCTTGTCCTGGTCCACGTCTTCAGGAATGGCCCAGATGCTCGCAGCCGGCACGCTGGAAGCGAGGATCAGACCGTTGCGGTCCACGATCTTGCCGCGGTTGGCAGGCAGCTCCAGCGTGCGCGCAAACCGCACCTCACCTTGCCGCTGGAAGAACGCATTGCCAAACACCTGCACATAGGCCGCCCGCCCGGCAAGCCCCAGAAAACCCAGCGCAATCACCGCCACAATGAACTTGCTGCGCCAGACCGGCGTCTTGCTGGCCAGCAAGGGGCTGGATGTGTAGAGCACGCTGCGGCTCATGGCTGCGCCCCCGCAGGTTGCGAAGCGGCGGCTGCCGCTGCTGCATTGGCAGTTGCGACACCCTGTGGGTCAGACACGTACTGCGTGATGGCTGGCGTGGCGGTGCGCATGTTCAGCTGCGCACGCGCGATCCTTTCCACCCGCAGCGACGTGGCCTGGGCGCGCTTTTCCACCTGCAGGCGCTGGTGCTCCGTCTCCAGACGACGTGCCTCGGCCACCGCGCGGTCCAGCTCGGTGAACAGGCGGCGCGATTCGTACTGGGTGTGCACCAGGTAGATCGCGCTGGCGAGCACCGCCAGCAAAAGGACCACGTTCAGCCGCGTCATGTCAGGCGACCGCCGTGCGCTCGGCCACGCGCATGATGGCGCTGCGCGAGCGGGGATTGGCCTCGACCTCCGCCGCACTGGGCTTGATGCGGTCGAGCGCGATAAGCTTCATGGCCTGCGGCGCGGCAAACGGTGCGCGGCGGTCGTAGACCTCCTTGGAGTGTTTCGCGATGAATTGTTTGACGATGCGATCTTCGAGCGAATGGAAGCTGATGACCACCAGCCGCCCGCCGGGCTGCAGCACCGAGAGGCTGGCCTCTAGCGCCTGTTGCAGCTCTTCAAGCTCGGCGTTGATGAAAATCCGAAGAGCTTGAAATGTGCGCGTTGCAGGGTTCTGGCCCGGCTCGCGGGTTTTGACCGCGCCAGCCACGAGGTCGGCCAGTTCTGCGGTGGTTGCAAGAGGACCCCGTTCTTCGCGCCGAGCAACAATCGCCTTTGCAATGGGGCCAGCAAACCGTTCTTCACCGTAGTCACGTATCACCTCCGCAATCTGACCGACTTCGGCCGTGGCCAACCAATCGGCCACGCTTTCGCCGCGCGTGGTGTCCATGCGCATGTCCAGCGGACCGTCAAAACGGAAACTGAAGCCCCGCTCGGGGCTGTCGATCTGGGGCGAGCTCACACCCAGATCCATCAGCACACCCGCAGCACTGGCAGGCGGCAGGTCCGCCAGATGGCGAAAACCTTCGTGCCGAATGGAAAAACGCGCATCGGTGATGCGCGTTGCTTCGGCGATGGCCTCGGGGTCCTTGTCAAAGGCCACCAAGCGCCCCTGGGGGCCCAGCCGGAGCAGGATGAGGCGGGAGTGCCCGCCGCGCCCGAAGGTCGCATCGACCCAGGTGCCGGAAGGCTCCGGGCCTGCGCCGCCCAAGAGAGAGTCCACAGCCTCATTCAGCAGGACGGTGGTGTGTTGCAAGGGAGATGTCACAGCGCGCCTCAGAAGGAGAAGTCCTTGAAGACATCCGGCATCTCGCCCTGCATGGCCTTGGCTTCCTGCTCGTCGTAGGTGGCCTTGTCCCAGAGCTCGAAATGGTTGCCCATGCCCAGCAGCATGGTGTCTTTGGAAATACCGGCGGCTTCGCGCAGCTCGGGGGAGATCAGCACACGGCCGGTGGCGTCCATGTCCACGTCCATGGCGTTGCCCAGAAAGATGCGCTTCCACCATTGGGCGGACATGGGCAGCTGGGCAATGCGCTCGCGGAACTTCTCCCATTCAGGACGGGGAAAGACCATGAGGCAGCCGTGCGGGTGCTTGGTGATGGTGAGCTGACCGGATGCCGTGGCCGCAAGGACGTCACGATGCCGGGTCGGCACAGACAGCCGACCCTTCGCATCGAGACTCAGCGACGAGGCACCTTGAAACACGGACAGATTCCCAGTTCGGTTTTGCGCCTCGGAGGTCCCGAAGGGGACCTTGAGGGCACTTTTCACCACTTAATTGCACTTTTTTGCACTGTAGCAGGAAAAGCACACCGAACAAGGGGGGTGTCCCACAAACTTTTCAATGAAATCAACGACTTAGATGCGTTTTTTCAGCCGCCAAAACGCCAAAAGTCGTTGAAAAAGAAGTACTTAGAGAGGCCTATGAAAGTGACCTCTCAAGGCTTGACCGAGTGGTCACAGGATGTAGCGCGACAGGTCCTCGTCCTGGCTCAGGGTCTGCAGGCGCGCATCGACGTAGGCGGCGTCGATGGTGATGGTCTGGCCGGACAGGCGCGTGGCGTCAAAACTCACTTCGTCCAGCAGGCGCTCCATCACCGTGGAAAGGCGGCGCGCACCGATGTTCTCGGTGCGTTCGTTCACCTCAAAGGCGATGTGCGCCAGGCGTGTGATGCCCTCGGGGGCAAACTCCAACGTCACGCCTTCCGTGGCCAGCAAGGCCTGGTACTGCTTGACCAGCGACGCATGGGTCTGCGTGAGGATGGCCTCGAAGTCCTTGACCAACAGCGACTCCAGCTCCACCCGGATCGGGAAACGCCCCTGCAGTTCCGGAATCAGGTCGCTGGGCTTGGACAGGTGGAAGGCGCCCGACGCGATGAACAGGATGTGGTCCGTCTTGATCATGCCGTATTTGGTGGACACCGTGGTGCCCTCCACCAGCGGCAGCAGGTCGCGCTGGACGCCCTGGCGCGACACGTCCGCACCACTGCTTTCCTGGCGCGCGGCCACCTTGTCGATCTCATCGATAAAGACGATGCCGTTCTGCTCGGCGTTCTGCACGGCGCGGGTCTTGATCTCCTCTTCGTTGACCAGCTTGGCCGCCTCTTCGTCGGTGATGAGCTTCAGGGCTTCCGCGATCTTGAGCTTGCGGGTCTTGCGCTTGTCCTGCCCCAGCTGGCTGAACATGCCGCGCAGCTGCTCGGTCATTTCCTCCATGCCCTGGGGGCCCATGATTTCGAGCTGGGGGCGGCCTTCGGCCACGTCGATCTCGATCTCCTTGTCGTCCAGACTGCCTTCGCGCAGCTTCTTGCGAAAGACCTGGCGGGCGGTGTTGTCAGCGGCAGGCTCGCTGCCTGCTGCGGCGCGGGCCGGGGGGATCAGCACGTCCAGAATGCGTTCCTCGGCCGCATCTTCGGCGCGGGTGCGCACCTTTTTCATCTCGGCCTCGCGCGTCTGCTTGACGGCCATCTCGGCCAGGTCGCGGATGATCGAATCCACATCTTTGCCGACGTAGCCCACCTCGGTGAACTTGGTGGCCTCGACCTTGATGAAGGGCGCATCGGCCAGCTTGGCCAGGCGGCGTGCGATCTCGGTCTTGCCCACGCCGGTGGGGCCGATCATGAGGATGTTTTTGGGCGTGATCTCCTGGCGCAGGCTGCCTTCCACCTGCTGGCGGCGCCAGCGGTTGCGTAGGGCGATGGCCACGGCGCGCTTGGCGCTGGCCTGGCCCACGATGTGGTTGTCCAGCTCGGAGACGATTTCCTGGGGGGTCATGGACGACATACAGGTCTTCCTGGTATCAAATGGGGCTGTAGCGCTAGTGGATCATGCGCTGGCAGCTATAAATAACAGAGCAATCAGCCCATCAGGGGCTGACCGTGCGGCCAACGTGGGGCCGGTTCTACCGCCGTACGCTCAGAGCGTCTCGATGGTGTGGTTCATGTTGGTGTAGATGCAGAGTTCGCCCGCGATTTCGAGCGACTTCTTCACGATCTCTTCGGCGGACAACTCTGTGTTCACCAGCAGCGCCTTGGCCGCCGAGTGCGCATAGGCGCCCCCGGAGCCGATCGCCACGATGCCTTGCTCGGGCTCCAGCACGTCGCCATTGCCAGTGATGATGAGCGACGCGCTGGCGTCGGCCACCGCGAGCATGGCTTCGAGGCGGCGCAGCACGCGGTCGGTGCGCCAGTCCTTGGTGAGTTCGATGGCCGCGCGCGTCAGGTGGCCCTGGTGCTTTTCCAGCTTGGCCTCGAACCGCTCGAACAGCGTGAAGGCATCGGCCGTGGCCCCGGCGAAACCCGCCAGCACCTTGCCGTGGTAGAGCTTGCGCACCTTGCGCGCCGTGCCCTTGACCACGATGTTGCCCAGCGTGACCTGCCCGTCGCCCCCGATGGCGACCTGGATGCCGGAAGGAGTCTGGCGGCGCACGCTGAGGATGGTGGTGCCGTGGAACACCGGGTGGTTGTCTTGTGATGAGTCCATAGCTGCGGCAGATGGGGGCGGAGGCCCATTTTGCAAGGCAGCTATCCAGCGGGGAGATGGGCAGAACGCCCCCTCACGCGCGCCGCAGAAGGCGGTTCCGCCGAAACCCGAGGCTGCAAGGAAAAGAAAGGACCGCCGAGCTGCCCGTCGCAGATCCAGCTCGCCTCAGTTCTTGCGGGGCACCACCCAGGCGTGCTCGTTGATGCCGATCACGTTGAAGAAAATCGCCACCAGCCGCTGCAGATTGTGGAACTGGATCACATGACCGTGGCCTTGCTGCTCGGCGGCCCAGTTGAGCACGGAGCCTGCCGCCGCAAAGTCCACCCGGATCAGCTTGTCGCAGGCAATGGTCAGCGGCACGCCGGGCTTGAAGTGCGCCTCGAACGGCTGCAAGAGGGGCGTGGCATCGCCATCGATGTGGCCCTTGAGCTCTGCCACCGGGCCCGCATCCAGCGGGGCCGGGGCCGACAGCTCGCCCAGGTCGGAGGCCATGAAGTCGCTGTCCGCCGCCAGCGGGGCGGAACCAGACGAAACCCCTTCGTTGTCCGAGTATCCGCAGCGCGGCGACACCCAGGACGGCGGCGAGACCTCATAGGTCACGCAGTAGTCCAGGGCCACCAGTTCAAATTCGTCGGGCTTGCCCATGAGGCGCATGGCGGCCATGCGCAGGCGCCACCACTCAGGGCTGTTGGAGCGGTCGCCCGACTGGGTCTTGGCATCCAGCAAGGCATGGAGCTTTTCCACACCCGAAAACACGATCTGCCCATCACGGTCAGCCCACTGGCTGAACTGGTCGGCCAGCAGCGGCACCGCAGCCTCGTCGATGGAAGTGAGGCGCGACCAGGACAAGGTCCAGGGCGATGCGGCACGCACCAGGGAGGCCTGCAGGGCCGCCACCGAAGAGACAGCGACGGTGGGTGGTGCGTTCCAGCTGAAATCGCGGCGCATGGCGACGGCGGGCTCGGCAGCCGGTGCGGCCTCTGCGGCCAGACCCAGCTGCGCCGGAATGGAGAACCACAGCGGCGCAGAACGGCCGTACTGCGCGGCAAAGTCGATGGCCAGGGTATCAAAACGGTCGTGCTGCCCGGTGGCCCGGTACAGGTCAAACAGCGTCATCCAGATTTCCAGCTGCTGCGCTGGATCGTCCTGCTGGTGCTGGGCCAGCACCTCCAGCAGACCAGACTCGGCCCCTGCATGGTCACCATTGGCAAACCGGATGGCGGCTTCTTCAAGATCGGGTTCGTGCACGAATTCCTCCGGTTCGAATGCGGGCGCGGGCGCAGCCGTGGGAGCCGCAGGGCTGAAGGATGCTTCGACGTGTGGGGTGCTGCCCGGCAGCATGGTGGCGTCCGTGCCACCAAAACGGCCAATGGCCATGCTGTCATCGGCAAACAGGGGCTGGACGGCAGGCTTGGTGTCCAAGGGGGCAGACAGGCTTCCGGGCACCGTGGGCGCATAGGCACGGGCCTGCTCCTCCGAAGAGGCCTCCGTGCTGGAGTCCGGCATCACCCCAGGCTGGGTGGGGGCGTCGGCGCCCTGCTTGCTCTTCCACCACTGCTGGGACATCTGCGCTTCGATCTCGTCGATCTTCTTGAGCGTGACGGCCCGCTCGTCAGGCGATGCCATGCTGCTTTGGAAGAACGAGGGCCGCCCTGCGGCGTCTTCGACCCGCTGGCCGTGCAAGACCTCGCGCTGGCGCAGCTTGCGCAGCTGATCGAACTCGCGGCGCCGCACAAAGTCGTTGCGGCGCTTGCGCTCGATCATCTCCTTGAGCATCTGCTTGCTGTACTGGCTCTCCCGGTCGTCCTGAAGGGAATCGAGCTCCGTCCAGTTGACGGTCGGATTCTTCACGAACCGCACCACCTTCGATAGCAGGCCGCCGGGGGTGGATTCTTCCTTGCTCATGGCTCAGGGTGCAGAGTGCGCGCGTTGATTGACAGGCCGCTGCCTGCTCAATCCCCAAACATCTTCTGCTTGAGTTCGCGGCGTTGCTGCGCTTCGAGCGACAGCGTGGCAGTGGGGCGAGCGATCAGGCGGCCCACGCCGATGGGTTCACCGGTTTCGTCGCAGTAGCCGTAGTCACCGGCATCAATGCGGGCGATGGATTGCTCGATCTTCTTGAGCAGCTTGCGCTCGCGGTCGCGGGTGCGCAGTTCCAGTGCGTGCTCTTCTTCGATGGTGGCGCGGTCGGCCGGGTCGGGCACCACCACGGTGTCTTCACGCAGGTGCTCGGTGGTTTCGCCGGCGCTGTTGTGGATGTCCTGCTTGAGCTGAACGAGCTTGAGGCGGAAGAACGCCATCTGTTTCTCGTTCATGTACTCGCTGTCGGGCATGGCCATGACTTCAGCGTCGGTCAGCTCGGCGACGGACTTGGTCTTCCAGTTGTTCGCCAGCTTGGGGTCTTTTTTGGCAGCCGTGAAAGTAGGCTGCGCTTGCGCGGTCGTGGGCATGGTGTGTTGATAACTGGCTTTGGCGGCCGTTGAGGCCACCGTCTGTGCCATGGATGGTACGGTCAATTGGGCCAATCGGGAAGAAGGCCGGGTTGTGCGCACGGGTACCTGCGAGCCCGCCTGCAGCGCAGGCGCCGCAGCGGGTGCCGCCACGGCGGGGGGCGCGGCCACCTTGGGTGCCGCAGCAGCCTTGGCAGCGGCCTTCGCAGCCACCTTGGGTGCTGCTGGGGCGGCGGCGCTTTTCGCCGCGGCAGGGGTTGCCTTGGTGGCCCCCTTGGATTTGCTGGTGTCGGCTTTCACTTCCTGGTCTCCTCGCAGTACGGGCGGGCCCTTGGCCGCTCTCACGGCCCGGGACTGGTGGCAAGCCTTGGGTGGTTTTACCGGGGCGCGATTGTATCGACCTGGGCTGACGCAAACGGAAACGTTGCGGATACAACACAAATCGGGCGCCATCGCCCCCTCAAACCCCGTGCGCAGGTCAGACCAGGCTTTGCTCCAGCCCCTGCAAGAAGATGTCCTTGGGCAGGTCAATGCCAATGAAAACCATCTTGCTGGTGCGCGGCTCGCCCTCGGCCCACTGGGGGCCCAGGTCGCTGCCCATGAGCTGGTGCACGCCTTGGAAAATCACCTTGCGCTCCGTGCCTTTCATATTCAGCACCCCTTTGTAGCGCAGCATGCGCGGGCCGTAAATGTTGACGATGGCGCCGAGGAAGTCTTCGAGCTTGGCCGGATCGAACGGGCGGTCCGAGCGGTACACAAAACTCTTCACGTCATCGTCATGGTGATGGTGGTGCCCGTGCTCGTGGCCATGCTGGTGCGACGGGTGGTTGCAGTGCTCGCCATGCTCATGGTCGTGATCGTGGTGGTCATGGCCGTGCTCCTCTTCCTTGAGGAAGTCCGGGTCGATGTCCAGCTTGGCATTGAGGTTGAAGCCGCGCAGGTCCAGCACCTCCTTGAGCGGCACCTCGCCAAAATGCACGGCCTTGATGGGCGCGCGCGGGTTCATGTGCTTGAGGCGGTGGATCAGCGCATCGGTTTCCTCGGCGCTGACCAGGTCGGTCTTGGACAGGAAGATCTGGTCGGCAAACCCCACCTGGCGGCGCGCTTCCTGGCGGTCGTTGAGCTGCTGCGGCGCATGCTTCGCATCCACAAGGGTGATGATCGAGTCGATGAGGTAAGTCTCGGCGATCTCTTCGTCCATGAAGAAGGTCTGCGCCACGGGGCCCGGGTCGGCCACGCCGGTGGTCTCGATCACGATGCGGTCAAAGTCGAGCAGGTTCTTGCGCTTCTTGGCGGCCAGCAGTTGCAGGGTCTCGCGCAGGTCTTCGCGGATGGTGCAGCAGATGCAGCCATTGCTCATCTGCACGATCTGCTCCTTGGACTCGGTCACCAGGATGTCGTTGTCGATGTTTTCTTCGCCGAACTCGTTCTCGATCACGGCGATCTTCTGGCCATGGGCTTCGCTCAAGAGGCGCTTGAGCAACGTCGTTTTGCCCGAGCCCAGGAAGCCGGTGAGGATGGTGACGGGGATCAGTGCCATAAATCTGTCTTTCAAGGGAATCAAATACTCGCGCTGCGCGGCAGCAGTGCCCCACCCAGGGGCATCTTTTTCAGTGTACCGAGGCTGTCAAGCCCCTGCTGGCGCCGGAAAGCTCACCCCTTGCGCATGACGACCAGCCCCTTGAGGTACTCGCCCTCCGGAAACTCCAGCGTCATCGGGTGGTCGGGCGCCCCACCCAGGCGCTCCAGGATGAAGCCGTCCACACCCGCATCCGCGCCGGCCGAGGCCACGATCTTGTGGAACAGGTCGGCGCTGATGCCGCCTGAGCAGGAGAAGGTGAACAGCACGCCCCCCGGCGACAGCAACTGCAGCGCCAGCCGGTTGATGTCCTTGTAGGCGCGTGCGGCGCGCTCGGCGTGCGCCGCAGTGGGCGCAAACTTCGGCGGGTCCAGGATGATGGCGTCGAAGCGCTGGCCTTCCTTGAGGAACTGGCGCAGCGAGGCGTTCACGTCGGCATCGAGGAAGGTGGCGCGGTTCGGATCGAACCCATTGAGCGCCACGTGGGCGCGGGCGCGCTCCAGGGCCGGGCCGGAGGAATCGATGGAGGTCACGTGCCCGTCGGCCACATTGCCCGCAGCACGCATGCCCGCCAGCGCCGCCACACTGAAGCCGCCGGTGTAGCAAAAGCAGTTGAGCACATGCTTGAAGCCCAGGCGCTGGGTGTAGTCAGCAAACCGCTTGCGGCCGTCGCGCTGGTCCAGATAAAAGCCCGTCTTGTGGCCCTCGGCGATGTTGAGGGTCAGGCGCCACTGGTGCTCGCGGATCGTCAGTTCGAGCGGCGGCCCCTCGCCATCGCCCGCAGCGCCCGTCGGCCCGCCGCGCAGCCAGCCGGTGGCGGGCTCCAGACCTTCCAGCGAACGCACGCTGGCGTCCGAGCGCTCGTACAGCTTGGTGAGCCCCGTCTCGCGCAGCAGCGCATCGGCAATCACGCCCTTCCAGCGCTCAGTGCCTGCGCTGGTGAACTGCGCCACCAGGGTATCGCCATAGCGGTCCACGATGAGCCCCGGCAGACCGTCGGACTCGCCGTGCACCAGGCGCACGCCATCGCTTTGCACATCAAAACGGGCTCTGGCGATGATGGAACGTGCGCAAGCAGCTATAAAAAATGGAGCATCAATGCGCTGCGCCTCGTCAAAGCTCCACACCCGCGCGCGGATGCGCGAGCTGGGGCTGTAGGCCGCCCAGGCGAGGAACTGGCCTTCGTGCGACTCGACGCGCACGGTCTCGCCGCTGTCGCCGCCGCCCTTGGCGATGGCCGATTCAAAGATCCAGGGATGGCGGCGCAGCAGCGAGCGCTCTTTGCCTGCGCGGAGTCGAAGGGTTTTCATGCCCCGGATTGTGCGGGCTGGCGGGCACGGGAGAGTGCCCCGCCGACGGAAAAACGCGCGCAGAAGCCATCACCGCGCCTGATCACGCCTTGGTCAGACACGCGCCGTCCGCCCCTCTTCGCCAGGCAGACACCCGGACGAGTCGCTCTCTTGAAACCGCATATTTGACAAATGTGATTTTCAATCGATAGAATTGCATAAATTATCATTTTTATCAAAGCACTCCGATGACCACCTCCGCCACACGCCCCAGCACCACCCGCCTCGCCTCAGCGCCCGGCACGGCCCAGGCCGTGATGACCGACCTGCGCGAATTTCTGGCCTTCAAGATCGGCAACGAGGAATACGGGGTGGACATCCTGCGCGTGCAGGAGATCCGGACGTACGAGAAGCCCACCACCATTGCCAACGCCACGGGCGAATTGCTGGGCGTGATGAACCTGCGCGGCGTGATCGTGCCCATCATCGACCTGCGCCTGAAGCTGGGACAGACCGCCGTGCAGTACGACCACCTGAAGGTGGTGATCGTGCTGCACATCGGCCAGCGCACGGTGGGCGTGGTGGTGGACGGCGTGTCCGACGTGCTCACGCTGCAGCGCGAACAGTTGCGCCCAGTGCCCGCCCTGCGCGGCAACGTCAAGCCCGAACACCTTCTGGCCATCGGCTCGGTGGGCCCGCGCATGCTGATCCTGCTCGACATCGAGAAATTCCTTGCCCGGCCTGTGGCGGGCGAAGCCCTTGCCGCCACCCACTAAACGGCCACCCCCTCCCCCAAGAACTGGACACACCATGAAATTCAATGACCTGAAGATTTCGACCCGGCTCACGCTGGGCTTTGGCTTGATGGCGCTGCTCATCGGCCTCATGGGCACGATGTCGGTGGTGCTGGCAAGCCGCGCTGACAAAGCGTTCCACTCCATCATCGATGACCGCTTCCCCAAGGTGCTGCACCTGCATGTGGCCAAGGAAGACGTGACGGGGGTCGAACTGGCCCTCACGCAGATGCTGCTGGATACCAGCCCCGAAAACGTACAACGGCACCAGGCCACCATCAACGCCAAACGCCAACAGATCACGCAGCTGTTCGAGACCCTCGCACAGCAGATCACCACGCCCCAAGGCAAAGCCGCACTGGCCGAAACCCTGCGCGCACGCGGTGAGTACGCGGCGCAGTTGTCACGCTACTCTGAACTGCTGACCGCCGGGCGCATGGACGATGCACGGGCCGTGCTGACAGGGTCCATGGCGGCGCCGCGCAAGGCGTACTTTGATGCTCTCGACGGCCTGATCGAATTCCAGGAGTCGCTGGCGAAGACGGCTCAAGCCGATGCCGTGGCGGCGGTGTCCACGCTGAACGTGTCGGTGCTGGCGCTCACAGCGCTGGCCCTGGTGGCCGGTGCGGCGATTGGTTTTGGCATCGTGCGCTCCACCACGGCTCCCCTGCGCCGCGCAGTGGATGCCGCCCGCGCCGTGGCGGCCGGGGACCTGAGCCTGCCCATCACCTACCGTGGCACCAACGAAACCGCACAACTGCTGCAGGCGCTGCAGGAGATGCAGCAGTCACTGGTGCATCTGGTCGGCCAGGTGCGGACCAACAGTGACAGCGTCTCCTACGCATCGGCCGAAATCGCTCAGGGCAACAACGATCTCTCGGCCCGGACAGAGCAGCAGGCCAGCGCACTGCAGGAAACCGCAGCCTCCATGGAGCAGCTCAACGCCACTGTGCGCCAGAACGCCGAGAACTCCCGCCAGGCCAACCAGCTGGCCCAGACCGCCACCTCGATCGCAGTGCAGGGTGGCGAGGTGGTGGCTGACGTGGTGCGCACCATGAGGGACATCAACGACAGCAGCAACAAGATCTCCGAGATCATTGGCGTCATCGACTCCATCGCATTCCAGACCAATATCCTGGCGCTGAACGCGGCGGTGGAGGCCGCACGCGCCGGCGACCAGGGCCGGGGCTTTGCCGTGGTGGCCACCGAGGTGCGCGTGCTGGCGAGCCGCTCGGCCGAGGCCTCCCGCGAGATCAAGGGCCTGATCGGGACCAGTGTGGAGCGCGTGGAAGCCGGGTCGGCCCTGGTGGACCGCGCCGGTCAAACCATGAGTGAGGTCGTTGCCTCCATCCGCCGTGTCACCGACATCATGGGCGAGATCAGTGCCGCCAGCACCGAACAAAGCCAAAGAGTGGATCAGATCAACGAAGCGGTAACGCAGATGGACCACGCCACCCAACAAAACGCCGCCCTGGTGGAAGAAATGGCCGCAGCCGCTGCCAGCCTGAACCAGCAGGCGGGCGAACTGGTCCAGACGGTCGCCACCTTCAAGCTGCCTGATGGCCAGGACCAAGCCCAGGTCCCCGTGCAAGAGCCACGCGCTGTCGTGCAACACCGGCCGGTACGCCGCCCCCTGCTGGGTCACGCCCATCTGCCGATGGCGGCCGCCTGAGCGGCGTGACCTGGCAGGCTGCGCCCTAGATGAACCTGGCTACAGCGCCTTGCCAAAACGCTCCAGGCGCGGCGCCCAGTGGCCCAGCACATCGGCCGACAGCAGCACGCGGTGCGCCTGCCCGATGAGCAGATGGCGTGGCACCAGGCCGATGTAGCGCGAGTCGGCACTGTTGTCCCGGTTGTCACCCAGCACCAGATATTCGCCCTCGGGCACCTGCACCGGATCGAAGCTGCTGCGCGCAGTCACGCCCTGCAGCCACTGCACACGGCGCTCATGCCCCAGCAGGCGCTCTGTCCAACGCGTGGCCGTGAGCGTGTGACCTGGCAGCACCGGCTCCTGCACAGAATCGGGCATCTCGTATTCGGCGGCTTGGCCGTTGATGTAGAGCACCTCGTTGCGCATCTCCACCGTGTCTCCGGGCAAGGCCGCAATGCGCTTGATCAGGCGGGTGCCATCCAGCGGGGACGAGAAGGTGACCACATCGCCGCGCTGCGGATCATCAATGTGCGCCAGGATCATGTCCGTGAGCGGTAGCTTGAGGTCGTAGGCCAGGCGGTTGACCAGCACCACGTCCCCCTCCAGCAGCGTGGGCCGCATCGAGCCCGAAGGGATGGGATTCCAGTCGGCCACGGCAGTGCGAAAGACGCCAAAGCACAACAGCAGCACGATGAACCACCGGTTCGATTTGAGGTTCGATTGGATCCAGTTCAGCAGCATCACGACAACTCCAGGGCACCCACGGCGGGCGGCAGATGGATCGGAGGCGCCGGACGGCCACTTGGTTCCGCGCGGCGGGCGGGCGGTTGCTTCGCTTTCGCGGAGGCCCGCGCGGCGGCTCAGGGGGACTTCTTCCGCGCACGCGGGTGGGCGGCGTCATAGACCTTGGCCAGGTGCTGAAAGTCGAGCCGCGTGTAGACCTGCGTGGTCGTGATGTTGGCGTGGCCCAGCAGCTCCTGCACCGCGCGCAGGTCGCCACTGCTTTGCAGCAGGTGGCTGGCAAACGAGTGGCGCAGCATGTGCGGGTGCACCGGCGTGGTCAGCCCTGCCAGTTGGCTCCGCTGGCGCAGGCGCAGCCAGATGGACTGGGCGGTAAGACGCTTGCCGCGCTGGCCCACGAACAGGGCGGTGTCGAGCCGTGCAGAGCCCTCGCCACCAAACGGCGTGGCCCGCAGCTGCAACCAGGCCTGCAGCGCGGCCGTGGCGGCCGCACCCACCGGCACGCTGCGGCGCTTGCTGCCCTTGCCGAACACGTGGGCCTCGCCCGCTTGGAGGTCCACCCAGCCGCGGCCCTGGCGCTGGGTGTCGGCGTTGGGGATGGCATCGAGCCCCGCCAGTTCGCCCACGCGCAGGCCGCAGCCGTACAGCAGCTCCACCATCGCCGCATCGCGCGCCTCCAGCCAGGGGTCGGCGCCGGTGTTGTCGAATTCGGCCAGCCGCACGGCGTCGTCCACGCCCAGCGCCTTGGGCAAGGGCTTGGGCGCCTTGGGCGCGCGCACGTCCTGCACCGGGTTGTGCGGAATCAGCCCCTGCCGCCCGGCCCAGATAAAGAAGCCGCGCCAGCCCGAGAGGATGAGCGCAATGCCCCGCCCGCTGCGCCCGCCGCTGTGCATCTGCGCCACAAAGCGGCGAATGTGAGCGGTCTGCAACTGCAGCAGCGGCACGTTCACGCCAGCCGCAAACTGCGCCAGCTTTTCGAGGTCCAGGGTGTAGAGCGTGAGTGTGCGTGCAGCCAGCCGCTTTTCAACGCGCACATGCTCCAAATAGCGCACGACCTGAGGGTCGAGCGTGGTGGGTGCTGCGGGCGCTTCAGACATGGAGCCGTCGCCGAGACGCCGCTAGGTTGGCACGGGCTGCCAGAAGGCGGGTTACTGCAGCCGCAACAGTGCTGCGCTGGCCAGCTCTGCCATGCGCGACAAAAAGTCGGTGCCCATCGTGGCATCAAACCGCTGCGGATCGTGCGAGCCCAGCACCAGCAGGCCAAACGCTGGCGTGGCGCTGTCGATGGCGCCCGCGCGCAGCGGCAGCAGGGCCAGGGACTGGGCGGGCTCGCCGCCCTCTTGCGCCAGCCAGCCAGCGGGCTCGAAGCCCAGGTTGGGGCCGCAGAAGGGCATGGTCAGCGACGAGGCAAATGCCCGCGCGTCTTCGCTCGCACCCTGGGTGAAGTCGGCGTCGATGTAGGGCGCTGCCACCGCCCACACCCGCACGGCCGCCTGGGGCACATCGAACAGGGTGCGCACGCCATCGACCACGGCCTGGGGCAGGTCGAACGGGTCGCGCACCTGCAGCAGGCTGCCGGTCCACTGGTGCACCTTGTGGGCAATGGCGGCGTTTTCGGTGCTGTTGCGCACCATTTCCATGATCCGATGCTCCAGGCCCTTGATCTTCTCGCGCAGCATCTCGGCCTGGCGCTCCTGCAGGCTCACGGCGCGCGCTCCGTGCGGGCTGGTGATCTGCACGCTGGCCAGCACCTCGGCATGGCGCTCGAAGAAGCCCGGCGTGTTGGTGAGGAACTGGGCGATATCGTCTTCGGTGATCGGAGGGATGTGGGTAGTCATACGAGCGTGTCGGGAATATCGATCTGGCCTTCGAACACCGTGGTGGCCGGGCCGGTCATGAAAACGGAATCAGCCTCCTGGCCGCTCCAGGCGACGGTGAGGCGGCCGCCGCGCGTGTCCACCTGCACCTCGGGGTCGAGCAGCCCCAGCCGGATGCCGCTGGCCACGGCCGCGCAGGCGCCCGTGCCGCAGGCCAGCGTCTCGCCCGCGCCGCGCTCGAACACCCGCAGGCGCACATGGGAGCGGTCCACGATCTGCAGGTAGCCCGCGTTCACCCGCTGGGGGAAGCGCGCGTGGCGCTCGATCAGCGGTCCGGTCTGCGCAACGGGAGCCGTGTCCACGTTGTCCACCAGTTGCACCGCATGCGGGTTGCCCATGGAGGCCACCGCTACCAAAACAGAAGCACCCGAGGCAAATTCCTCTAGCGCTACCGGCCATTTTTGCCCCGACCCCTGCTGCACGGGCGTAAGACCGGTGGTGTCGAACGGCACCTTGGCGGGGTCGAACTCGGGCCGGCCCATGTCCACCGTGACGCGGCCGTCACCCGTGAGGCGGGGGGCAATCACGCCGCTTTTGGTCTGTACGCGGATGGTGTCCTTGCCCGACAGCCCCCGGTCGTGCACAAAGCGTGCAAAACAGCGCGCACCGTTGCCGCACTGCTCCACCTCGCCGCCGTCGGCGTTGTGGATCACGTATTCAAAGTCGATGCCCTCCCCCGGCGAGGGCCGCACGGTGAGGATCTGGTCGGCGCCGACGCCGAAATGGCGGTCGGCCAGGAAGCGGTATTGGGCGGCACTGAGCTCCAGGCGACCCTGGGTTTCGTCGAGCACCACAAAATCGTTGCCCGCGCCCTGCATTTTGGTGAAGCGAATCTTCATGGGACGGGATTATGGCCCCGCCCCTGCGCCAAACCGCGCACGGGCTTACGCTTGGCAGCTTCTCTCGATTCCACCGGCTTTTCAGGAACCTCGCATGACCGATCTTTCCGCTTTTGCCATCACCCGCAAGTGGCCCGCCCGACACCCGGACCGTATCCAGCTGTATTCCCTGCCCACGCCCAACGGCGTGAAGGTGTCAATAGCGTTGGAAGAACTGGGCCTGCCCTACGAGCCCCACCTGGTGAGCTTTGAAACCAACGACCAGACCACGCCCGAATTCCTCTCGCTCAACCCCAACAACAAGATCCCGGCCATCCTGGACCCGAACGGCCCGGACGGCCAGCCGTTGGCGCTGTTCGAGTCCGGTGCCATCCTGGTGTACCTGGCCAGCAAGACCGGCCAATTGATGCCACAGGACACCGCCGGGCGCTACGAAGCCCTGCAGTGGGTGATGTGGCAGATGGGCGGTGTGGGCCCCATGTTTGGCCAGCTCGGGTTTTTCCACAAATTTGCGGGCAAGGACTACGAAGACAAACGCCCGCGCGACCGGTACGTCGCTGAATCGAAGCGCCTGCTCAAGGTGCTGGACGAGCGCCTGGCGGGCCGCCAATGGGTGATGGGCGACCAGTACACCATCGCCGACATCGCCATCCTGCCTTGGGTGCGCAACCTGGTGGGCTTTTACGGCGCGGGCGACCTGGTGGAGTTTGACCAGTTCAAGGAGGTGCAGCGCGTGCTCGCCGCCTTCGTGGCGCGTCCGGCCGTGGCCCAAGGGCTGGCGATTCCGGCACGCGGCTGACGGTTGGCGCTAGGGCGCCGGGTTTCTCATCCGCCCTTGATCTTGATCATGCCGCGCAGCCCGGCACCCGGGCGCCACGCACCTACCATGGGCCTCCTCAAAAAAAACAGGGAGCACCCCATGGGATTGACCGTTGATGTTCTTCAGGATCTGGACCTGCACGACCTGCAGGCTGCCGCCCGCGCAGCGCTGCAGGAAACCAACGCCATCGCGCTGATCGAATTGCTGGAAATGCTGTGGAGCTGCGATGTGGAGGGCGCCAACGCCGTCATCGACGCCGTGCTGCAGCGCCTGCAGCAACTGCGCGCGTTGCGCTGAGCTATCGGGCCACGCAAAGCCTGATGTGACTGGCGAGTAGGCAGTGCACGCACAGGGCCTCGATAATGGCTTGATGCCCCGCTCCAGCCAACAACTCCACCCCCACCGCGAACCCGTCGCCACCCGCCCCGCCGCCACCGTGCTGCTGCTGCGCGATGTGCCTGGCGGCGGCGGGCTCGAAGTCCTCATGACCCGGCGCTCGGCCACGGCCAGTTTTGCGCCTGGCGCGTATGTGTTCCCCGGCGGGGGCATTGATGCGCTGGACGCAGCACCCGCCACGCACGCCGCTGCGGACCGCCGCCCTACCCAGAGCGACCAGCACCTCACCCAGGCGATTGCCGCCATCCGCGAGAGTTTTGAAGAGCTGGGCGTATTGCTGGCGCGCCATGCAGAAGGCCCCCGCCAAGGGCAGATGGCCGATGCGCAGGACATTGCCGCCATCGACCGCCACCAGCCCTTTGCTGCGCAGTGCACCGCACGCGGACTGCGCCTGGCGGCCGATGGGGTGTACCTGCTGGCCCATTGGACGGCCGACCGGGACCTGGCCCGCCGCTTTGAAGTGCCTTTTCTGGTGGCCCGCATGCCCGAGGGCCAGGAGCCCGTGGCCGACGAGGCCGAGCAGTTCGAGCCCGTGTGGGTGCGCCCGGCCGACGCGCTGGCGCGGCACGAGGCGGGGCAGTTCTTCATGATCTTCCCCACCATCCGCACGCTGCAGCGCCTGGCCCAATTTGCCAGCACCCAGGCGGTGCTGGACGCCGTGGCGCACGAGCAGCCCCTGTGGGTGAGCTGCCCACGCGCAGGCCTGCTGGCGGGCAAGGAAGCGCGCTACATGGAAGACGACATGCCGTTTGGCGAGCTGGCGCTGGTGTGCCCCGACGGGCAGATCGTGCACCCGCTGGACTGGCAGACCGAGCGCCCCGTGCCGCTGCTGCGCAACGTGATGCGCCTGACCGCGCCCAACCCCGGCGTGATGACCGGCCCCGGCACCAACAGCTACCTGGTGGGCGACCCGGCCACGGGCTTCATCGCCATCGACCCCGGCCCGGCCGACGCCGAGCACCTGGACAAGCTCTGGCGTGCAGCGGGGGGCGACATCCGCATGATTGTGTGCACCCACTCGCACGCCGACCATTCACCCGGCGCCGCGCCGCTGCAGGCGATGTGTGTGCAGGCCGGCAAGGCGCGCCCGCCCGTTCTGGGCCTGCCGTCTGCCCCCACGGCCCGCGCGGCCAGCCAGTTCACCCCCGACCGGGCGCTACAAAATAATGAGCTGCTCGTGCTTGAAGGACTAGCGCCTGAGGGCAAAATCACCCACACCTTGCAGGTGATCCACACCCCGGGCCATGCGGCCAACCACCTGTGCCTGCTGCTGGTGGAGGACGCGCTGCTGTTCAGCGGCGACCACATCCTGAACGGCAGCACCACCGTGATCGACCCGCCCGACGGCAATATGGCCGACTACCTGGATTCGCTAGACCGGCTGGATGCGGTCTGCGCCGCGCACGGCGTGGAGTTCATCCTTCCCGCGCATGGCTACGTGCTGGGGGGCCCGGTCCTGGGGGCCCGCCATGCCATCGCCAAGCTCAAGGCCCACCGCCTGGCACGTGAGGCCAAGGTGCTGGCCGCCATGCAGGCGCTGCCGCAAGGCAGCATGGACGACTGGGTGCGCCACGCCTACGACGATGTGCCGCCGCGCATGTGGCCCGTGGCCCAGCGCTCGCTGCTGGCGCATGTGGAGCGCATCCGCTCGCTGCAGCCCGGCAACAACTGAGCACCAAGAACACCAAGACCGCCTTCAATATTCAATGACCGACAAGCACCCCGACCCTACCCACATCCGCCTGGCCAAACGCGTGGCCGAACAACTGAACTGCTCGCGCAGCACGGCCGAGCAATTCATCGAGGGCGGCTTTGTGAGCGTGGACGGCCAGATCGAGGAAGCCCCCGGCGCGCGTGTGCGCCCCGATCAGGCCGTGACGGTCGCACCCGATGCCAGTCTGCTGGCGCTGACGCCGGTGACCTTGCTGCTGCACAAGCCAGCAGGGTTTGAAGCCGGCCTGGGCCTGCCGGGCGCAGCCACAGGGCAAGCGGCCCACGCCAGCCGCAGCCAGGGGGCGCCACAGGCGCTCACGCTGCTCAATGCCGCGTCGCATCTGCCAGAAGACGCGTCGGGCATCCGCGTGCTGCAGCGCCACTTCAAGCAGCTCGAATGCTTCACCCCCCTGCCCACCGAGGCCAGCGGCTTGGTGGTGTACACGCAAGACAAACGCATTGCGCGCAAGCTGGCCGAAGACATCGAGTCGCTGGAGCAGGAATGCATCGTCGAGGTCAAGGGCGACATCGCGCCCAATGGCCTGCAGCGCCTGTGCCACGGACTCACGTTCAACGGCCGCCCCCTGCCCCCCATCAAGGTGAGCTGGCAGAACGAAACCAAGCTGCGCTTTGCACTCAAGGGCATCCGGCCGGGCCAGATCCCGGCCATGTGCGAAGTAGTGGGCCTGACGGTGGTGGGTATCAAGCGCATCCGCATCGGCCGCGTGCCGCTGGCCAAGGTGCCCGAGGGGCAGTGGCGCTACCTGCAGCCGTGGGAGAAGTTCTAAGGGCTTACCGGCACAGCGGCGCACTGCCGATGCGCAAGCGACAGGCGACAGGCGACAGGCGACAGGCGACACACATATGCTCCTGAAAACATAGCTATCAGCGCTTTTACAACAAGCGCTTCAGGCCTTTTCCATTTGAACTCCTTCGATCCACGCCGCTGCTACACTGCGCAGCACTCTGGAGGGAGTTCATGAACACAAACCAATCGTCTGGCGGCGCTGCGGGGCCGATGTCCACCTTCATGCCGATGAACATCGATGCCCACCCGCTCGAGTTCACGGGCAGCGGGGGCGAGTATTTCCGGGTCTGGATCGTCAACGTGCTGCTGTCCATCGTCACGCTGGGCATCTACACCCCCTGGGCGCGCCGCCGCACCGCCCAGTATTTCTACAGCCACACGCTGGTGGCCGGCAGCCCCCTCGAATTCACCGCGCAGCAGCGCAAGATGGTGATGGGCTTTGTGCTGCTGATGCTGCTGACCATTGCCTATAACCTGGCCGCCAACACCGGCCAGGACACGGCCGTGGGCCTGTTCCTGCTGGCGGGCGCGGCGCTGGCGCCCTTCATCTGGGCCAGCGCCATGCGCTTTCGCCTGGGGGCCACACGCTGGCGCGGGCTGCGACTGCAGTTCACCGCGAGCTGGAAAGAAGTCTACCTCGCCAGCTGGCCCGTGTTTGCACTGGCGCTGGTGTGGTTTGGCGTGTTCTATGGCCTGCAGCTGCTGTCGCCCGACCTGGCCCAGGCGCTGGAGACCATCGAGGAAGAAGGCAAGAAGCAACCCATGCCCTCGTTCACCCCCGCCATGGGCGGTCTGGTGCTGCTGGGCCTGGTGCTGTCGGTGCTGTGTGTGATCCGCATGGAGTACAACTTCAAGAGCCTGCTGGTGCTCAAGGCCCAGGTCGGCGCCGAAAAAGGCCGCTGGAAGCCCGTGTACATGGACTTCGTCAAGGTGTGGATGGCCACCGTGGCCGTTTTCATTCTGTGCGTGGTGGGTTTCTCGGCCCTGATCGGCATCCTGGCAGGCAGCTCCATCGCCCTGGTGGCCAGCCAGAGCAACCGGCTGGGCCTGTGGATGTTTGTGGTGATCATCGTGTCCATCATCGCCGGCATCTTCATGCTGATCCTGGCGTCGGCCCCCGCCCGCGCGTACCGCGAGGCGCGCATGTTCCAGCTGATGTGGAACAACATCGGCGTGAGCCATGTGGCGCGCTTCAAGTGCCACCTGAAAAGCGGCCAATACGTGTGGCTGCGCATCAAGAACATGCTGCTCACCCTGCTGACGCTGGGGCTGTACCGCCCGTTTGCGCGGGTGAGTGAATACCGCATGAAGTGCGAGTCCGTCACCCTGCACGTCAAGGGTGGCGTGGAGCAGGTGACCGGCGCCATGGTGCGCCAGCAGCAGGGTGGCCTGGGCGATGCGCTGGCGGATGCCGCTGGCCTCGACCTCATCGGTTGATCATGTCGGCGCCCGAGCACCCTGCCCTGGTCCCCGGGCGCTGGTTTGACGGCCAGAGCAGCAAGGCCCGTCCGGTGGTGGTGAGCCTGCGGTCCACACCGCAAGGCCCATCGCTGGTACTGCATCCGCTCTCGCAGCCGGGTACTGAACCGGTGGTCTTTGCCTGGAAGCAGGTGGGCTGGCCGGAGGCCTGGAACGAACGCAAGCCGCAGCCCCGTGTGGTCATTGATCTGCGCGACCATGGCAGCGTGGAGATCGACGCCGTGACCGAGTGGCGTGCGGCCCTGGCCGCTGTGGGCGAGCGCCCCGGCATCGCACAACGCATGCAGACCCGCTGGCCCGTGCTGCTGGGCGTGACGGCCGTCGCCGTCATCGGACTCACGCTGTTTTACCGCTACGGCACGCCCTGGGCCGCCACGCAACTCACGCGGTTTGTGCCCCTGGGCTGGGAAACCAGTGTGGCTGAGAACGTGCTCCAACAGATGGATGAAGGCACGCTCAAGCCCAGCAAGCTCCCCAAGGAGCGGCAAGACCAGCTCAAGGCCCGCTTTGACGCCCTGGTGGAACAAACGCCCCCCGGCCTGCAGCGTTACGCCGGCTATCGGCCGCCTTTGTCCCTGGAGTTCCGATCCGGCATGGGCGCCAATGCGTTTGCGCTGCCCGGCGGCAAGATCGTGATGACCGACGGTATCGTGAAGGCAGCTGCCGACAAGGGCCTGGACGACAACGCCCTGGTGGGCGTGTTGGCCCACGAGGTGGGCCATGTGGTGCAACGCCACACCACGCGCATGGTGGTGCAGCAGGGGGTGCTGAACATGGGCCTGGGGCTGGCGCTGGGTGATGTGTCCGGCATCGTCTCTACTGGCGCATCCTTGCTCACCGGCCTGGCCTACAGCCGCAGCCATGAGCGCGAGGCCGACTGCTACGCCATCGCCGTGATGCGCCACGCTGCACTGCCCACCGCGCCCATGGGCCAGCTGCTGCTGGCGATTGCGCGTGACGAGGACAACGAAGACGCCCAGAAAAAAGACCCAGGCAAGGGCCAGGCCGCCGCGGCTTCGGTGCCCGCGTCTGGTGCCAGCACACCCGATGCAGCACGCCAACGCAAGACGGCGCAGGAGATCGGATCGCACCCTGTCTGGTCGCTTCTGAGCAGCCATCCCGACACGGTGGAGCGGGCGACAGAGCTGGAGCGGGGGCACGCGCCCCATTGCGCGAAAGGCTGAACCCGCCTGCGCCAAAGGCGCCAGGGTAGAAATAAAGTGTGAAGCACGCCGATAAGCCGGATTCTGTGCACCACGGCTGCCCGCAGTGTGACCGCCATTAATCTGGGCCGGGTGTCGCCACCACGGCTCGGTGCTACCTACCCGCCAGCTCTGCGGAACCACATCAACGCTGGCCTACTTGGTATTGCTGCGCGTAGAGATTGCCCGTTTCACCCCCGGTGGTTTGCCTTGCGGCACTCCCCCGGGACTCGTCTCTGTTGCTCTGATCCTCACCTCACGGTGGGCAGCCGTTAGCTGCTACGCTGTCCTGTGCAGTCCGGACGTTCCTCCAGTGCCTGGTTTCCCAGATTGCACCAGCGGCGGTCTGGCGTGCTTCACGGGCGAGATTATCGCCCAGCACCCGATGCCCGCTCCCAATCCAGCCCAAACCGCGCCAGGTACTTGCGCAGCCGGTCCGCATCGTTGACCACGGTGCGCTGCGTGCGCGAGGCCTGGAACAACAGGCGCCCCGCGTCCGACAAGGTGCGCGACTGGCGGCAGACTTGCAGCACAGCGGCCAATTGTAACTGGTCAAAGAGGTCCATGGACTCCACCACCACGTCACCCAGCAAGGCCGCGAGTTCGTCGCGCCCTACCGCTCCTGCAGCGGGAGCCAGGCCATGGCGTGCGTCGCTCGCGGTCTGCCACAGCCAGCGCAGTCGGTCGATCTCAGCCTCCACCAGCGGCAGGCCGATGCGGCCGCTGTCGGCCAGCGTGGCCAGGCGTGTCACGCTGGCCGAGAGGTCGCGGAAGTTGCCGGTCCACAGCGCTTCGGGCGACTGTGCATAGCGCAAGTAGGCGGCGCGCGCCTCGTTGGAAAAGCGCACGCTGCGGCCCAGCTCTTCGCCCGCTCGCTGCAGCAGGTGATCCACATTGGGCTCGATGTCTTCGGGTCGCTGGGCCAGGCCGGGCAGCACATAGCTCCAGAGGTTGATACGCGCAAACAGGTCCTCACGAAAGCGCCCGGCCGCCACCTCGGTGCGCAGGTCACGGTTGGTGCCAGCCACGAGCTGGAAGTCACTCTCCACCTCGCGGTCGCTGCCCAGGGGGTAGAAACGCTTTTCTTCCACGGCCTTGAGCAGCATGGCCTGCTCGTCTGCGCCGAGCTCACCAATCTCGTCGAGGAACAGCACGCCCTTGTGCGCCGTGCGCAGCAGGCCCGCGCGGTCGGCCGCCGCGCCGGTGAACGAACCTTTCTTGTGGCCAAACAGCGTGGACGCCGCGCCGTCACCATGCAGCGTGGCGCAGTTCACTTCCACAAACTCGCCCTCCACTTGGTGGCGGGCCTTCTTCAATTCGTACATGCGCCGCGCCAGATGCGACTTGCCCGCGCCCGTGGGCCCCGTGAACAGGATGGGCGCGCGCGAGCGCACCGCCACCCGCTCCACCTCGTCGATCAGTGCATTGAAGCGGGCGTTGCGCGTGGCAATGCCGCTTTTGAGGAACTGCACTGCGTCCTGCTGCTCGGCGCCAAAGCGCTGCGCGATCACGTCGTAGCGCGAGAGGTCCAGGTCGATCAGCGTGTAGCTGCCGGGGTCGCCGATGCGCTGACGCTTGGGCGGGGAGGTCTGCACTAGCACGCCCGGAATGCGGCGCGACTCCACCAGCAAGAACAGGCAGATCTGCGCGACATGCGTGCCCGTGGTGATATGCGTCCAGTACGCCTCACGCTCGGTGTCAAAGCGGTAGGCCTGCGTCCAGTCGTACAGCTGGGCATAGACCTCACCAAAGTCCCAGGGGTCGGCAATGGGCAGGGGCACCAGGTTCACCGAGGTCTCGGGCGAGGCGGTGGCCATGTCCGCGCGCACCTGGTGGGCCAGCTCGCGGTGCGGCGGGGTGTAGAGCAGCTCCAGCCGCTCGATCACCACATCCTCATGCTGCACCAGGGACACCGTGGGGCGCCATTTCTCCCACCGACCTGCGCCCTTGCCAGAGTCCAGCTGGGTGCCCAGGAAGCCGATGACCACCTTGTTTTTGCGCATATTTTTTTATCTACTTAACTAGCTTTCATTCTAATTATCTTGGCATCTAAACACCCAATCAATTTCGCCAAAAGGAAAATACCCCATACAAATCAACAACTTGAACGCATTAACGCCCTGCATTGCAAGCTGGCATGCATCTGGCAATAGAAGATGCATCCAGCGCAAGCGGTGACCACTCACAGGTCGGGGTTAGGACCAACGTTCGCCCCACCGGTGCCGGGCATCCGGGGCCTTCGGGTTCTGTTGACGTTCTGCATGCCGCACATCGCAAACGCTGGGTAACGACGGCACGGTCGTGGTGACCACTCCGAAAGGAACTGCCTGGTTCGACTCCAGGCGTGCCACCACTGGTAGCTCAGTCTGGTAGAGCCCCGCCGAAAGGCGGTTGTCGCAGGTTCGATTCCTGCCCACGGTCGCAAGACCTTGATTGGAAGTACCGGTCGAAAGACCACCCGCCGAACGCGGGGAGAAGCCCCCAGGTTGCGCTGCAACCGCAAGGGATTCACCCCGTCAGCCGGTGGCGGTTTGTGCCAGCACCCGGCACAGCCCGCGCCCGCAGCCAGCCGCGCTGCCGCCCTTCCCGCGGGGATGGGGGCAGCCACCACGGCGCACTGCACGGCCCAGGCTGCGCCCCCTGGCACCCCGCCATCGCTGTAACGGCAACCCGATATGTGACGAGTGACGACAACGAAGAAGAAAGAAGAGGAAAAAGAGATGCTGATGAAGATATTCCAACGCGCCACCGTGAAGAAAAACGAACGCGCCCTGCTGCTGCGCAATGGCAGCTTTGACCGCGTGCTGCACAGCGGCACCTACTGGCTGTTTGCGGGCACAGACGCGCTGCGCGTGGAGACCTTCGCCCTCGAACAACCCGCCTTCACCCACGGCCTGGCCGAGTACCTGATGGCGCAAGAGCCCGCCGTGGTGGCAGCCGAGTTTGTGCAGGTGAGCCTGTCGGAAACCGAAGTGGGCCTGCGCAGCGAAAATGGCGTGCTGGTCGAGATCCTGCCCCCTGGCACCCGCCGTCTTTATTGGAAAGGCTTGGTGGATGTGAGCGTGCAAGTGGTGGATCTGCAAGCAGGCGCTGAACTGCCCGCCGCGCTGGTGGCGCGATTGACGCAAGCCCAGCTGCGCCAGCGCAGCGTTACCGGATTGGCCGGTGTGCTGCAGGTGCAGGTGCCCGAGGGCCAGTGCGGCCTGCTGACGGTGGACGGCAAGGTGGAACGCCTGCTGACCGCAGGCACCTACGCCTTCTGGAAGTATGGCCGCACCGTGGCCGTGGAGATGGTGGACCTGCGCCTGCAAGCCGTGGAAGTGTCGGGCCAGGACATCATGACCCGCGACAAGGTGAGCCTGCGCCTGAACCTGTGCGCCACCTACCGCTTTGTGCATGTGCTGCAAGCCTATGCCCACTTGCAAAAGCCTGCCGACTACCTGTACCGCGAGCTGCAGTTTGCGCTGCGCGCCGCCGTGGGCACCCGCACGCTCGATGAGCTGCTGGAGAACAAGACAGTGATCGACGAGGTGGTGACAGCACACATGGCCGCCAAGCTGTTGCCCTATGGCATGCAACTGGAAAGCGTGGGCGTGAAGGACATCGTGCTGCCCGGCGAGATGAAAATCATCCTGACCCAGGTAGTGCAAGCCCAGAAGCAGGCCGAGGCCAACGTGATCCGCCGCCGCGAAGAAACCGCCGCCACGCGCTCGCTACTCAACACCGCCAAGGTGATGGAGGACAACCCCGTCGCCCTGCGCATGAAAGAGCTGGAGACGCTGGAACGTGTGGCCGAGCGCATCGACAAGATCTCGGTGTTTGGCGGCCTGGACCAGGTGCTGAACGGCCTGGTCAAGATGCGCTGAGCCACGGGTGAAAAGGATATGGGCGCGCTGGCACAGAAGGGAGCGCCACTGCCAAAAATGTTGTTATTGCCGGCAGCTCGGGTAACACCGAGTACAGCGGGAGAGTCGGTGAACGGGCAAGGTTGAGGATGCAGGTGCTGGCTCCGATGACGGGTCTGCCACTGGCGCGCGTTTCCAACCGTTCACTGGGCCAGTGGATTCAAGCACCCTGGTCGCTGTATTGATGCGGGTTCGAATCCCTTCGCGTCCACCAGACAAAGCAGAAAAGAGAACTGCCATGAAAAAGAAGAAAAACGGAGCCAACGCAGTATTGGAATACACACCAAGCAATGCGCTGGAAGCCGCGACACAAGCGGCCTACAAAGCGTTTGCGCATTACCAAGCACCGGATCACCTGCTGGACGTGTGTACCGCCTGCTGCATGAATGCCGAGCTGGAGCGTGAGATGCGACACCTTCCTCTGCGCCAACTGACCCAGAGGCATTTCTACGAGTACAACGATTCGGCCAAGAGCCAAGTCCAGCCCGCGGATGAAATCAAATACCTGGCCCCACGGCTGCTGGAACTGCTCGCCGAAGGTGCCCGACTGCACCACTCCACCGAGCTGTACCTGGACCGACTGGGGCGGTGCGAGCCCGGTTCGTTTTCAGCGGCAGAACAGGCTGCGCTGCAGGGCTTTGCGCTGGCGTACTTTGCACAAGGGTTGGAGCAATGGCCAGCCGCCAGCGATTCTCTCTTCCAGGGCGATAACGCCTTCTCCATCTTGCTCATGTGGGCCTATGCCCGCGTGCCGCTGGAACCGCTGCTGCAACACTGGCTGGACTGCGAAAGCGACGCATCGACCCTGAACTTTGTGGACGCGTGCTATTGGGACTATGTGTGGAATGCCCACCAGATGGGCAATGCGTTTGCCACGGATGAGGTCGAATACAAACGCATCATGGAGGAATGGCTGAACAGGCCCGCCACCAAAGCGCGTTGGACACAAAAGCTCATGCGGCTGGTGGATGCGGGCCCCACCAGTTCCTGGTTGCCAGCGGGGGCCGTGGACCATCAGTGCTACCCGCTCCCAGAGCGGATCAGCGCGGTCTTTGATGCAATGGCTGGATGACGAACATCGTCGCTCAAACGAAATACAACGAAGACACAACGAGAAAAGAACCATGAACTACGAACAATTCGAAATCCCGAACGGCGTGCCCGTGAAGATGTGGACAAACGGCGTGCCCGTGGAAGAAGACGCCAAGAACCAGCTGCGCAACATTGCCCGCCTGCCCATCGTGTTCAAGCACGTGGCGGTGATGCCCGACGTGCACCTGGGAATCGGCGCGACCATCGGCTCGGTGGTACCCACCCTCAAGGCCATCATCCCCGCTGCGGTGGGGGTGGACCTGGGGTGCGGAATGATGGCGTGCAAAACCACGCTGACCGCGAGCGATCTGCCCGATAACCTGTCTGGCGTGCGCACCGCCATTGAACGCGCCGTGCCCGTGGGGATGACCCCCAAGCGTTTCGGCCGCGACAAGGGGAGCTGGGATACGCCGCCCGCCGAGACCGACCGCGCCTGGGCTGCGCTGGTGGATGAGTTCGACGAGATTTGCGAAGCGCACCCGCGCATCAAGAACACGAACAACTACAAGCACCTGGGAACGCTCGGAACGGGGAACCACTTCATCGAGATCTGCCTGGACGAGCACCAGAGCGTGTGGGTGATGCTGCACTCCGGCTCGCGCGGGGTGGGAAACGCCATCGGCACCCATTTCATCGAGCTGGCCAAGAAAGACGCCGAGATGAACCAGCGCAACCTGCCCGATAAAGACCTTGCGTACTTTGAGGAAGGCGCGCAGTACTTCGGCGACTACGTGAAGGCCGTGGGGTGGGCGCAAAAGTTTGCCGCCGCCAACCGCGAAGTGATGATGGGACGTGTGATTGCCGCGCTACGCAAGGTGATCACCAAGCCGTTCGAAACGCACATTGAGGCGGTGAACTGCCACCACAACTACGTGCAGCGCGAGACGCACTTCGGGCAAGACGTGTTCGTGACCCGCAAGGGCGCGGTGAGTGCCGAGCAAGGCAAGCTGGGGATCATCCCGGGAAGCATGGGGGCCAAGAGCTTCATCGTGCGCGGAAAAGGCAACCCCGAGAGCTTCAACAGCTGCAGCCACGGCGCAGGGCGAACCATGAGCCGCACCAAGGCCAAGAAGCTGTTCACTGTGGCGGACCAGATCAAGGCCACCGAAGGCGTGGAATGCCGAAAGGATGCAGACGTGATTGACGAAATTCCGATGGCGTACAAGGACATCGATGCGGTGATGGCGGCGCAGGAAGACCTGGCGGAGGTGGTGTACACGCTCAAGCAGGTGGTGTGTGTGAAGGGGTGACACCCTTTGTAACTATTGATTTGATAGCTGCTTGCGCTTGTCCATTGGGCGCAGTAGCTGCTTTTTATGCACAAGAATAATCCGGAGAAAATCACCTCTGCACCCCTCGTTCTCGACGGCTCCACCGGCGAAGGTGGCGGGCAAATCCTGCGCACCGGCCTGGCCCTGTCCATGGTCACCGGCCGCCCGCTGCACATCTCGCGCATCCGCGCCGGGCGGCCCAAGCCGGGCCTCATGCGCCAGCACCTGGCCTGCACGCAGGCAGCGGTCGCCGTGTGCGGCGGGCAGGCCGAGGGCGCGGAGCTGAATTCGCAAACGCTGGTGTTCACACCCGGCAACGTGCGTGCAGGCGACTACCGTTTTCAGATCGCCACCGCAGGCAGTTGCCTGCTGGTGCTGCAGACGGTGCTGCCCGCGCTGATGCTGGCCGATGGCCCGAGCAAGGTCGAGCTGGCGGGCGGCACGCACAACCCGATGGCGCCGCCGTTTGATTTTCTGGAACGCGCCTTTGCGCCGCTGGCGCGGCGGCTAGGGGTGGGGCTGGAACTGCAACTGCAGCGACGGGGCTTTTACCCCGCCGGGGGCGGCGAGCTGGTGGCGCACATCACGCCTGCCCCATCCACCCGACCTCTGGCGCCGGTGGATGTGCTGGAGCGCGGCGAGCTGCAAGACGCCTGGGGCGAGGCGCTGGTGCCCGGCCTGGCGCGCCACATTGCCACGCGGGAGCTGGCGGCGCTGGGTCAGCGCATGGGCTGGACGTTTGAAGCTGGCCAGCTGCGCCAGCCGCCCACGCGCCAGAACGAAGGGCCGGGCAATGCGCTGATCGCCACGCTGGAGTACGCGCAGGTGACCGAGGTGTTCTGCCAGCTGGGCGAACGCGGCCTGTCGGCCGAGCAGGTGGCCAAGCGGCTGGTGGACGAAGTGCGCGCCTACCAGCGCAGCACCGGCGCGCTGGGCCCGCACCTGGCGGACCAGTGGATGCTGCCGCTGGCCCTGGCGGTGTGGCGCAGCGGGCAGGCCGCCAGCTATACCTGCAGTGAAGTGACGCAGCACACGGCCACCAACGCGCAGACCATTGGGATGGGCCTGCCGGTGCGGGTGCAGATCACGCCCGCAGCGGGCGCTATGCGCGTGGAGGTATCACCCCTGCCGTGATGGGCGTTGCGGCGGCCCGCCCCATACCCTGACTATATCCATATGGCCAGAGCCGTAGAACAAGTGGTTCAGAATGCGCGTCACAGACCTTCCACTTTGTGCCCAACCCAACGCTTAACAGGAGACGCCATGAAAGTTGACAACATTCTGCAAACCATCGGCAAAACGCCCCACGTGCGCATCAACCGCCTGTTTGGCCCTGGCGCCAATGTGTGGGTGAAGTCGGAGCGCAGCAACCCCGGCGGTTCCATCAAGGACCGCATTGCGCTGGCGATGGTGGAGGACGCGGAAAAGTCCGGTGCGCTGAAGCCCGGCGGCACCATCATCGAGCCCACCTCGGGCAACACCGGCATCGGCCTGGCGCTGGTGGCGGCCGTCAAGGGCTATAGGCTGATCCTCGTGATGCCCGACAGCATGAGCATTGAGCGCCGCCGCCTAATGCTGGCCTATGGCGCTCAGTTTGACCTGACCCCGCGCGAAAAGGGCATGAAGGGCGCGATTGCCCGTGCCCAAGAGCTGCAGGCGCAGACGCCTGGCTCGTGGATTCCGCAGCAGTTCGAGAACCCCGCCAACATCGATATCCATGTGCGCACCACGGCGCAGGAGATCCTGGCAGATTTCCCCGACGGCATTGATGTGCTGATCACGGGGGTGGGCACGGGTGGCCACATCACGGGCGTGGCGCGGGTGCTCAAAGCCAAGTTCCCCCAACTCAAGGTGTTTGCGGTGGAGCCCACGGCCTCGCCAGTGATCTCGGGCGGCGCGCCGTCGCCCCACCCCATCCAGGGCATTGGCGCGGGGTTCATCCCCAAGAACCTCGACACCAGCCTGCTCGACGGCGTGATCCAGGTCGATGCCGAACCGGCCCGCGAATACGCCCGCCGCTCTGCGCGCGAAGAGGGCATCCTGGTGGGCATCTCGTCCGGCGCTACCTTGGCCGCCATTGCCCAGAAGCTGCCCGAGTTGCCCGCAGGCGCCAAGGTGCTGGGCTTCAACTACGACACGGGCGAGCGCTACCTGTCGGTGGAAGGCTTCCTGCCGGCCTGATGGCCGCCGACGCGCCCCGCGCTATCACCAGGGCCCTTCGGGGCCCTTTTTTTTGGGCAGCGCAGCACAAGGCCACGGCCAGCCGTCCTACAGCGATAACGCGCTCGGGCCAGAACAATCAAGGTTCGCATCGGCCCACCTTTGCGGTGGCTTCGCCGGAGCCCCTTCCAACGATTGCAACTGCCCATGGCCCCGAACTCCGCGACAGACTCTCAGCCTATTGCGTTCAAGGTGCTCACCGTGAACGTGCACAAGGGCTTCACCACCTTCAACCGGCGCTTCATGCTGCATGAGCTGCGCGAGGCCGTGCGCGACGTGGCGGCGGACCTGGTGTTCTTGCAAGAAGTGCTGGGCACGCACCACCGACACGCCAGCCGGTTCGCCAACTTTCCGCAGGTGCCGCACTACGAGTTTCTGGCCGACACCCTCTGGTCGCAGTACGCCTACGGGCGCAATGCGGTGTATGACAACGGCCACCATGGCAATGCGCTGTTGTCCAAGTTTCCGATCACGCACTACGAGAACCACGACATTTCGGTGAGCGGGCCCGAACGGCGCGGCATGCTGCACTGTGTGCTGCAGCCCCCTGGGCACCACCTGCCCGTGCATGCCGTGTGTGTGCACCTGGGCCTGCAGGAGTCGCACCGGCAGCACCAGCTGCGCCGCGTGTGCGATCTGGTCAACAGTTTTCCCGCCAATGAGGCCGTAGTGCTGGCCGGCGATTTCAACGACTGGCGCCACCGCGCACACGACATCCTGCACCGCGAAGCCGGCTTGCAGGAGGTGTTCGTGCAGGCCTTTGGCAGGGCGGTGCGCACGTTTCCCGCGGCGATGCCGCTGCTGGCGCTCGACCGCATTTATGTGCGCAACGCCACCGTGCACTCGCCGCTGACGCTGCCCAAGAAGCCTTGGGACAAGCTCTCGGACCATGCGCCCCTGGCTGCGGAGATCCTGCTATGAAACGCCCTGCCTTCAGCACGCCCCGCGCCCTGCGCGCACCCCGGTCCTCGCGCTGGGTGCCCGGCAACCATTTTGAGTTGCTAGAAAACGGTGAGGAGTTCTTTCCCCGCGTGTTCCAGGCCATTGCCGACGCCCGGCGCGAGGTGATGCTGGAAACCTTCATCCTGTTCGAGGACAAGATCGGCCAGCAACTGCACGCCGCGCTGCTGGCGGCCGCCCAGCGGGGCGTGGAGGTGCATGTGCTGGTGGACGGCTTTGGCTCGCCCGACCTGTCGGACCGGTTTGTCGGCAGCTTGGTGGAGGCGGGCGTGCACTTTCGCATCTTTGACCCGGGCCGCCGCTTCCTGGGCCAGCGGCTGAATATGTTGCGCCGCATGCACCGCAAGATCGTGGTGGTGGACGGGCACCTGGGGTTCATTGGCGGCATCAACTACTCGGCCGACCATGTGGCCGACTTTGGCCCCGAGGCCAAGCAGGACTACGCCGTGCAGGTGCGCGGCCCCATCGTGGCGCAGATGCACCACTTCACTCGCGAGGCTGTTCTGAGCCGCCAGGAGCGCAAGCGCCACCAGGCTGCCGGCATCACCGGGCGCCCGCACGCGGGCACCGCGCACGCGATGTTTGTGACACGGGACAACCAGCAGCACACCAACGACATCGAGCGCCATTACCGCGTGGCCCTGCGCGCAGCGCGCAGCCGGGTCGTGATTGCGAATGCCTACTTCTTCCCCGGCTACCGCTTCATCCGCGAGATGCGGCGCGCCGCGAAACGGGGGGTGGATGTGCGCATCATCCTGCAAGGCCAGCCCGACATGCCCATCGTGAAGACGGCGGCCAGCCTGCTGTATGACCACCTGCAGCGCGCAGGGGTGCGGGTGTACGAATACTGCGACCGCCCGCTGCACGGCAAGGTGGCGCTGGTGGACGAGGACTGGTCCACCGTGGGCTCCAGCAACCTCGACCCGCTGAGCCTGTCGCTGAACCTGGAGGCCAACGTGATCATCCAGGACCGCGCCTTCAACACCCACCTGCACAGGCGCCTGTCGCACCTGATGGAGCACAGCTGCAAGCAGGTCGAAGCCACAGCGCCCAGCCGCTGGAACCGCCTGCGCCTGCTGCGCAGCTATGCGGTGTTCCATCTGCTGCGCTGGTTCCCCGCCTGGGCGGGCTGGCTGCCCCGGCACGAGCCCCACATCACGCTCGCCAACCCGGGTGCCGCAGAGCCCGCAGGCAGCCCCGCCACCTGAGCGGGCAGGCGCACCCCATGGCCACCCCCACGCTGCACGCGGACACCCAGGTGGGCCGCAAACGGCACACCACCAGCGGCTGGCGCCACTGGTCACAGCAGGCCTGGTGGCCCTGGCTCACGCGGGGGGTCGCCATCGCCTTCTTTGCGGTGGTTGCCGCGCTGATCTTTCGGCAGGCGCGCACGGTGGACTGGCCCGCCGTGCTGCAAGCCCTGCGCGATCTGCCCACCGCCGCACTGGCGCTGGGCGGCGCGCTGGCGCTGCTGAGCCACTTCACCTACGGCAGCTTTGACTGGGTGGGCCGCCATTGCAGCGGCCACCGCCTGCCGCGTGGTACCACCCTGGCCATCGCCATGACGAGCTATCCGTTCACGCTCAACCTGGGCTCGCTGATTGGCGGCGTGGGCGTGCGCTACCGGCTGTACGCCCGGCGCGGCGTGGACCCCGGCACCATCGGCCAGGTGGTGGGCACCAGCATCGTGACCAACTGGGTGGGCTACCTGCTGCTGGCCGGGGTGCTGGCCTGGCTGTGGCAGCCGCCAGCGGTGGCCGGGTGGGCGGTGACGCCCTGGCAGTGGCGCCTGGGCGGCACGGTGCTGGGCTGCTTGCCGCTGGTTTACCTGGCACTGTGCGCGGTGCGCAGAGGCCGTGCAATCACGCTGCGGGGCCACGCTTTTCCACTGCCGCGCTGGCCCGTGGCGCTGTGGCAAATCGCGGCATCGGCCACCAACTGGATGCTGATGGGCGCCGCACTGTGGACGGTGTTGCAACACCAGGTGCCCTACCCCGCCGCCCTGGCCACGGTGCTGCTGGGGGCCGTGGCCGGGCTGGTGCTGCGCGTGCCTGCAGGCCTGGGCGTGCTGGAGGCCGTGGGCGTGGCGCTGCTGACCACCGACGCATTGGGGCAGGAACAGGTGCTGGCGGCACTGCTGGCCTACCGGGCGCTGTACTACTTTGGGCCGCTGGTGCTGGCGGCCTTCGCACTGGGTGTGGCCGAGCTGCGCTGGCGCCAGCGGCCTGCCCAGGAAGCCTAAACACGTCCTGACAACAAAAATTCAGCCAAAACCGCCGGATGCGCTAGTGCAACGTGCCTTGATTGCTATCATTTTTATATAGATAGCGCATCCCACACCCCGGCCGCGTAGGCCGGCGGGGTTCCGCCCGCTGCGCAGACCCCGTATCATCCCGGCCCCACGCCATTGCTTTTCGCCCGATCGACACGGGCCCGCAAGACCATGATCCGACTCTCCGAAATCCGGCTGCCGTTCACCGCTGCCGAAGCCCCCGAGGCGCCCCTGCGCGCCGCTGTTACCCACATCCTGGGCATCTCCGACGCCGACATCGCCCACCTGCACGTTTTCAAGCGCAGCTTTGACGCCCGCAAGGCCGACCTGCTGGCCGTCTATATCGTGGACGTGACGCTGGCCCAGCCCGAGCGCGAGGCCGCGCTGCTGGCCCAGTTTGCAGGCAACCCACACATCCAGCCCACGCCTGACATGGCCTGGCACCCCGTGGGCCAGGCACCTGCCGACCTGCCCCTGCGCCCCGTGGTGGTGGGCTTCGGACCCTGCGGGATCTTTGCCGCACTGGTGCTGGCGCAAATGGGCTTCAGGCCCATCGTGCTGGAGCGCGGCAAGACCGTGCGCGAGCGCACCAAAGACACCTGGGGCCTGTGGCGCAAACGCGAGCTGCACGCCGAGAGCAACGTGCAGTTTGGCGAAGGCGGCGCAGGCACCTTCAGCGACGGCAAGCTCTACAGCCAGATCAAAGACCCGCGCCACCTAGGCCGCAAGGTGATGAACGAATTTGTCAACGCCGGTGCGCCCGAAGAGATTTTGTACGTCGCCCACCCGCACATCGGCACCTTCAAGCTGGTGAAGGTGGTCGAAAACCTGCGCGAGCAGATCATCGCGCTGGGTGGCGAGATCCGCTTCGAGCAGCGCGTGACGGACGTGATCATCGAAGGCAAGGGCGACCAGCGCCACCTGCGCGGCCTGAAGGTGCTGAACCACGCCACGGGCGAGACCACCGAGCTGCGCGCCGACCACGTGGTGATGGCGCTGGGCCACAGCTCGCGCGACACCTTTGCCATGCTGTACGAGCGCGGCGTGGCCATGGAGGCCAAGCCGTTCTCCATCGGCTTTCGTATTGAGCACCCGCAGGGCGTGATTGACCGCGCCCGCTGGGGCCGCCACGCGGGCCACCCGCTGCTGGGCGCGGCCGACTACAAGCTGGTGCACCACGCCGCCAATGGCCGCGCGGTGTACAGCTTCTGCATGTGCCCCGGCGGCACCGTGGTGGCCGCCACCAGCGAACCCCACCGCGTGGTGACCAACGGCATGAGCCAATATTCACGCAACGAGCGCAATGCCAATGCGGGCATGGTAGTGGGCATCGACCCCCGCGACTACCCGCAGGACGCGCAGGCGTTTGAAACCCACCTGGGCCAGACCTACGGCGTGGAGGCACTGCCGGCCGGGCAGTTCCACCCGCTGTCGGGCAGCGTGCTGCAGCGCCAGTTGGAATCGAATGCCTTTGTGCTGGGTGGGCGTGACTACAGCGCGCCGGGCCAACTGGTGGGCGAGTTCATTGCGGGCAAGCCTTCGACCCAGCTGGGCAGCGTGGAGCCCTCGTACAAGCCCGGCGTGGCCCTGGGCGACCTGCACGCAGCCCTCCCCGGCTACGCCATCGAGGCCCTGCGCGAGGCACTGCCGGTGTTCGGCCGCAAGATCAAGGGCTTTGACATGCACGACGCGGTGCTGACGGGCGTGGAGACACGCACCTCGTCGCCGCTCAAGATCGGGCGCGGCGACAACCTGCAAAGCCTGAACACACTGGGGCTGTACCCGGCGGGCGAAGGCGCCAGCTACGCGGGCGGCATTCTGTCGGCGGGCGTGGATGGCATCAAGGTGGGCGAGGCCGTGGCGCGCAGCCTGCTCGGCGCAGCTGCATGATGCGGGCGCCAACCCCGCTGCAGTTTGCAGCGGCGGCCCTGGCCATGGCCGCCGTGGTGCTGGCGTCAAACATCCTGGTCCAATTCCCCCTCAATGACTGGCTCACCTGGGGTGCCATCACTTACCCGGTGGCCTTTCTGGTCAGCGAGCTGGTCAACCGCGCCCACGGCCCGCAGCAGGCGCGGCGGGTGGCGTGGGTGGGGTTTGCGGTGGCCGTGACGGCCTCGCTGGTGCTGGCGCCGGTGCGCATTGCCATCGCGTCGGGCACCGCGTTTTTGCTCTCGCAGTGGCTGGACATCAGCGTGTTCGACCGGTTGCGCCACGGCACCTGGTGGCGCGCGCCGCTGGTGGCCACGCTGCTTGCAGCGGTGCTGGACACCGCCGTGTTCTGGAGCATTGCATTTGCGGGCACCAGCGACCCGTGGATCACCTGGGCGCTGGGTGACCTGGGTGTGAAGCTAGGGCTGGGGGTGGCGCTGCTGCTGCCGTTTCGCCTGCTCATCGGCCGCCAGCTGGCAACGCACCACCGCGCGGCCTGAGCCGCGCGGCGTCCTTCTTCTTTCCGCTTCTTTTTACTTGCGCTGCAAAAAGTCCACGGCCAGCGCGGCCAGGCTGCGTGCGCCGGTGGGAAACTGGTCTTCGTCGATGTCGAACAGCGCGGAGTGGTTGGGCGGGGCCTTGGCAAATTCCTTGCCCTTGGGCGGCGCGCCCAGAAAGTAGAAGAAGCCCGGCACGACCTTCTGGAACTCCGAGAAGTCCTCCGACCCAGCGACCTTCGGGATCACCATGGTCTTGCCGCCCATGGCCAGGTTCAGCGCGGGCAGCGAGGCCTGCGTGAGTTGCGCAGGGTTGGTGGTCACGGGGTAGGCCACGGGGCCAAAACGCACGCTGGCCTTGGCGCCGCTGGCCGCAGCAATCGACTCGGCCGTGGTGGTGATGCGCTTGAGCGCTTCCTGGCGCATGTCTTCGTCAAACGTGCGCAGCGTGCCCAACATCTCCACCTTGTCGGGGATGATGTTGTAGCGCGTACCGCCCTGGATCTGGCCGATGGTGACCACGGCCGGTTCCTGGCTGATGTTGAGCTGGCGGCTCACCACGGTCTGCAGGCCCATCACCACTTGGCTGGCGGCAACGATGGGGTCGATGGTGGCCCAGGGCGACGAGCCATGACCGCCGCGCCCTTCCACGTGGATGGTGATGTTGTCCGACCCGGCCATCAGCGGGCCGCTGCGGTAGCCCACCACGCCGCCAGGCAGGTTGGAGGTGATGTGCAGGCCGTAGATGGCCTGCACGTCCTTGAGCGCACCGGCTTCGATCATGGCCTTGGCGCCGAAGCTGGGCACCTTGCCGCTGGCGTCGGGCTCCACCGGCGCGCCCTCTTCGGCGGGCTGGAAGATGAACTTGATCGTGCCGGGCAGCTGGGCCTTCATGCCCGCCAACACCTCGGCCGCGCCCATCAGCATGGCGGTGTGGGCGTCGTGGCCGCAGGCATGCATCACGGGCACTTCCTTGCCCAGATAGTTGGCCTTGGCCTTGCTGGCAAACGGCAGGCCGGTGTTCTCCAGCACGGGCAGCGCGTCCATGTCGGCGCGCAGGGCCACCACCTTGCCGGGCAGGCCGCCCTTGAGCGTGCCCACCACGCCGGTGCCGCCCACGCCGGTCTGCACTTCCATGCCCAGCTTCTTCAGGTGCTCGGCCACCAGCTTGGCGGTGCGCACTTCCTGGCCCGAGAGTTCGGGGTGGGAATGGATGTCGCGGCGCCAGTTGACCATCTTGGGCGCCACGGCCGTCACGGCGGCGTCGATGGCCTGCAGGCCGGCGGCATCCAGGGCCTGAGCCTGGGCGGACGATGCGAACGTGAGCCCGCTAAGAAGCAGGCCGGTGGCCAGCGAGATGGCAGAGAGGGGTTTGTGCATGAGGCAGATCCGTGCAGGAAGTGAAAACAAAAGGGAACGTAGCAAAAAAACGCACGTTCATGCTAAGAGTCCACCCCACGCTGCAGTCAAGCGAAAATGGCCATCCACAGAGCCAATATCGCCATGCCCCGTTCTTCTGTCCTGTCTGCGACGGCACCGGTTTTTCGCATCGACATCCCGCTGCTACCCGAATCAGCGGTGGGCAACGCACTGCAGTTCATCGACCTCTTGCGCGGCGCCAACCTGCTGGCCGGCCTGCGGGGCGGTGCAGGCTCGCCCCGCCTGGCCTGGCGGCTGCTGGATGCCCAGGGCCAGCCCCTGCCGCACCAGCCGGGCCCGCTGGCGGCCTACACGCAGCCCACGGCGGCGCCGGCCGACGGCCCCGCACAGGCCTGGTTCATCCCCTCGTTCCACGCGGCCGACATCCCGGCCATCCGCGATGTGGCGGCGCGCCACCGCGCCCTCTCACGCCAGATCGGCATTGCGCTGGATGCCGGGCACAAGGTGCTTACCGTGGGCAATGGTGCCTGGCTGACAGCGCAGAGCGGGCGCCTGCAGGGCCGGCGCGGCTGCCTGCCGTGGTTCTACCTGGCCGGGTTTGAGCGGGACTTTCCCGAGGTGGTGCTGGACGCAGGTCACGACCTGAGCGATGACGGCCCCTGGCTCAGCTGCGCGCTGCCCCACAGCCTGGGTGAGATGGCGATTGCCTTGGTGCGCCATGCGCTGGGCGATGCGCTGGCCCAGACCTGCGCCAGCGTGCTGCGTCCCGACCACGACCGCGCCCGGGCCGCCCTGCAGGCCAACGCGCAGCAACACATCCCCGCCACACGCGACAGCACCCTGGCCCGCGCCATGGCCTGGATGGAGAACCATCTGGACGAGCCGTACTCGCTGGCCCGATTGGCCGAAGCGGCGGCGGTGAGCCCGCGCACTTTGCTGCGACACTTTCAGCAGGAGCTGTCGCAGTCGCCGCTGGACCACCTGCACAGCCTGCGCTGTGCACGCGCCAAAGTGCTGCTGGAGGTGACGCTGGAGAGTGTGCCCAGCATTGCGGTGGCCTGCGGCTACAGCGACCCCGCCGCGTTCCGCCGCATCTTTGTGCGCTACACCGGCATGGCACCGGGGGAGTACCGCAAGCGCCACGCCTTGCGCGCGCCGCGCAGGCGCTGGCGGGTGGATGTGGGGGCATGAGACGCAGCAGCCTCTCCGCCCCGCTGCAAACGCGGCCCCACCACCGTTCCTCCTTGACCTGAATCAACACCCGCAGCGGACAGCGCGCAACACTGGAAGCCCTTGGGCCGGCCATGCATTCGCACGCGCGGCGCAAGGGTTCGCGCCCAGCGCGCCTTCACCGGAGCCACCCCATGTCCACTGCCGCACCGACCACATCCCCGGCCCCTGCCCCTGCATCGGCGAGCCTCGCCAAGCGGCTCGGCCTGCTCGGCGCCCTGGTGGCGCTGCTGGCCGTGCTGGCCTTGCCCACCCCGGCCGGCTTGCCCGTAGCGGGGCAGACCATGCTGGCCATCCTCGCGTTCGCGGTGATCGTCTGGATGACCGAAGCGCTCGAATACTCGGTGAGTGCGGTGGTGATCGCCGCGCTGATGGTGTTCTTGCTGGCCTACGCACCCAGCGTGGCCAAACCCGATGGCGCGGACATGGGCACGGGCGCGGCGCTGAACCTCGCACTCTCGGGCTTTGCCAACAGCGCCGTGGCGCTGGTCGCTGCCGCGTGTTTCATTGCGTCGGCGATGACCGCCACGGGGCTCGACCGGCGCATCGCGCTCACGGTGCTGTCCAAGGTCGGCGCCCAGACCCATCACATCGTGATCGGGGCCATGGTGGTGGGCTTTCTGCTGTCGTTCATCGTGCCCAGCACCACGGCGCGCGTGGCCTGCCTGATGCCGATCATGATGGGCTTTGTGCTGGCCTTCAAGGTAGACCGCAAGAGCCGCTTTGCCGCGCTGCTGGTCATCACCACGGCGCAGACGGCCAGCATCTGGAACGTGGGCGTCAAGACCGCCGCCGCGCAGAACATGGTGGCCATCGGGTTCATCGAAAAGCAGCTCGGTGCGCAGATCACCTGGGGCGAATGGTTTGTGGCAGCCGCCCCGTTTGCAGCCCTGATGACGGTCGCGCTGTTCTTCATCATGACGCGCATGATGAAGCCCGAGATGAAGGAAATTGCGGGCGGGCAGGAGACCATTCGGCAGCAGCTGGCCGAACTGGGCCCGATGACGCTGAACCAGTGGAAGCTGCTGGCCGTGGTGCTGGTGCTGCTGGGGTTCTGGTCCACCGAGAAAGTGCTGCACGACTTTGACACCACCTCCACCACCCTTGCGGCCGTGGCATTGATGCTGTTTCCGCGCATCGGCGTGATGGACTGGAAGCAGTCGCAAAAGGGTTTTCCGTGGGGCACGGTGGTGCTGTTCGCGGTGGGCATCAGCGTGGGCTCTGCGCTGCTGCAGACCAAGGCGGCGGGATGGCTGGCCCAGCTCATCGTGGGCCACCTGGGCCTGCAGATGGCATCGGCCTTTGCCATCCTGATGCTGCTGTCCGCGTTCCTGATCGTCATTCACCTGGGCTTTGCCAGCGCCACGGCGCTGGCGTCCACCATGATTCCCATCGTCATCAGCGTGCTGTCCACGGTGCAGACGCCTGGCATCAACATCGTGGGCATGACGATGATCCTGCAGTTCGTGGTGAGCTTTGGCTTCATCCTGCCGGTGAACGCGCCGCAGAACATGATCGCCTACGGCACCGACACCTTCGACGCGCACGACTTCGTGCGCACCGGCATCGTGATCACGCTGACCGGGGTGGTCCTGCTGGTGGTTTTTGCGCTGACCTACTGGCCGTGGCTGGGGCTGATGGTGACCCGCACCTGACCTGCAGGCTTACCGCAGCGCCTTCTGGCCCCCAGCGGCTGCAGGCAGGCGGAAGGCCTCCACCAGCTCGGCCAACTGCTGCGCCTGCACGCGCAGGCCTTGCGCAGCGGCGGACGACTCTTCCACCAGCGCGGCGTTCTGCTGGGTCATCTGGTCGAGCTGCGAGACCGCCTCGCCCACCTGGCTCAGACCCGTGGTCTGCTCTCGGGCCGCAGTGCTGATCTCGCCAATGATGGTGGCCACCTGCTGCACGGACTGCACGATCTCGCCCATGGTGCCCCCAGCGGCGTGGACCAGTTGCGTGCCCTCGTCCACCTGCCGCACGCTGTCGCTGATCAGCCCGCCGATCTCCTTGGCCGCCGTGGCCGAGCGCTGGGCCAGGCTGCGCACTTCGCTGGCCACCACCGCAAAGCCCCGACCCTGCTCGCCCGCACGGGCTGCTTCTACGGCCGCGTTCAGTGCCAGGATGTTGGTCTGGAAGGCAATGCCATCGATCACGCTGGTGATGTCGGCAATGCGGCGTGACGACAGGGCAATGCCGTCCATGGTGCCCACCACGCGGTCCACCGCCTCGCGCCCGCGCTGGGCCACGCTGCTGGCACCGGCGGCCAGGGTGCTGGCCTGCGCAGCGGCGTCGGCGCTGTGGCGCACGGTGGCCAGCAGTTCTTCCATGCTGGCGGCGATCTCTTCGAGGTTGGAGGCCGTCTGCTCGGTGCGCGCCGACAGGTCGCTGTTGCCCGCCGCGATCTCGCTGCTGGCCCCGGCCACCGACGTGCTGGCCTGGCGCATGCCCACCACCAGCTCGGCCAGCCGCGCCTGCATGCCGCCCAGGCGCGCCAGCAGCGCTTGCAGTTCGTCGCGGTTACCCGCCTGCGGCGCGGGCACGGGGGAGGTGAGGTCGCCTTCGGCAATGCGGTCAGTCACTTCGGACGCATGGGCCAAGGGCTGCAGGATGGAGCGCGACAGCAGCCAGGCGCAGGCCAGGCTCAGCAGCAGGCCCACCAGCGAGCCCGCTGCCAGCAGCGTGATGCCCTGGCTCTCGCTGCGGGCCGCAGCGGCGCGCGCCTCGGCCACGCGCTGGCGCTGGTAGTCGGCCAGCTTGTCCACGGCGGCGGCATAGGCGTCAGCGGCAGGGCGCAGCTGGTTGGCAATGGCGTCGGGCGGCAAGGCCTCGCCCGCCTTGCGGCGCTTGACCAGATCGTCCCGAACCGTACGGAAGCCGTTGCCGGCCTTGTCGATGGCGTCGAACAAGGCTTGCGATTCCGGGTCTGCCGCCAGCTCGTCCAGGCGCTTGCGGACTTCGGACGAGCGGGCTGATGTGGTCTTGCGGTCGGCGTCGATGCGCGCCGCATAGGTGGGGTTGTTGTCGATCTCCAGCAGCGTTTCGGCGCGGGCGGAGCTGAGCACCACGATGGCGTGCAGCTCGCGCGCCAGCAACGCGCGCTCGGACGATGCGCCCCCCAGGTCGTCCGCGATGTCCTGCAGCCCGGCCAGCCGCCAGATGCCCACCGCCGCCGACAGGGACATGACGAGGCAGACCACACCAAAGGCCAGGGCCAGGCGGACGGCAACGCGTGCGTGGGAGATGGACATGGGAGGCTCTCGTGAGGGTGAATGGGACAACGCGGGCCTACCGCTCAGGGTGGCACCCGTCGGGAATGTATCGACAAAAGGTTACAAGTCCTTGAGCCGGCCCACAACAGGCCCCACCCTGCCGGAGCGCCAAAGCAACAGCCGCCCAACAGCCGCCCGCACACCCACAAAAAAAGCCGCCACAGTGCAAGACTGTGGCGGCCCTCGGGTCGGTCAGGCGCAGCGCCTGCAGCGGGTTATTGCTGCTGGGCGTTTTGCAGCGCAGCAATGCGCTCTTCGATGGGCGGGTGGGTACTGAACAGCTTGCCAATGCCACCGGCAATGCCCATGGCGGCCACGCTCTTGGGCAGCTCGCCGGGGTGCATGCCGCCCAGGCGGGCCAGCGCGTTGATCATGGGCTGGCGGCGGCCCATCAGCTGGGCAGCGCCTGCATCGGCGCGGAACTCGCGCTGGCGGCTGAACCAGGCCACGATCATCGCGGCCACAAAGCCCAGCACGATGTCGAGCACGATGGTGGTCACGTAGTAGCCGATGCCAGGGCCCGAGCTGTTCTCGTCGTTCTTGCGCAGGAAGCTGTCCACCGCGTAGCCAATGACGCGCGACAGGAACACCACGAAGGTGTTCATCACGCCCTGGATCAGCGTCATGGTCACCATGTCGCCGTTGGCGATGTGGGCCACCTCGTGGCCGATCACGGCCTCGACCTCTTCGCGAGTCATGCCCTGCAGCAGACCGGTGGACACGGCCACCAGCGCCGAGTTCTTGAACGCGCCCGTGGCAAAGGCATTCGGGTCGCCTTCAAAGATGCCGACTTCGGGCATGCCGATCTGGGCCTGGTCGGCGAACTTGCGCACGGTCTCGACGATCCAGCGCTCGTCGGGCGAGCCGGAGCCGTCGATCACGCGCACGCCCGAGGTCCACTTGGCCATGGGCTTGCTGATGAGCAGCGAGATGATCGCGCCGCCAAAACCCATGACCAGGGCGAAGCCCAGCAGCGCGCCCAGGTTCAGGCCGTTGGCCGTGAGGTAGCGGTTGACGCCCAGCAGGCTGGCCACCACCCCCAGCACGACAACGACGGCCAGGTTGGTCATCACAAACAAAAGGATCCGCTTCATGGAATGGTTTCTCCGTGGGGTAAACAACAACAAGTGTTTGCTGGCTCAGATGGGGGCCGGGGGCCGCGCTTCAAGCGCCGCCACCCTGGGTGACAACGGCACCCGCCCCATGGCCGCGATTGCATCGCGCTATGGTAGGTGCAAACCCCGGCCAAGGCCTTATCACACAAGGCTTGGCGGGAATTACGGCACAGGCGCTGCGCGCAAGGGCCGGAACACCTGCGCATCGTCATAGAAGCCCGGCGCCTCGTTGGCAGGCCACCAGCCGGGCACGCCCAGCACCGGCAGCGGCGTGAAGGGCTTGGTGGACCATGCCGAGGCTTCTACCTGATCGGCCAGCCATCCATCCATATCTGCTATGAAATTAATAGCTACTGGCGCATGAAAAACGTGCGTCACCATGGGTTTTCGCGGAGAAACCAGCTTTTCGAGCAGTGCGTGCCCGAACAGCACCAGCCGGGCCTCGGCCCACAGCGGGCGCAGGTCGATGAACAGACGCTGCCAGTCCCGCGCCCGGAGCGCATCCCACAGGGCATCGGGCGCCTGCAGCAATGCGCCGTTTTCATCGAACACCGTGACGGCATCGCGCAGCGGCCCGCGCACGGCCTGCACGCCATCGGCGGCGATGGCCTGGGCCTGCAGCTGGTTCAGGCGCCGCTTGGTGCGCGGAAACTGCAGCCAGACCAGGCCGTTGAAGAAGTCGTGCAGGTTGTCGCGCGTGGGCACCCGGCGGGTGTCCCAGATGTACTGCTCGTAGGCGGTGCCTTCGGGCAGGTCGGACTGGGGCACGAAGACCACCGGGGCAGCCTGTGGCGCTGCGGTCTGCAATGTCTGGTGCACCGATGGGTCATCCTGCAGCAGCTGCTGGGCCAGGGGTTGGCCCAGGGCGCGCCACGGCGCCAGCCAGGGAGCGCTCCAGTCGATGGCGTCGAAAGGCTGACTTACACCAGCCGCCACGGCAGGGCTTCACCGGCGCGCAGGGGCTTGAGTTCGGCCTCGCCAAACGCAAAGCTGTCGGGCGGTGTCCACGACTCGCGGCGCAGGGTGATGGTGCCGGTGTTGCGCGGCAGGCTGTAGAAGTCCGGTCCGTGGAAGCTGGCAAAACCTTCGAGCTGGTCGAGCGCACCGGCGTTGTCGAATGCCTCGGCATACATCTCGATGGCGGCGTGGGCGGTGTAGCAGCCCGCGCAGCCGGTGGCGTGCTCCTTGAGGTGCGCGGGGTGCGGTGCGCTGTCGGTGCCCAGAAAGAACTTGCTGCTGCCGCTGGTGGCGGCCTGCACCAGGGCCACGCGGTGCGTTTCGCGTTTGAGCACGGGCAGGCAGTAGTAGTGGGGCCGCACGCCGCCGATGAAGATGGCGTTGCGGTTGTACAGCAGGTGGTGCGCGGTGATGGTGGCGGCCGTGAAGCGGTCGGCCTGCATCACGTAGTCGGCCGCGTCCTTGGTGGTGATGTGCTCGAAGACGATCTTCAGCTCGGGGAAGTCGCGGCGCAGCGGGATGAGCTGCTGCTCGATGAACACGGCCTCGCGGTCGAACAGGTCGATGTCGCTGCTGGTCACCTCGCCATGCACCAGCAGGAGCATGCCGGCCTTCTGCATGGCTTCGAGCGTTTTATAGGTCTTGCGGATGTCGGTCACGCCCGCATCGCTGTTGGTGGTGGCGCCTGCGGGGTAGAGCTTGCAGGCCACCACGCCAGCGGCCTTGGCACGCGCGATTTCTTCGGGCGGCAGGTTGTCCGTCAGGTACAGCGTCATCAGCGGCTCGAACTGCATACCGGCGGGCACGGCAGCCAGGATGCGCTGCTTGTACGCCAGGGCCTGCTCGGCCGTGGTGACCGGTGGGCGCAGGTTGGGCATGATGATCGCGCGGCCGAACTGGGCAGCGGTGTGCGGCACGACGGTGTGCAAGGGCTCGCCGTCGCGCACATGCAGGTGCCAGTCGTCGGGGCGGGTGATGGTGAGGGTTTGGGGGGCTGCAGTCATGGGTGTGATTGTCCCATTGTGGGCAAGAGGCTCCCAAACGCTCTCATTTTCATAGCTGTCGAGGCATATGAACGTAGCGCTACCGAGCAAAATCGCTCAAAACCGGCGCGCTACGGGCAGGTGGACCGGTTTATTCGGCGGTGATGCCCGCGCGTTTGACGACTGCACCGAACTTCACCATGCGGTCGGCCATCATCTTTTCGAACGCAGCGGGCGGCATCTCTTCCGGCACGATCACGCCACGGTCCTTGAGGTTGGCCACCATGGCGGGCGACGTGGCCACCTGGCGCACGGCCTTGTACAGGGTCTGCACCACAGACTCGGGCGTGCCGGCAGGGGCTGCCAGACCGGTCCAGGAGGTAAGGTTCAGCTCGGGGTGGCCCACCTCGGCCATGGTGGGCACGTCCGGCAGCTGCGGCAGCCGCTGGTCGGCGGCCACGGCCAGGGCGCGCACCTTGCCCGCCTGGATGTGCGGCAGCATGATGACCAGGTTGTCGAGGATGAACTGCACCTCGTTGCCCAGCACGCCCGTGATCAGCGGCGTGCCCCCACGGTAGGGAATGTGCGTGGTGAACACGCCCGTGGAGACCTTGAGCATTTCCACATTGAGCTGGCCCATGCTGCCCACGCCGCCGCTACCGTAGTTGAGCTTGCCGGGGTTCTTCTTGGCGTAGTCGATGAACTCCTTGAAGGTCTTGAACGGCAGGCTGCTATGCACCACCAGGGCATTGGGCTGGCGGCCCAGGATGGCGATGTTTTCAAAGTCCTTGATGGGGTCGTAGCCGATCTTGGGCTGGGTGAGCGGGTTGGCCAGGTGGCTGCTTTGCGACGAGACCACCAGGGTGTAGCCGTCGGCCTTGGAGCGCGCCACATACTGCGCGCCCACCGAGCCCCCGGCGCCCGCGCGGTTTTCCACCACGATGGGCACGCCCAGCACGCGCGACAGCGGCTCGGAATACTGGCGCGCCATGATGTCCACCGACCCGCCGGGCGGGAACGGCACCACCAGCGTGATAGGACGCGACGGGAATTTGTCCTGCGCCAGGGCGGGCAATGCAGCAAGGCCTGCGAGGCCCAGGCCAGTGGTCAGGAGATGGCGGCGGGAAGTGGTGGCGGTCATGGCAGTCAAGGAACTCAGAAAACGGGTCAAAACAGGTCCAACAGGAACGGAAAGAATCAGGGGTGTGCCAGCACGGCCAGTGCCACGGCTTGTGCGCGGGGCACGAAGGTGGACAGCTCGCAGTACTCGCGTTCGGTGTGCGGGTGGCCGCCCACGGGGCCGGTGGCGCACAGGGTGGGCACGCCCACCGAGGCGGTGAGGCCGCTGTCGGCCGCGCCGCCGGTGAACTCACCTTGCACCTCAAAGCCCAGTGAACGGGCGCCCTGCTGGTACAGCGCCAGCAGGTAGTCGGGCGTGGGCTTCATGGGCAGGGAGCGGCGCGTGGTGGTGATGCGGCCCTGGGTGCGGGGCACGGACTCCTCTTCGACGATGGCGCGCACGCGCTCCAGCAGGTCGTCGAGGTTGGTGTCGGCCGTGAAGCGCAAGTCCACCTCGGCACGCGCGTGAGGGGCCACCATGTTGGGCACGATGCCGCCCTGCACCACGCCCACGTTGCAGGTGATGCCCGTGGCAGTGTCGGTCAGCGCGTGCAGCGCCAGGGTCTTGCGCGCCAGGGCGTCAATGGCGCTGGCGCCTGCGGCGTGGTTGATGCCCGCATGTGCGGCCACGCCCTGCACCTCGAATTCCACCACCATCGAGCCCTTGCGGCTGGTGACCACGTTGCCGCTCACGCGGCCGGGCTCGGCATTGAACACCGCACGCGGGCCATGATGAGATCGCGCGTGGCGGGCGATCCGACCTCTTCGTCGCACGAGAAGAACAGGTGCAGCGGGGCCTTCAGCCCACCGCAGCGTGCAAAGGCCTCGGCGACAAACACGTTGAGCACCAGGCCCGACTTCATGTCGGCCACGCCGGGGCCATAGGCGCGCCCCGCTTCTTCGCGGTAGGGGCGCTTGGCCACCGTGCCATCGGGAAACACCGTATCCATGTGCCCCATGAGGATGATGGGTGCGCCATCGGCTGCAGCGCCCTCTGCCGGGTTGACCTGCGCGTGCAGCAGCACGCCATAGCCGGGCACGGGCTCGAACTGCACGGGCACACCGGCCGCCTGCAGGCGCTCGGCCAAAGCATGCGCCACCGCCGTCACGCCCGCTTCATTGCGGCTGCCGCTCTCGATGTTGACCACTTTTTGCAACAGGTCTTGCATGGCCTGCTGCTGCCGGGCCAGCCAGTCCAGCACCTGAGCATGCACCGGCAGTCGGCTTTCGTTCGGGGTATTGAGCATCTTTGTCCTTGGGCAATGCCCGGGTGGGGGCAAAATTTGGGTCGCAGTGTTGCATGCGACTCCGGGTTTTGCAACGTATTTTGCACGATTGAGTATTTTATGAAATCATCATTGCAGGAATCCACCGCCTTGCTGACCGAGCGGCTGGCCCGCCAGGACGCCGACCTGACCGCCAGCGAACGTGCGTTGGCCGAGGCGCTGGGGCGTGACTACCCCCATGCCCTGCTGGAGTCCGCCACGGCCCTCGCGGCCCGCACAGGCACCAGTGCGTCGACCGTGGTGCGGCTGTTTGCCAAGCTGGGCTACGGCAGCTATGCCGAGGCGCAGCGCGAGGCGCGGGCCGAGGTCACCGCCCTGCTGCAAACGGCCGGGCAGCGTGCCCCCGTCACCATCGGCACCCGGCGCAGCCTGCAGCAGTGCGTGGACGATGCGCTGCTGCACGACCAGCACAACCTCACCACCACACGCGATGGGCTGGACATGGCGGCCTTCGAGGCCATGGTGGCGCGCATCGCGCAGGGCAAGGGCCGCATTTTTGTGCTGGCGCAGATCAACAGCGCCCCGGTGGCCGCCTGGCTGGCGCTGCACCTGAACATGTGCCGCCCCGGCGTGCACGAGCTGGGGGCTGGCGCGGTGGACGCCACCGACCAGCTGCTGTGGATTCAGCCTGAGGACGCCCTGCTGGTCTTCAGCATTCGCCGCTACGCGAGCGGGCCGGTGAAAGTGGCGCAGCGCTTTCGCGACGCGGGCGCCCAGGTGCTGGCCATCACCGACAGCGCCGCTGCGCCCTTGGCCGCGCTGTCCCACCACCGGCTGCAGGTGCGCACGTCCAACGCGTCGCCGTTTGACTCGTACACCGCCGCGTTCTTCCTGTGCAATGCGTTGGTGTCGGCCGTGGCGCAGCTGCGGCACAAGGCGGTGTCCGAAGCGCTGAAACGGCGCGACGACCTGTGGACGGATTTTGAGTCCCAGCTCATCGTGGAAGGCCCTTCGCCCGCCGGTCGAAGGGGCAAGCGCTAGCCCACGCAGCACGTGTCTCCAGCAACCGGGGGGTCATAAATAAAAAGCGCTCCGAGGAGCGCTCTTTATTGGCACCGCGCCGTACGACGCGGAGTGCAAGGCAGCGTTCAGTGCTGCAGGATCTTGTTGAGAAAGTCCTTGGTGCGGGGCTGGCGCGCATCGGGGTTGTTGAAGAACTCGTCCTTCGAGCAGTCTTCCAGGATCTTGCCGCCCACGTCCATGAAGATCACGCGGTTGCTCACCTTGCGCGCAAAGCCCATTTCGTGGGTCACGCACATCATGGTCATGCCTTCGTTGGCCAGGCCCACCATCACGTCCAGCACTTCGCCGACCATTTCGGGGTCGAGCGCCGACGTGGGTTCGTCGAACAGCATCACGATGGGGTCCATGGAGAGAGCGCGCGCGATGGCCACTCGCTGCTGCTGGCCGCCCGAGAGCTGGCCGGGGAACTTGTCCTTGTGCGCAATCAGGCCCACGCGCTCCAGCATCTTGAGGCCGCGCTTCTTGGCGTCGTCCGCGCTGCGGCCCAGCACCTTGATCTGAGCGATGGTCAGGTTGTCCGTCACCGACAGGTGGGGGAACAGCTCGAAGTGCTGGAACACCATGCCCACGCGGCTGCGCAGCTTGGGCAGGTTGGTGCTGGGGTCGTGCAGCTTCACGCCATCGACCGTGATCTCGCCCTTCTGGAAGGGTTCGAGCGCATTGATGGTCTTGATGAGCGTGGACTTGCCGGAGCCCGACGGGCCGCACACCACCACCACTTCACCCTTGTTGATGGTGGCCGAGCACTCGTTGAGCACCTGCACCGGGCCATACCACTTGGATACGTTCTTGAGTTCGATCATTTCTTTTTCCTCAATCCAATCTCTTTTGCACCAGCGTCGATCAGCGGATGATCGCGATCTTCTGGTGCAGGCGCTTGACCATCCAGGACAGCGCGTAGCACATCACGAAGTACAGAACCGCAGCCGCCAGGTACGCCTCGATCGGACGGCCAAAGTTCTTACCTGCCACTTCAAAGCCCTTGAGCATGTCGTAGGCGCCAATGGCATAGACCAGCGACGTGTCCTGGAACAGGATGATGGTCTGCGTGAGCAGCACGGGCAGCATGTTGCGGAACGCCTGGGGCAGCACCACCAGCTTCATGTTCTGGCCGTAGGTCATGCCCAGCGCCTGGCCTGCATACACCTGGCCGCGCGGGATGGACTGGATACCCGCGCGCATGATTTCGCTGAAGTACGCCGCCTCGAAGGCGATGAAGGTGATGACCGCCGACACTTCTGCGCCGATGGGGCGGCCGATGATGGCCGGCACCAGCAGGAAGAACCACAGGATCACCATCACCAGCGGGATGGAGCGCATGCCGTTGACGTAGATGGTGGCGGGCACATCCAGCCACTTCTTGCCCGATAGGCGCATGAGCGCCAGCACGGTGCCGAACAGCACGCCGCCTACGGTCGCCACCAGCGTGAGGATCAGGCTGAAATACAGCCCCTTGAGCACGAAGTTGGAGATCAGGTCCCAGTTGTAGAAGGAGAAATCGAGATTCATATCAATGCCCCCCTCCGGCCGCGCCACTCACGACCATGCCCGGGATGCGCGCACGCTTTTCAATGAAGGCCATGATGCGGTTGATGGCAAACGCCGAGAGGATGTACAGCGTAGTCACCGCCAGGTACACCTCGATGCCGCGCGAGGTTTCTTCCTGCGCCTGCATGGCGAACATGGTGAGTTCGGCCACCGACACGGCAAACGCCACGGACGAGTTCTTGAAGATGTTCATCGTCTCGCTGGTCAGCGGCGGAATGATGATGCGAAACGCCATGGGCAGCAGCACATAGCGGTAAGTCTGGAACGTGGTGAACCCCATGGCCATGCCGGCGTAACGCTGGCCGCGTGGCAGGGCCTGAATGCCCGAGCGCACCTGCTCGGCGATACGCGCCGAGGTAAAGAAACCCAACGCCAACACCACCAGCGCAAAACCGGGCACGCCGCGCAGCACCGGGAACAGGGTGGGCAGCACGTGGTACCAGAGGAAAATCTGCACCAGCAGCGGAATATTGCGAAACAGCTCGACCCAGGCATTACCCAGCCGAACGATCATCGGACGGTCCTGCAACGTGCGCAGCGTACCGATGATGGAACCCAACACAAGTGCCAGCAGCAGCGCCAGCAGCGAAACGGACACGGTCCAGCCCCAGGCCGACAGCATCCAGTCCAGGTACGTGATGTCGCCGCCCTTGCCAAAGCAGCTTTGCACGACTTCCCGGTCCATGGTGTCCTGGCAGAACACCTGCCAATCCCAACTCATAGGAGCACCCCTTCAAATTTTGGTTATGCGTTGGGCGCCACCCTTGGCCCACCCAACAAAAAAGCCCCTTCAAACCGGTTGGCCGAAGGGGCACAAGCGTTGCGAAGATTACTTCTTGGCGTAGTCTTCCATGGGCTTGTCGTTGGGGTTGGCCCAGGCTGCCTTGGTGGCTTCAGACATGGGCAGACCGATCTTGGTGTTGGTCGGTGGCACGGGTTGCATGAACCACTTGTCGTACAGCTTGGCCAGCGAGCCATCAGCGATCTGGCGCTTGATGGAATCGTCCACGGCCTTCTTGAAGGCAGGGTCGTCCTTGCGCAGCATGCAGGCGATGGGTTCCACGCTCAGAACTTCACCAACGATCTTGTAGTCGGCGGGGTTCTTGGACTTGGAGATGTTGGCAGCCAGGATGGAGCCGTCCATCACGAACGCGTCAGCGCGGCCGGTTTCCAGCATCAGGAAGCTGTCAGCGTGGTCCTTGCCGAACACTTCCTTGAAATCGATGCCGCCTGCACGTTCGTGCTTGCGCAGGGTCTGCACGGAGGTCGTACCGGTGGTGGTGGCCACGGTCTTGCCGTTCAGGTCCTTGATGGAGTTGATGCCCGAATTGGCCTTCACCACGGTGCGCACTTCTTCCACGTAGGTGGTCACGGCAAAAGCCACGTCCTTCTGGCGGGCGGCGTTGTTGGTGGTGGAGCCGCACTCCAGGTCCACGGTGCCGTTGGTCACCAGGGGGATGCGGTTCTGCGAGGTCACGGGCTGGTACTTGATGTCCAGCTTGGCCAGGCCCAGCTGCTTCTGGATGTCGTGCAGGACGATTTCACCCATTTCGGTGTGGAAACCCACGTACTTGCCGTTGCCCAGCGTGTACGAAAGACCCGAAGACTCGCGCACGCCGAGCGTCACGCTGCCGGAGGCCTTGATCTTGGCCAGAGTGTCATTGGCCTGGGCAAATACGCTGCCAGCAGCCAAGGCGGTCACGGCAACCGCGAGCAAATGTTTCTTCATAGGGATCTCCTTGTGTTGAAAACGAAAAAGGGGGGGATTTTAGAGACAGGGGCCTGCCCGGGGTCTCCGGTCAGGACCGCACTCCAAAAAGGGGTAACTCGCAACCAGGGATATTAGTCAGAACGGGACCTGGTCGGTAGGGTATTTCCAGAAGTCGCGCAACAAGTAACTGACCGGCAGGTTCAGCACCGTGTTGTTGGGCGGAATGGGTTTGTTGAACCACTTGTCGTAAATCGGATAAATCTCGCGGCTGGTGATCAGGCGGCGCATTTCCTCGTCCACCAGCTTTTTGAACTCGGGGTCATTCTTGGGCAGCATGATGGCCAGCGGCTCGGTCGTCATGAAGCGGCCCACCACCTTGAGCGCCTTGGGGTCGGGCCGACCTGCTGCCAGGCCGTACAGCAGCACGTCGTCCATCACAAACGCGTCGGCCTCGCCCTTTTCCACCATCTCCACAGCCTTGGCATGGTCGGGGGCCTCCACGATGGTGATACCCATCAGCCGTTCGCGGTTGGCTTGGTCGGCCGCCTTCAGGGGCGTGGTGCCTTTGGTGGAGACCAGCTTCTTGCCATTGAGGTCCTCCACCTTGTCGATGGGGCTGGCCGCCTTGACCAGGAGACGCGCACCGGTGATGAAATGAGGGATGGTGAAGGCCACCTTCTGGCGCCGCTCGGCGTTGTTGGTGGTGGAGCCACACTCCATGTCGGCCTTGCCCTGTTCGATCATGGCGATGCGGTTGGCCGGGGTGACGGGCACCATCTCGACCTCCATGTCCTTCTTGCCGGTCTTCTTGCGCACCAGCTCGGCCATGCGCAGGCACAGGTCCAGCGCGTAGCCCACGGGCTTGCCCGACTGGCTGTCGACATAAGAGAAAGGCACCGAGGATTCACGGTAGGCAATGACCAGCTTGCCACCGCCAGCCACGCGCTCCAGCACGCTGGCCTGCGCAGACGCACCGACCGCACAGCACAGTGCTGCGAGGCCCCAGGCCAATCCCCAATGCTGAACTTTCATACGATGCCTCTGTGAAGGAATGAACCGGGTTTGCAATCTTCGTGCCACCGTGGGGCCCTGCCAAGGCACACGCTGCTGTCCACCGATCCGGCGATGGCGCAGACTGTACGTGTCGTTACGGTGAAATTCCAATGCCGTTTGCGCGCACAACTATGCAAACTGTTTATGTCCGTATTTACCCTTAGCATGAGGCCGCTTGGGCCTGCAGGTAGCTCCACAGCGCCTGCGCGGTGCCTTTGGGGGTGTCCTTGCCATTGGGCTTTTCGCGGTAGGCGCGCACATCCATGGTCATTTGCAAGCCTTCAGCGTCCGGGGGCGCGGCACTGACGAGGCGGCGCGAGCGCAGTTCCTTCTTCACGGCGCTGTGGGGCAAGAAGGCCACGCCGTGCCCTTCCAGCGCCATGGCCTTGAGGCCCTCGGCCATGTCGGTCTCGTACACGCGCTCCAGGTGGATGGGTGTCTGCGACTGCTTGAGGATAAGTTCGGTCACCCGCCCGAGGTAAGCACCGGGCGCGTAGCCCAGGTAGGGCAGCGGCTGCCCCGCGCGGCCCGGCAGGCGGTGCACGGGCTGGCCGTCAGCGTCGGCCTTGCTGTAGGGCGACAGCACCTCCTGCCCCAGGCTGACCATTTCATAGCGGTCGGCATCGAGCTGAAACGGCTGCGAAGGGTGGTGGTAGGCAATCAGCAAATCGCAACCGCCCTCCACCAGCCGCATCACGGCGTCGTGCACATTCAGCGCAATCAGGCGGCTTTTGAACGGGCCGAACTTGTCATGCAGGCTGGACACCCAGGCCGGAAAGAACGTGAACGCCAGCGTGTGTGGCACAGCAAACTCGATCATGTCCTTGCCCGCGCTGGTGTGCGCGCGCAGCATGGCGCGCGTGTTCTGCAGCGACTGGAGCATCTCCAGGGCCTGGTCGTAGAGGGTTTTGCCGGCGGGGGTCAGCCGGGTGGGGTAGGAGCTGCGGTCCACCAGATCGGTGCCGGCCCAGGCCTCCAGCGCCTGGATCCGCCGCGAGAACGCGGGCTGGGTCACATGCCGCAGCTGCGCTGACCGGCTGAAGCTGCGGGTTTCCGCAAGACTGACGAAATCTTCAAGCCACTTGGTTTCCATCGGCGCATTATCCGCGCGCGGGCTGGAGCCTGCTGGCCGCCGGCATGAGGGTTTCTACAGAGCGCGCGGCGCATCGACAGAGGCCGCGCCCGCGTTTGCGGCACCGCACCAATGCTGTGCATGCTTAGCAAGCGACGCATAATACCCAGCGCGTCTATCCCGCCTCATCATCGGTCAACGCCCCAGGTGCACAACGCCGCCGGGCAGCAAGATCGGCATCGGCCCTCTGTTCTTCTGACTCCCCGCGTTCATGTCCACCTCCACTCCTGAAGGGCCATCTGCTGCGCCTCCAGTGCCTGCTGCGGCGCCCAGTGCCCCCCTCGACGAACCCCGCTCCCTGCGCCTGGAAGACTGGCTCATCGTCTTGACCATGGCCGCCCTGGCGCTCATCACCTTCGTGAACGTGGTGGTGCGCTATTTCACCGATGCATCGTTTGCGTGGACCGAAGAAATTTCGGTGTTCCTGATGATCGTGCTGGCCATGGTCGGCGGCTCCGCCGCCGTGGCGCGGCAGTTGCACATCCGTATCGAGTTCTTTGCCGATGGCGGCTCCGAGCGCCGGCGCCAGGTGCTGGCGCAGTTCGGCGCCTTGATGGTGGCCCTGCTGTTTGCACTCATCACGGTGCTCAGCATCCGCGTGGTGTGGGACGACTACCGGTTTGAAGAAACCTCCCCCGGCATCGGCGTGCCGCAGTGGTGGTACTCGGTCTGGCTGCCGGTGCTGTGCGCGCTGACCACGGCAAGGGCCTTGCAACTGTTCGCCCGGCTGCGGCGCGCATCGGCGGAACAGGGAGCCCGCCCATGATCGCGACCCTGCTGTTTGTCGCCTTTCTGGGCATGATGTTTCTGGGCGTGCCGATTGGCGCGGCGCTGGGCCTGGCGGGTGCTACCGCCATCGCCATCGCCAATGCCGAGGCGCCCTGGTTCGGTCTGCTGGCGGTGCCACAGAACTTTTACGCCGGCCTGGGCAAATACCCGCTGCTCGCCATCCCAATGTTTGTACTGGTGGGCTCGATCTTCGACCGCTCGGGCGTGGCACTGCGGCTGGTGAACTTTGCCGTGTCCATCGTGGGCCGGGGGCCTGGCATGCTGCCGCTGGTGGCGATTGCTGTGGCCATGTTCCTGGGCGGCATCTCGGGCTCGGGCCCTGCGACCGCCGCTGCCGTGGGTGGGGTGATGATCGCAGCCATGGCACGCGCCGGGTATCCCGCCGCCTACTCGGCCAGCGTGGTGGCCGGTGCCGCCGCCACCGACATTCTCATTCCGCCATCGGTCGCGTTCATCGTGTACTCGGTGCTGGTGCCGGGCGCCTCGGTGCCCGCACTCTTCGCTGCAGGCATGTTCCCTGGCATCCTGGCGGGCCTTGCGTTGATCGTGCCGGCCGTGTGGCTGGCCCGCCGCCACAAGATGGGCGCCGCAGAGGCCGACATGCCGCGCCCGCCTTTCTGGCGCAGCCTGCGCGAGGCGTCCTGGGGACTGGCCGCGCCCGTGGTGATTCTTGGCGGCATGCGTGCGGGCTGGTTCACCCCCACCGAGGCCGCGGTGGTGGCCGTGTTCTACGGGCTGTTTGTGGGCATGTGCATCCACCGCACGATTCGTGTGCGCGACCTGTTCACCATCTTGCGGGAGGCGGGCGAGCTGTCCGCAGTGATCCTCGTGGTGGTGTCGCTGGCAGGCATCTTTGCGTTCTCGCTGTCCACCCTGGGAGTCATCGACCCCATCACACGCGCCATCGTGCAGTCCGGGCTGAGCGAACAGGGGGTGCTCGGCGCGCTGATCGTCTTGCTGCTGATCGCCGGCATGTTCCTGGATGGCATCTCCATCTTCCTGATCTTTGTGCCCTTGCTCATGCCCATCATGCAGCACTACCAGTGGGACGTGGTCTGGTTTGGCGTGGTGCTCACGCTCACTGTGGCCATCGGCCAGTTCACCCCACCCATGGCGGTGAACCTGATGGTGTCCAGCAAGATCGCCAACGTGCGCATGGAGCAGACCACGCGCTGGGTCATCTGGCTGGTGCTGGCCATGACGCTGGCCATGCTGCTGGTCGTCGTGTTCCCGTCGATTGCGCTCTGGCTGCCGCAGCAGCTTGGCTACTGATTTCTACTCTCACCCATCCATCCAACAAGGAGACAACCCATGAAACTGCGCACCTTCCTCACTTCGGCCGTGGCCGCTGCCGCTGCCCTTGCCTTCACTGCACCGGCTGCCATCGCGCAAACCGCGTACAAGAGCGAATACCGCATGTCGCTGGTGCTGGGCACGGCCTTCCCCTGGGGCAAGGGCGGCGAGCTGTGGGCCAACAAGGTGCGCGAGCGCACCAATGGCCGCATCAACATCAAGCTCTACCCCGGCGTGTCGCTGATCCAGGGCGACCAGACGCGCGAGTTCAGCGCGCTGCGCCAGGGCGTGATCGACATGGCCGTGGGCTCCACCATCAACTGGTCGCCCCAGGTCAAGCAGCTCAACCTGTTCTCCCTGCCCTTCCTGTTCCCTGACTACGCCGCTGTGGACGCGGTGACGCAGGGTGATGTGGGCAAGCAGATCTTCACCACGCTGGAGAAGGCAGGCGTCGTGCCCCTCGCCTGGGGTGAAAACGGCTACCGCGAAATCTCCAACTCCAAGCTGGCCATCAAGAGCCCTGCCGACCTCAAGGGCCTGAAGATCCGCGTTGTGGGCTCGCCCCTGTTCCTGGACACCTTCACCGCGCTGGGCGCCAACCCCACGCAGATGAGCTGGGCCGATGCACAGCCCGCGTTTGCCAGCGGCGCCGTGGACGGCCAGGAGAACCCCATCGCCGTGTATCAGGCCGCCAAGCTGCACACCGTGGCTCAGAAGCACATCACCATGTGGGGCTACGTGAACGACCCGCTGGTTTTCGTGGTGAACAAGGACATCTGGGCTTCATGGACCCCTGCGGACCGTGAGATCGTGAAGCAGGCCGCCATCGACGCCGGCAAGGAAGAAATCGCTATTGCCCGCAAAGGCATGGTCGAGGCCGACAAGCCCCTGCTCAAGGAAATCGCGGCCAACGGCGTGACCGTCACGCAGCTGTCCGCCGCCGAGCGCGACGCGTTCGTGAAGGCCACGCGCCCCGTGTACGAAAAGTGGAAGGGCCAGATCGGCGCCGACCTCGTGGGCTCTGCCGAGAAGGCCATTGCTGCACGCAAGAAGTGACCCTTGAGTGGGTCCGTCCGTTACCGGTGCGCGACAGTCGCCCGGTGTTTGCCAAAGCCCCGCCATGGCGGGGCTTTTTGCTGGGCGGGCGCGAAAGCGACAGCTGGGGAAGCGCCCGCGATTTCACTATTCATTTGATAGCACCTAATGCATATTGCACTAGCGCTACCGGCCGCTTTCACTTCAAATCATCGGGAACTGTGTGCTTGACCGCGTTTTTGCGCAGCTTGTGCTCCACTGCCTCGGCCAGGTCCACGCCCGCGTGGTCCGCGAGCTGCAGCAGGTACAGCAGCACGTCGGCCACCTCATCGGCAATGGGCTCCTTCAGCGCCGGGTCCTCACGCACGGCGAGCGACTGCTCCGGCGTCATCCACTGAAAGATCTCGGCCAGCTCGGCCGCCTCGACCATCAGCGCCATTGCCAGGTTCTTGGGGGTGTGGAACGGCTGCCACTGCCGCTCTGCCGCAAATGCGCGCAACCGGGCCTGCAGCGCCGTCAGATCGACAGACATTCCATTGCTCCTGATTCAATAGCTACAAGCGAATATTCCACCTGCGCTAGCGGCCTGAAATACCTGAAACCCATCACACCGGCGTGACCGGTGCCTCGCCCGCCAGGTGGCGCCGGGCGTTCTCCATGAACCGGTCTACCGAGGCCTGCACGGCCTCGGGCGACCAGCCCGCCACGTGCGGTGTGAGCACCACGTTGTCCAGGTCCAGCAGCTCGGCCGGGGGCGCGGGCTCGCTCTCGTACACATCCAGGCCCGCTGCGGCGATGCGGCCTTCGCGCAGGGCTGCGGCCAGGGCAGCGGTGTCGATCACGCTGCCGCGCGCGATGTTGACCACCACGCCACGCGGGCCCAGCGCATTCAACACATCTGCGTTGACCAGATGCTTGGTACCCGCCCCCCCGGGCGTGGCGATGACAAGAAAGTCTGCCCACTCGACCAGCGCTGCCACATCGGCAAAGTAGCGGTAAGGCACATCGGTGCGGGCGCTGCGGTTGTGGTAGCCCACCTCGATCTCGAAGCCCAGGGCGCGCTGCGCAATCTTCTTGCCAATGGTGCCCAGGCCGATGATGCCCAGGCGCTTGTGCGACACATTGGGGGGCAGCGGCAAAGCGGTGCGCCAGATGCCTGCGCGGGTGGCCTTGTCCAGCGGCAGGATGCGGCGCTGTGCGGCAATCAGCAGGCCCCAGGTGTGGTCGGCCACGCAGTCGTCGTTGGTGCCTGCACCGGTGGCCACCACAATGCCGCGCGCCTTGGCATGGGCCACCGCCACGTTCTCGTAGCCTGCGCCCAGTGCGCAGATGAGGGTGAGCGCGGGCAGCGCATCGATCTGCGCCGGGCTCAGGCCCACCGAGCCGATGGTGAGCACGACCCGCACGCGGCTGCCGTGCTGCGCGATGGCAGCGGCGGCCTGCGGCGCGTCAGGGGCGTAGATCACTTCAAAGGTCTGGGCCATCTGGGCGATGTGCTCTTCAGACAAAAACATGAGGGCGAGAAGGACGGGCTTCATGGATGACAAATCGCGAAACAAATGAAAGAGAGAAAGACGCGGTTCAAGCGGAGGCATCGCTTTGCTGGAGGGACCACATGCTCGCGTAGCGGCCCCCCAAGGCCAGCAGCTGCGCGTGCGTGCCGCGTTCGATGATGCGGCCCGCGTCCATGACCAGGATCTCGTGCGCTTCCACCACCGTGGACAGGCGGTGGGCAATCACCAGCGTGGTCTTGTTCTGCGCCACGCCCTGCAGCTCGGCCTGGATGGCGCGCTCGTTGGCGGAGTCCAGCGCGCTGGTGGCTTCGTCAAAGATCAGGATGGGCGGGTTCTTGAGCAGGGTGCGCGCAATCGCCACCCGCTGCTTTTCGCCGCCCGAGAGCTTGAGCCCGCGCTCGCCCACCATGGTGGCGTAACCCTTGGGCGTGCTGGCGATGAAGTCGTGGATGCGCGCGGCGCGGGCAGCGGCTTCGATCTCGTCCTGCGTGGCACCGGGGCGGCCGTAGGCAATGTTGTAGGCCACGGTGTCGTTGAACAGCACGGTGTCCTGCGGCACGATGCCAATGGCCTGGCGCACGCTGGCCTGCGTCACGCTGCGGATCTCCTGCCCCGCAATCGTGATGCGGCCCTGCTGGATGTCGTAGAAGCGGAACAGCAGCCGCGCCAGCGTGGACTTGCCCGAGCCCGAAGGGCCGACCACCGCCACCGTCTTGCCCGCAGGGATCTCGAAGCTGATGCCTTGCAGGATGGTGCGCCCGCCAGTGCTGATAACGCCAGGATCGTAGGCAAACACCACGTCCTCGAAGCGCACGGTGGGCTGGTCCAGCCCCGCCAGCGGCTGGGCGCCGGGGGCATCGGCCACCTCGCGCTCCTTGTCCATCAGCGTGAACATCTTGTCCAGGTCGGTGAGGCTTTGCTTGATCTCGCGGTAGATCACCCCCAGGAAGTTGAGCGGGATGTAGAGCTGGATCATGAACGCGTTGACCATGACCAGGTCGCCCAGCGTCATGCGACCATCGACCACGCCCTGCGTGGCGCGCCACAGCATGGCCACCAGGCCCACGGCAATGATGAGCTGCTGGCCGGTGTTGAGCATGGACAGCGTGGTCTGGCTCTTCAGGCGCGCTCGGCGCAGGCGCTCCAGGCTTTCGTCGTAGCGGCGGGCCTCAAAGCCTTCGTTGTTGAAGTACTTGACCGTCTCGTAGTTGAGCAGCGAGTCCACGGCCTTGGAATGCGCGGCCGAATCGAACTCGTTGGCCTCGCGGCGGAACTGGGTCCGCCACTCGGTCACCAGCACCGTGAAGGTGATGTACAGCGCCAACGCCGCCAGCGTGATCCACGCAAACCAGGCGTCGAACTTGATGGCCAGCACCGACAGCACCAGCACCACCTCGACCAGCGTGGCCACCACGTTGAACAGGGTGAAGGAGATCAGCGACTCGATGCCGCGCACACCGCGCTCGATGTCGCGCGTCATGCCGCCGGTCTGCCGCTCCAGGTGAAAGCGCAGGCTCAGGGCATGCAGGTGCTCAAAGGTCTGCAGCGCAATCGAGCGCGCCGCGCCCTGGGTGGCCTTGGCAAACACCAGCTCGCGCAGCTCGGTGAACAGCGAGGTGGACAACCGCAGCGCGCCATAGGCCACCAGCAGCCCCACGGGCACCACCAGCAGCGCGGTGGGGTCACCCGGCTTCAGGCTCATGGCATCGACCAGCGTCTTAAGCAGGATGGGTACGCCCACGTTGGCGAACTTGGCGCCCACCATGAAGACGATGGCGGCGATCACGCGCCACTTGTATTGCCACAGGTAGGGCAGCAATCGGTGCAGGGTGGCCCAGTCCGACTGGACCGGTGCGGGGCTGGCGGCCGTGCCACTGGCAGTGGCACCGGCAGCGGTGGGGGCAGTTTCGCCGTGGTGGCGCATGGGGGACAATTCCGGTTGTTGTTTTTACCGACCTGGCTGATGCCCAGGTGGTTTTTCTCGGGGCGCAAGGCCTGGTGAAACCACCGGTTTCACCAAGGATTGGCTCAGCCCCAACCGAGATTGTGCCCATGTCTGCTGTTTTCAGCCCACCACCCGCCGCATTGCCCACCGACAAGGAGCTGGTGCTCAAGGTCATCCCCATGCCCGCCGACACGAACGGCAATGGCGACATCTTTGGCGGATGGGTGATGGCGCAGGTCGACCTGGCGGGCTCCGTGCTGCCTGCGCGTTACATCCAGGGCCGCATGGCCACGGTGGCGGTCAATGAATTCATCTTCAAACAGCCCGTGCGCGTGGGCGACATCCTGTCGTTCTTCTCGGCCATCACGCGGGTGGGCAACACCTCGGTCACCGTAGAGGTGGAGGTGTATGCCGAGCGTTTTTCTGCCCAGGGGCAGTATGTGAAGGTGACCGAAGCGCGCCTGACCTATGTCGCCATAGACCACCAGGGCAGGCCGCGCCCGGTGCCCAAGCACAACGCGCCTGCGTAAGCGGATTCGTAGCAGCCCAGGTGGGTGGGCCGCGCCGGGCGGCGCCCACCCGCGCAACGGCCCAGGGCTTGGATCAGGCCGCCAACGCGGCGGGCTCTGCCCTCAATGGCGCTGCGGCGCGCTGAGCACTGCTGGACGAGGAGGAAGAAAACCCAGCCTCGATCTCACCCGCCAGCTGGCCGCCCTCTTCCACCACGAGCTTGCCGTAGCGGATCTTGCCATTGACCTTGCCCGAGCTGTAGATCACGAGCTTCTGCCGCACGGTGAGCGTGCCGTTGAACTCGCCGTGGATCTCGGCAATGTCGATCTCGGCCGAGCCCTTGAACGCTCCGTTCTCCGAAATCTGGATCACGCGCGAGTCCATCGTGGCCTCGACGGTGCCCTCGACCACGAGCGTGTCGCAATCGGTGATCTCCACGCCCTTGAGCTTGATGTTGGGGCCCACCGTGAGCTTGCTGCCTGAGCTGTCGCTGGCGCTGCTGGGCTTGGGGGCTGCCGCTGGGGGCACCGGCTGTGCCGATGCGGCACCGTTGTTCACCGCATTGCTCCCCAATACGGAGCCTGAGGTGGTGCTGCTGCGGGGTTGGAACGATTCGGGTTCACGCTTGCCAAAGAAGGGGTTTTGCACGGCCATCAGATCTCCTTGAAAAGAGGCCATGCTAGGTTTGCGGCGCGCAAAAAAATGCCCTCGTTACGCAAGAACCGTAACCAAACGGTTCGATGGTTGCATGCGCTTGCAGGGCTTGCGGGATCACACATCCCGCCGTTACACCCTACGGCGCACGGGTCAGGACACGATGTACGCGGCCGCCCCCGCCGACATGATCTGCCCGTCTGGCCCGAGAAACTCCATGCGCGTGGTGGCAACACGGGATCCCAGGCGCAGCACCTGCGCGCGCAGCTCGAAGTGGCTGCCGATGCCCGGGCGCAGGTAGTCGATGCGCAGGTCGATGGTGCCCAGCTTGGCAAAGCGGTGCAGGCGCTGCTCGGGCGGCTCGTCCAGGTGCTTGGCGCCAATCGCAGCCATCACGGCCAGGCCGCCCATGGCGTCGAGCCCCGCACTGATCACGCCACCATGAATGCGGTTGTAGGCGTAGTGCCCCACCAGGTCGGGCTTCATGTCGATGCGGCCCACCACACCGTCAGGCGCCAGGGCGGTGATCTTGAGCCCCAGGACCTGGTTGAACACGATCTTTTCTTCAAAGATGGACTTGAGCCCGGCAATGAACTCGGGCTCGAAAGCCTGGGGCTGGGAGGGAATGGTTTTGCTCATGGTGTGCTGTGGGCGGCCCGGCGGGGCGTTGCGCCTGCCGGAGACCGATGACTCCTGTTTTTATAGCTGCTGGCGCTTGATACACAAGCACCTGCGGCCATTTTGGCTCAAAACTCGCCGTGGCGCCCTTGCCCGGCCGCAAAACGCGAGGCTCCGCGCAGCGCCTCGGCCAGGCATTCGCGACCACCCGCCCACTCCTGCAGCAGCGCCTGCTGCAAGGGCAAGCCCTCAGCGGCCAGCGCGCTGGCACGGTCGGCGCGCAAGGTGGGCTGCGGAAAGGCAGCCAGCTGGTGGGCCAGCGCCAGGGCGGCTTCCCGCGCCTGCCCTGCGGGCACCACGCGGTTGCACAGGCCCATGCGCAGGGCCTCGTCGGCCTCGACCTTGCGACCGGTCAGGATCAAGTCCAGCGCATGCGACAGGCCCACCAGGCGCGGCAGCCGCACGGTGCCGCCATCAATCAGGGGCACGCCAAAGCGACGGCAGAACACGCCCATGTACGCGTCCTCTGCCATCACGCGCAGGTCGCACCACAGCGCCAGCTCCATGCCGCCCGCCACCGCCGCGCCTTCGATGGCCGCGATCACCGGCTTGGACAACTGCAGACGGCTGGGCCCCATGGGCCCGGGCGGGTGGACGGTATCGGCCGTGAAGTCCAGCGTGTCTGCGAGCGCCTCGGGCGTGACGCCGTCTCCCAGCAAACGCGCGCCCGATTGCAGGTCCCAGCCCGCACAGAAATGCCCGCCAGCCCCCTGGAACACCGCCACATGGGCACTGTCGTCTTGCTCAAAGGCCACAAAGGCTGCATGCAGCGCGTGGGCGGTCGCGGCATCGACGGCATTGCGCACATCGGGCCGGCGCAATGTCACCAGCGTGACACCACCTTGCGTTTCAACCTCTACCGACATGTGCGTCTCCTGTGGCGGGGGGCCCAAAACCTGCGCTCCCACCCGACGTTATTCCTATTGCGCAGGGTGCAGCACTGCGTCAATATGCGCCGCAACCTGCTCACAGGCCCCCATCAGGGTTAGCCCCGAGTGCGGTCTGTGCCGGGCACGTGCACCATTATTTATGCAAAGCAATCGCTTTGTAAAAATATTCTGCAGGTCTTGTGCCCACAGGGTTTCACAAAGTGCGTGCTGCCAGCCGCCACACGCTTTGCGCCCACCGGCTCAGGTCTCAATCTGGAGAGCCAGTGTGCAATTTGTGCAACTGTTGATCAGCGGTGTCTCCCAGGGGTGCATCTACGGCCTGATCGCGCTGGGCTTTGTGCTCATCTACAAGGCCACGGAGACCGTGAGCTTTGCCCAGGGCGAACTCATGATGCTCGGCGCCTTCTGCGGGCTGGCACTGATGACGGTGCTGGGCTTTCCCTTCTGGGTGGCGGTGCTGGCCAGCATCCTGGCCATGGGCTGCTTTGGCGTGGTGCTGGAGCGCGCCGTGATTCGCCCCATCCTCGGCCAGCCCGCCTTCTCCATCGTCATGCTCACCATCGGCATCGGCTACGTGTTGCGCGGGCTCGTGACCATGATCCCCAACATCGGCACCGAGACGCATACGCTGCCCGTGCCCTACAAGGACCTGTCGTTTCGCCTCGGTGCGCTGGTGCTCAACGCCGAGCAGCTGGTGGTGATTGGCGCCACGGGCGTGCTGTGCGTGCTGCTGTTCGCCATGTTCCGCTACAGCAAGCTGGGCATTGCCATGCAGGCGTCGTCGCAGAACCAGCTGGCCGCGTACTACATGGGCATTCCGGTGCAGCGGCTCAACGGCCTGGCCTGGGGGCTTGCCGCTGCGGTGGCGGCGGTGGCGGGCCTGCTGCTGGCGCCCATCACCTTCGTGCACGCCAACATGGGGCTGATCGGTCTCAAGGCCTTCCCGGCCGCCGTGGTGGGGGGCTTTGGCAGCCTGCCCGGCGCCATCGTCGGCGGACTGGTGATCGGCATCGTCGAATCGCTCTCGGGCTTCTACCTGCCCGATGGATTCAAGGACACGGCCGCGTACATCGTGGTGCTGATCATGCTGATGGTCAAACCGAATGGACTCTTCGGCGAGAAGCTGAGAAAGAAAGTCTGACCCATGCGCTTTCTCTTCAAGACCTCGTACGAGCAAGACATTCGCCTCGCCAAGCATGGCGGCCATGTGTTCTGGTACAGCCTCCTGTGCCTGGCCCTCGTCGCCGCGCCCTGGGTGGCGCCTGAATACTGGCTGGCTCAGCTCACCTTTGTGCTCATCTACGCCATCGTGGGCCTGGGGCTGATGCTGCTGGCGGGCTTCACGGGGCTGTTCTCGCTAGGGCATGCGGCGTTTTTGGGGGTGGGGGCGTACACCCAAGCGGTACTCACGGGCATGGGCTGGCCGTTTGCGCTGTCGCTGGCCTGCGCGGCGGGGCTGTCGGCTGCGGTGGGGGTAGTGGTGGGGTTGCCCGCGCTGCGCGTGAAGGGCATCTACCTGGGCATGGCCACGCTGTCGTTCGGGTTCATCGTCGAAGAAGTGTTCGCGCGATGGGAGTCGGTAACGGGTGGCAACTCGGGCAAGCACCTGGTGCCGCCACAGATCGCGGGCTACTCGTTCGAGACCACGGAGTCGTTCTACTTCTTGTGTCTGGTGATTGCGGTGGTGAGCACGCTCGCCATCCTGAACCTGCTGCGCTCGCCCACAGGCCGCGCGTTTGTCGCCATCCGTGATTCAGAGATTTCGGCGCAGAGCATGGGCATCCACCTCGCGCGCTACAAGACGCTGTCGTTCTCCATATCGGCCGCGCTTGCAGGCATCGGCGGGGCGTTGTACGCGCACAAGCTGCAGTTCATCTCGCCCGACCAGTTCAACATCCTGCAGTCCATCGACCTGCTGCTGATGATCGTGATCGGTGGGCTGGGCTCGGTGCACGGCGCCTTTTTGGGCGCGATCTTCCTGATCTCCATGCCGCAGCTCATCTCCCTGGGCAAGGACTGGTTGCCGGACTCCATCGGCCAGTCGCCCGGCCTGCAGGCGGTGGTGTACGGCGCGGTGCTGATTGCGTTTGTGCTGTTCGAGCCCATGGGCTTGTATGGCCGCTGGCTCAAGGTACGCACCTGGCTGCAGATGTTCCCGTTCTATCGCAAGGGCCTGTTCAAGCGGCAGAAGTCTTTCCAAAAATCCGACAGGTTGAAATGACAGAGATGACCAACGAAGTCCTGCTTTCGGCCCAGAACTTGAGCGTCCGCTTTGGCGGCGTGCTGGCGGTCAACAACGTGAGCTTTGACGTGCGGCGCGGCGAGGTGTTCACCCTCATCGGCCCCAACGGCGCGGGCAAGACCACGGTATTCAACCTTATCAGCCGCATCTACACGCCCACCACCGGCACCATTGCCTATGCGGGCCCCGGCGGCGCCATGCTGCCGCTCACCGACCAGCCGCCGCACAAGGTGGCGGGCCTGGGCATTGCACGGACGTTTCAGAACATCGAGCTGTTTGAGCACGCCAGCGTGCTGCACAACCTGCTGATCGGCCGCCACACCCGGCAGCACAGCAGCCTGTGGGCCGAGATGTTCTTCACGCGCAAGGTGCGCGAGGGCGAAGTTCAGGCGCGAGAGAAGGCCGAGCAGGTCATCGACTTTCTCGACCTGCAGCACTACCGCGACACCATGGTGGCCGGCCTGCCCTACGGCGTGCGCAAGGTGGTCGAGCTGGCCCGCGCGCTGTGCACCGAGCCGCAACTGCTCCTGCTCGACGAACCCTCTTCGGGCCTGAACGTGGAAGAGACCGACGACATGGCCTTCTGGATCCAGGACATCCAGCACGAGCTGGGCATCACGGTGCTGATGGTGGAACACGATATGTCGCTGGTGTCCAAGGTGTCCGACCGCGTGCTGGCCATGAACCAGGGCGAGGTGGTGGCCATGGGCACGCCGCGCGAGGTGCAAACGCATCCAGGGGTGATCGAGGCGTACCTGGGCACCATCGACGATGTGAGCAACCTGCGCCGCCCAGCGGGTTCCAGCATGGGAGTCCGCACATGAGCGCCGTGTTGTCCACCCCCGCCACCATCACAGCGGCCAACGCCGCCGACCAGCCCCTGCTGCGCCTGCAGAACGTGGAGAGCGCCTACGGCCCCATCAAAGCCATCCGGGGCGTAAGCCTGCAGGTGCGGCGCGGCGAGATCGCCGCCGTGCTGGGCAGCAACGGGGCGGGCAAGACCACCATCCTCAAGACCATCAGCGGCATCATCGACCCCCGCAAGGGCTCCATCGAATTCCAGGGCGCCGACATCACCGCCAACGACCCAGCCGCGATCGTACGCAGGGGACTCATGCATGTGCCCGAGGGGCGCGAGGTGTTTCCGCTGCTGTCCGTTCGCGACAACCTGCTGATGGGCGCCTACACCCGCGCCGACAAGGACGCAGTAGCGCGCGACATCGAGACAGTGTTCGGCTACTTCCCCATCCTGAAGGAGCGCGCCGCGCAGGATGCGGGCCTGCTCTCGGGCGGCCAGCAGCAAATGCTGGCCATCTCACGCGCGCTCATGGCCAACCCTGAACTCATTCTGCTGGACGAGCCCAGCCTGGGCCTCTCCCCCAAGCTCACCAAGGAGATCTTCGAGATCGTCGTACGCATCAACCGCGAGCGCGGCACCACCATCCTGCTGGTGGAGCAGAACGCCAACATGGCGCTCAACGCATCGGACTACGGCTATGTGCTGGAGAACGGCCGCATCGTGATGGAAGACAGCTGCGAGCGCCTGCGCGAGAAGGACGACATCAAGGAGTTCTACCTCGGCATGAAGGACGAAGGCGTACGGGGCGAGCGGCGGTGGAAGAAGAAAAAGACCTGGAGATGACATGAAGCTCCCCCTGAGTCGCTTCGCGCCTTCCCCCTCTCTCGACTCGCTGCACGAGTCGGGAGGGAGACGCCCCCAGCGCGGCGGGGCGGCCCTTGCGCGGGGGCACTGGCCTTGGCCCCGCCAGTTTCATACGCTGCAAATGAAGCAATGCGGAGTGGACCACTGACATGTCGAATCTTTGGGACCTCGATCACATCCAGCCCGCTGGCACCGACGTGCTGGCGGGCGACACCATCGCCGCCATGTTCTGGAACGCCGTGGCCGAGCGCGGCCCGCGCGTGTGGATGCGCCAGAAGGAGCTGGGCATCTGGAAGAGCTGGACCTGGGACCAGACGGCCGAGGCCGTGCGGGAGATTGCCGGCGGCCTGATGTCGCTGGGGTTTGCGCCGGGTGAGTGTGCATCCATCCTGTCCAACACCAACATCGAATGGGTGCTGGCCGACGTGGCCGTGCTGAGCTGCGGCGGCGTGGCCAATGGCATCTACCCCACCGATGCGGCGGCGCAGGTGCACTACCTGTGTGAAGACTCGCGCACCACCGTGCTGTTTGTGGAAGACGACGAGCAGCTCGACAAGGCGCTGGAAGTGCGCGGTCAGTTGCCTCTCCTGCGCAAGGTGGTGGTGTTCGACATGGAAGGCCTGCGCAGCCTGAAGGACCCCGATGTGCTGAGCCTTGCGGCCCTGCGCGATCTGGGCCGCGCCTGGAATACACAACACCCCGACGCACTGATGCAGCGCGTCAAGGCCTGCCGCCCCGAAGACCTGGCCATTCTGGTCTACACCTCGGGCACCACCGGCAAGCCCAAGGGCGCCATGCACACACACGGCGCACTGACCTACACCGTACGAGGCTACAACACCCTCATCTCGCGCAGCGAGGCGGACGAGACCATGTGTTTTCTGCCGCTGTGCCACATCGCCGAGCGCATGGGCGGTGAATACTTCTCGCTCTACACCGGTGCGCGCCTGAACTTTGTGGAGAACCCCGACACCGTGCCCGAAAACGTGCGCGAGATCGCACCCACGGTGTTCACTGCCGTGCCGCGGGTGTGGGAGAAGTTCTATTCCGGCGTGATGATCGCCCTGAAGGAATCCACGCGACTGCAGCAGGCGGCCTATGCCTGGTCGATTGGTGTGGGCACGCGCATTGCAGACCGCGTGCTGGCGGGCCAGCCGGTGGGTGGCCTGCTGAAGGCGCAGTTCATGCTCGCGCGCTTTCTGGCGCTGAACAATGTGCGCAAGCTCATCGGCATCCACCGCGCCCGCTTCCTCGTCACGGGGGCAGCCCCCATCTCGCCCGAGCTGGTGAAGTGGTACCTGGCGCTGGGCGTGCCCATGCTGGAGGTGTGGGGTATGACCGAGACCTGCGGCGCCTCCACCGGTGTGCCGGCCAGCCGCATCAAACCCGGATCCATTGGCCCGGCCGCCAGCTACAACGAGGTGCGCATCGACCCCGCCACGGGCGAAATTCTGGTGCGTGGCCCCAATGTGTTCAAGGGCTACCTCAACCAGCCCGAGAAAACCGCTGAAACCATCGACCCCGAAGGTTGGCTGCACACGGGGGATGTGGGCCTGATCGACGCCGATGGCTACCTTCGCATCACCGACCGCATGAAGGACATCATCATCACGGCGGGCGGCAAGAACATCACGCCGAGCGAGCTGGAGAACGAACTCAAGTTCAGCCCCTACATCACCGACGCGGTCGTGATTGGCGACAAGCTGCCCTACCTCACGGTGATCATCATGATCGACCAGGAGAACGTGGAAAAGTATGCACAGGACAACGACGTGCCGTTCTCCAACTACGCCAGCCTGACCCGCACGCGCGAGGTGCAGGAGCTGATCCAGAGCGAAATCGACCGCGTGAACGCCAAGTTCGCCCGCGTGGAGCAGATCAAGAAGTTCTTCCTGCTCGACACCCAGCTCACGGCCGAGGATGAAGAGCTGACGCCCACCATGAAGCTCAAGCGCAAGCTGGTGCAGCAGAAGTACGCCCCCCAGATCGAGGCCATGTACCTGTAGGCGCGCGCGGCAAGCAACCACAGGCCACGCCCATCAGGATAGGGAAAGTGCTGGTGCCCCACCCCGGGCATCGTTCTATAACGAGCGATCGTTTTTGTTTCGATCCAACCGAAGGAGACGTGCCATGAAGTTTCATCACATCGCCGCGCTGGCCCTCGTGGCCATGGCCGGTGCCTCCGCCCAGGCGCAGCCCAGCCAGGGCGTGAGCAAGGACACCATCACGCTGGGCTCCATCCAGGATCTGTCGGGCCCGCTGGCCGGGTTTGGCAAGCAGGTGCGGCTGGGCATGATGCTGCGCGTGGACGAGGCCAACGAGCAAGGCGGCGTGAACGGCCGCAAGCTGGACCTGAAGGTGGAAGACTCGGGCTACGACCCCAAGAAGGCCGTGCTGGCCGCGCAAAAGCTCGTGAACCAGGACAAGATCTTCATGATGATCGCGCACATCGGCACCGCGCAGAACCTGGCCGCCATGCCCGTGCAGTTCAGCAAGAACGTGATCAATTTCTTCCCCGTGACGGCCGCGCGGGAAATGTACGAGCCCTTCCACAAGCTCAAATATTCGTTTGCCGCCACTTACTACGACCAGATTCGCCTGGCCGCGCCCAAGCTCATCAAGGAAAAGGGCGCCAAGAAGATCTGCACCATTTATCAGGACGATGAGTTTGGCCTGGAGGTGATGCGCGGCGGCGAGGCGGCGCTCAAGTCCATGGGCATGGACTTCACCGAGAAGACCTCGTACAAGCGTGGCGCCACCGACTTCTCCTCGCAGGTTGCCAAGATGAAATCGTCCGAATGCGACTTCGTGATCCTGGGCACCATCATCCGCGAGACCATCGGTACGATTGGCGAGGCGCGCAAGACGGGCTTCAACCCTACCTTCCTGGGCTCCAGCGCGGCGTACACCGACCTCATCCACAAGCTGGGTGGCAAGCCGATGGACGGCCTGTACGCCACGATGACGGTGCAACACCCCTACCTGGACGAGGCCAGCCAGCCCATCCGCTTCTGGGCCAACAAGTACAAGACCAAGTTCAATGAAGACCCCACCGTCTTCTCGGTCTACGGCTACAACGCCATCGATGCCTTCATCAAGGCCGCCCAAAAGGCAGGCCCCAACCTGAGCACCGACAGCTTCATCAAGGCCATGGACACCATGGTGATCCCGCCCGACATGTTCGGCAGCGCCGAGGGCACCTTTGGCCCGCAAAAGCGCCTGGGCAGCGACCTCTCGCGCCTGTCGCAGATCCAGGACGGAAAGTGGAAGGTGGTCTCCGACTACGTCAAGCCATGAGCGCCTGATCCGCTTCCTTCAAGCCGCCTTCGGGCGGCTTTTGCGTTTCAGGGGGTGCATCCGGGCCCAGTCAGTGGCAGAATTTAACCAAGCAGTAACTTTGCATAAATAACCTGGTTGCCCCACCATGATCGAACGCACCCTCTTCCAGCCCGACCACCAGGCCTTTGCCGACAGCTTCCGCCGCTTCATCGAGAAAGAGGTAACGCCCCACCATGCCGAGTGGGAAGACCAGGGCTACGTGGCCCGCCAGGTGTGGAGCCAGGCCGGCGCTCATGGCTTTCTGTGCATGAGTCTGCCCGAGGAATACGGCGGCGCCGGGGCCGACAAGCTGTACTCGGTGGCGCAGATGGAAGAGCTGGCGCGTGCCGGCACCACCGGCATCGGCTTTGGCCTGCACAGCGAGATCGTGGCGCCGTACATCCTGCACTACGGCACCGAGGCGCAAAAACAAAAGTATCTGCCCCAGATGGCCAGCGGCGCCATGGTGGGCGCCATCGCCATGAGCGAGCCCGCTGCAGGCAGCGACCTGCAGGGCATCAAGACCACGGCCATCAAGAGCGCCGACGGCAGCCACTACGTTCTGAATGGCAGCAAGACGTTCATCACCAACGGCTGGCACGCCGACCTGGTCATCGTGGTCGCCAAGACCGACCCGGCGGCGGGAGCCAAGGGCACCAGCCTCTTATTGGTCGAGCGCGGCATGCCCGGCTTTGAGAAAGGCCAGCGCCTCAAGAAGATGGGCATGAAGGCGCAGGATACGTCCGAGCTGTTCTTCAACGACGTGAAGGTGCCCGCAGAGAATCTGCTGGGTGGCCCCGCGATGGAAGGGCGCGGCTTTATCTGCCTGATGGAGCAGCTGCCCTGGGAGCGCCTGCAGATTGCCATCACCGCCGTGGCTGCCGCCCAGGCGGCCATCGACTGGACGCTGGACTACGTCAAGCAGCGCAAGGTCTTTGGCCAAAGCGTGGCGTCATTTCAGAACACCCGCCACACACTGGCCGAGCTGCAAACGCAGGTGCAGGTGGCACGCGTGTTTGTGGACAAGTGCTGCGAACTCATCGTGAAGGACCAGCTCGACACCGAGACGGCCAGCATGGCCAAGTACTGGACGACGGACCTGCAGTGCAAGGTGATGGACGAATGCGTGCAGCTGTTTGGCGGCTACGGCTACATGTGGGAATACCCCATCACCCGCGCCTATGCTGACGCCCGGGTGCAGCGCATTTACGGCGGCACCAACGAGATCATGAAAGAAGTGATTGCACGTGCCATGGGCCTGGGCAAATAGCCGTATGCACCGCGCCATGAGCCACGCAGTGCACGATGCTCCGCACAGCGCCCGTCATAACGCGCCAATGGGCGCCGAATGCCGTTACAGATACCAGGCGGCGCGCGCTTCCTCAGGGCTGAGTGGCGCACCGGGGCGGCGGTCGGTCACATTCAGCCAGGAGCGCACACCCTGGCTGCCGCTCAGCGCGCGCATCAGCAGCAAGCCTGCGCCAATGCCGCGTATGGCCGCCGAGCTGCGGCTAGGGGCCATGAAGGCCGCCACCGCCAGCGCGCTGGACGCCGCCAGCACGACATGGTGCTCCAGCGCAAACCCTTCGCGCGTGTCGTCGTATTCGATGGCGCTGCGCGCGATGCGCTGCAAAGCAGGGGATGTATTTCGTTCCATAGCCAGAAATGTAGATAGCAACCGCCGAAAGATAGTGCAAAAACCACTGCACCCTCGTCAGAAAGCACCTTGTAGCGGCGTGGGCCAGCCCAGCTGCTTCACCACGATACCCGCTTGAAGTTTAGAGAAACCACCGGAGACCATTCATGACCGAAGCCTATGTATTCGACGCGCTGCGCACCCCGCGCGGCAAGGGCAAGAAGGACGGCACCCTGCACGAGGTCAAGCCCATCGACCTGCTGGTGGGCCTGCTGACCGAGCTGCAAGCGCGCCACCGCTTTGACACGGCGGCGGTGGACGACGTGGTCATGGGCATCGTCTCGCCCGTGGGCGAGCAGGGCTCGGTGCTGCCGAAGGTGGCCGCGCTCAAGGCAGGGTGGGACTTTCGCTGTGCGGGTGTGCAGGTCAACCGTTTCTGCGCCTCGGGCCTCGAAGCCGTGAACCTGGCCGCGCAAAAGGTGCGCAGCGGCTGGGAGGATCTGGTGGTGGCGGGCGGCGTGGAGAGCATGAGCCGCGTGCCCATTGGCTCCGACGGGGGCGCCTGGGCGCAAGACCCCGCCACCAATTCTGAGACGCTGTTCGTACCCCAGGGCATCGGCGCCGACCTGATCGCCACGCTGGACGGCTACACCCGCGCCGATGTGGACGCCTTCGCCGTCGAATCGCAGCGCCGCGCCACCGCCGCGCGCGCGGCGGGCTACTTCAAGAATTCCGTCGTTCCCGTGCGCGACTTCATCGGCCAGACCATCCTGGCCGAAGACGAATTCATCAAACCCAAGACCACGCTGGAGGGCCTGGGCGCGCTCAAGCCATCGTTCGAGCAACTGGGCGGCATGGGCTTTGACGCCGTGGCGCTGCAGCGCTACCCGCAGGTAGAGCGCATCCACCATGTGCACCACGCGGGCAACTCGTCAGGCATTGTGGACGGCGCCGCCGCCGTGCTGATCGGTAACGAGGCCGCCGCCAAGGCCCACGGCCTTACGCCCCGCGCGCGCATCGTGGCCACGGCGCTCAGCGGCGCCGACCCCACCATCATGCTCACCGGCCCCGTGCCCGCCGCCAAAAAGGCGCTGGCCCGTGCGGGCATGACCATCGACCAGATCGACCTGTTTGAAGTGAACGAGGCCTTTGCTGCCGTGCCCATGCGCTTCATGCGCGAGCTGGGCGTGCCCCACGACAAGGTCAATGTGAACGGCGGCGCCATCGCCATGGGCCACCCGCTGGGCGCCACGGGCGCCATGATCCTCGGCACCCTGATTGACGAGCTGCACCGCCGCCAGCTGCGCTACGGCCTGGCCACGCTGTGCGTGGGCGGCGGCATGGGCATCGCAACGATTGTTGAACGTATCTGAACGGGCAGGAGACAAGAACATCATGCAAACCATCCGCTACGAACTCATCCCCGCCCAGGGCACCGACGGCGAAGTGGCCGTCATCACGTTTGACGAAACCAACTCCCCCGTCAACACCATGTGCCGCCAGTGGCAGCAAGAGCTGGGCGAGGTCACCGCCCAAGTGCTGGGCGACCGCGAACGCCTGGGCGCTGCGCTTAAAGGCATCGTGCTGGCATCCGCCAAGACCAGCTTCTTTGCGGGTGCCGACCTCAAGGCCACCATGCGCCTCACGCCCGCCGATGCGCCCAACGCGTTTGGCGAAATCGAGCGCATGAAGAAGCATTTCCGCACGCTCGAAACCCTGGGCATCCCGGTGGTGGCCTGCCTCAACGGCGCCGCGCTGGGTGGAGGCTGGGAGGTGGCCCTGGTGGCCCACTACCGCATCGCCGTGGCCGACCCCAAGGTCCAGTTTGGCCTGCCCGAGGTCACGCTGGGCCTGATGCCGGGCGCCACCGGCGTGACCAAGATGACGCGCCTGCTGGGCCTGATGGGCGCGCAGCCCTACATCCTGGAAGGCAAGCTCTTCAACCCCGCAGAGGCGCTGGAGCTGCAACTGGTGCACGAGCTGGTGGCTACGCGCGAGCAACTGCTGCCCGCCGCCCTGGCCCACATCGCCACCCACCCGCACGCGGTGCAGCCGTGGGATGACAAGAACTACAAAATGCCTGGCGGCACGCCCGCCAACCCCAAGATTGCAGGCGCCCTCACCGTCGCGCCCGCCATGCTCAAGAAGACCACGCGCGGCCGCTACCCCGCGCCCGAGGCGGCGCTGGCCGCCATGGTCGAAGGCGCCATGGTGGACTACGACACCGCCCTGCGCATCGAAAGCCGCTACCTCGCCCGCCTGATGACCGGCCCCGTGGCGCGCAACATGATCAACACGTTCTTCTTCGACATGAACGCGATCAAGAGCGGCAAGTCGCGCCCCGGCTCGGCCCCACGCTACAAACCCCAAAAGGTCGGCATCCTGGGCGCGGGAATGATGGGCGCGGGCATCGCCTGGGCCCAGGCCAGCCGGGGCATTGCCACCGTGCTCAAGGACGTGAGCACCGAGAAGGCCGAGGCGGGCAAGGCCTACAGCGCCAAGCTCACCCAGGCCCGCGTGGACAAGGGCCGCATGACGGCCGAGGCGCAGCAGGCGCTGCTCTCGCGCATCACGCCCACCGCCAGCGCGTCCGACCTGGCGGGCTGCGACCTCATCATCGAAGCCGTGTTCGAAAGCCGCGACCTGAAAGCCAAGGTCACGCAAGAGGCCGAGTCACAACTGGCGCCCGGCGGCTTCTTTGCCAGCAACACCTCCACCCTGCCCATCAGCGGCCTGGCCACAGCCAGCAGCCAGCCCGAGAAGTTTGTCGGCATCCACTTCTTCAGCCCCGTGGACAAGATGAAGCTGGTGGAGATCATCCGCGGCAAGGCCACCGACGACGAGACCGTGGCCCGCGCGTTCGACTACGTACAGGCCCTGGGCAAGGTGCCCATCGTGGTCAACGACTCACGCGGCTTCTACACCAGCCGCACTTTCGGCACCTTTGTGATGGAAGGCGCCGCCATGCTGGGCGAAGGCATCCCCGCCGCCGCGATTGAAAACGCCGCCATGCAGGCCGGCCTGCCCGTGGGCCCGCTGGCCGTGCTGGACGAAACCGCACTGACCCTGAGCGTGCATGTGCTGGACCAGACCCGTGCCGACTTCGCCGCCGAAGGCAAGACCTACACCGCCACGCCCGGCGAGCTGCTGGTGGAGCGCATGGTCAAGGAGTTGAAGCGCCCCGGCCGCGCCGGTGGCGGCGGGTTTTACGACTACCCCGCAGGCGCCAAGAAGCACCTGTGGCCGGAGCTGAAAACGCTGTTTGAAAAGCCCGGCGTGGAATGGAGCGTGCAGGAGATCCAGGACCGCCTGCTCTACCGCCAGGCCATCGAGACCGCACGCTGCCTGGCCGAGGGCGTGCTGACCAGCGTCCATGACGCGAACATCGGGTCGATTTTTGGGATTGGATTTCCGGCGTGGACGGGGGGGGCGATGCAGTTCATCTATGGAACAGGCATCGAGGATTTCTTCAAGCGCGCGGATGAGCTAGCGCAGAAGTATGGGCAAGGGTTTGAGCTAGGCGAGAAGGTTAAAGACACTATAAAAAATTCCCGGCCGACATACTGAACTACAAGGAACTCATCTGAAGCATCACTATCATCGCCATCCTTCGTACGACTCATTTGAAGGATGAACACACTTACGCAAGAGCGAGCAGAGCAGCTCGCGAACGAGATCTACCGCAAAGCGACACCGGTCATTCACATTCACAACCTTGGAGGGAAACGCTGGCGACGGAATGTCCCCCCGACCGATGGGCGCTATGGTCCATGGCTCCAAGCGAAGTACACAGTTCTGAATTCCGGGCTTTGGGGAGACCGTGTCCCATGCCTTTATCTAGTAGCAGGCCGTCATGACGGCGTCATTCGCTATGTTGGAATTTCTCGGAATCGCATGCGTGATCGCTGGCGAGAATCACCGGCGATAGATTATGAGACTGGGTTGAAGATCGAAAACCAACTCTTTCATAGCCAATGTTGGCGACACTTGGAAATCGAACTGCGCAATGCGAGCGTGACTGATTCCGAAGTCCGGTGCATCAACGGCCATGATCTGCGCGCCGCTATCGAACGCCTGGGGCCTCCGCTCTCTGGCTTTGCTGCATTGGGCGATGATCCGGAAGGCATTGCAGCAAGTGTTGAGCGCTGGATGTGTAACAACAAGAGCCCCCGACTGGTCTCGTGGAATACAGCAATGACCGGGAAAAGGAAATAATGCCACCTCGGCAACCTTGAACAGGAGCCTGACTACTTCACTCAGTGCAAATTGGTCATGCCTCAATCAATTTGCCGAAGTTCTGATTCAGCGCCGCGTTGAAAGAACTGCAGGCGTGCACTTTAGTCGCCTCTATAGAGTCACGGGTTAAGCGCAACCGCTCATTGCCTCCCGCGCAGCGGCTGATCTGGACACTGCACCACCAGCGCGGAAACCTCCTCCTAGACGCCCGCTTCTTTCAACCCCAACATCCCCCGCGCCTCCTGCGGCGAAGCCACCTCCCGCCCCGCATTCCTCGCGTATTCCGCCAGCTTCTCAATCAACGGCCCGTTCGAATCCGCCTTCGCCCCATCCGGCAGATAGAACGTGTCTTCCAACCCCGTGCGCAAATGCCCGCCCAGCTCGGCCACGCGCTGGTGCACCGGCCAGATCTCGCTGCGACCGATGACGGTGGCCTGCCAGGGGGCGTCCTTGATCTTTAGCTTGAGCAGGATGGGCAGCAGGTCCGGGTCGGCCGGCATGCCGGATTCGACGCCCATCACAAAGTTGTATTCGGGCAGGCGCTCGGTGTACATGCCGGTCTGCACATACATCTCCACGCAGCGCACGATGCCTACGTCGAAGCATTCAAATTCGGGCAGCGTGCCGGTCTCCAGCATCACGTCGATGAAGTCCTTGACCTTGGCGGGCTGGTTGTCGAACAGCATGGGCGGCCAGGCCCAGGTGCCGTTGCTGCGCACCTTCAGGTAGTTGAGCGAGCCGGCGTTGCACGCGGCCATCTCGGGGCGGGTGGCGCGCAGGCAATCCAGCGGGCCTTGGTAGTGGGGGCCGACCACGCCGGTGGTCTGGTTGATGATCAAACCCGGGCAGGCCTCGCGCATGGCCTGCACGCAGTCGCGTGCGACCTGCGGGTCCCAGCTGGGCAGGTGGCCCTTGCCGGGCTCCTGGTTGCGAAAGTGCACGTGGACCACGGCCGCGCCTGCGTCATACGCGCGGCGGGCTTCTTTGGCCAGTTGCTCGGGCGTGACGGGCACGTGGTGCTGACCGGGGTCCGTCAGCACGCCGGTGATGGCGCAGGTGATGATGGCTTTGTTGCCGTGGTCGGTGCTGTGCATGGGGCCTGTCTCCTTCATTCAAATGCCCAGCTGTCGTGCAGCCAGGTCTTTCATGATTTCTTCTGCACCGCCGCCGATCATCATGACCTTGACCTCGCGGTAGATGCGCTCGCTGACGGTGCCACGCATGAAGCCCATGCCGCCCAGGATCTGCACGGCCTGGTCGGCGCAGAACTGCATGGTTTGGGTGGCGTGGTTCTTCAACATGCACACCTGCGCGACCCAATCGGGGCCAGTGCGCCCCGCGTCGGCCTGGGCGGCCACGGATTCGCACCACGCGGCGGTGGACTGGATGCGCATCTGCATGTCCACCAGCTTGTGGCGAATGACCTGGTGCTCCACCAGCGCCGCGCCAAAGGTCTTGCGCTGGCGGGCCCAGGCTAGGGCCTCGTCGTAACAGGCCTCGGCAAAGCCCAGGGCCGATGCGGCCAGGCCAAAGCGTTCGCCGTTGAAGTTGGCCATGATGATGCGAAAGCCTGCGCCCTCCTCGCCCAGCAGGTAGCGGGCGGGCACGCGCACGTTGTCAAAACGCAGGTGGGCAGTGTCGGAGCAGAGCCAGCCCATCTTGTCGAGCTTGCTGCGCAACAGGCCTGCGCTATGGCCGGGGATGAGCAGCATGGAGATTCCCCCAGCGCCCTTGCTTCCAGCATCGCCGGTGCGCACCGCCACGGTGATCCAATCCGCGCGCATGCCGGAGGTGATGAATACCTTTTCGCCGTTGACGACGTAGTCATCGCCCTCGCGCCGCGCGGTGGTCTTGAGCTGGGCTACGTCGGACCCGCCACCGGGTTCGGTAATCGCCAGTGCGGCAATCTGCTCGCCCGTCAGCACGGGCGGGATGACCTCGGCACGCACCGCGTCGCTGCCATGCGCCAGCACGGGCGGCAGGCCGATGTTGTGCGAGAACAGGCTGGCCAGCACGCCGCCGCTGGCCCCGTGGCGGCTGAGCGCTCGCCACAGCGGCAGGCGCAGCTGGTAGCTGGCGAGCGTGCCGCCGTACTGCTCGGGGTAGCCAAAGCCCAGCAGGCCCAGGTCGGCTGCGCGGCGGTACAGGCTGCGAGGGAATTCACCGACCGCGTCCCACGCGTCCACATGCGGCGCGATCTCGGTGCGGGCAAAGCGGGTGACGGTGTCGGTGAGGGCGGTGCGGTCTTCGTCGCTCACAGGGGTTGCGTCGGATGTGGCGGTCATGCGGGCGCTCCTTGCGTGGCGGGTGCAAAGCGGGCCAGCACCTGGCCGGGCGACACCTGCTGGCCGGGGGCCACCAGCAGCTCGGCCACGATGGCGGCTGCGGAGCTGGCCAGGCTGTGTTCGAGCTTCATGGATTCGATGACCACCACCGTATCGCCCGCCGCCAGCGCCTGGCCTGCGGCCACGGGCAGCGCGACCACCTTGCCGTTGAAGGGGGCGCGCAATTCGGTGGCGCCACCGGCGGCGCCCGCGCGGGCTGCCGGCTCCCACGAGGCGTCTTCCACCCAGCCGTCCACGCCGCCGGTTTGCCAGTGCCAGCGCCTCGGGCCCACCGCCACGGAATAGACACCGCGCTGGGGCAGTTGCAAGGTCACAGATTCTGCCCCGGCCTGCTCCACTTGCAGCCGCCCACCGCCCAGCTCGCGCACGGCGATGGTGTGCACCTCGCCCTGGTGGCGCAGCCGCAGGGGCCTGGCCATGGAACAAGGCAGGTCCGACGTCGGATTTGAAGCAAAAATGGCCGATAGCGCAGAAGGAATATGCGCTGACAGCTCATTATTTGATAGCAATTGCTGCAACTCCTGGACATGCTCCGCCAGGAAGGGCACCAGCGCCCGGCCGCTGGCAAACACGGGGTGCTGCAGGCAGGCCGCCAGAAACGCGCGGTTGGTGGGCAGGCCCAGCACGCGGGTGCTGTGCAGCGCGCGCACCAGCGCGGCGATGGCCTCGGGCCGCGTGGGGGCGTGCACGATGAGCTTGCCCAGCATGGCGTCGTAGTGGGGGGTGACCTCGACGCCCTCCTCCAGCGCGTGGTCAAAGCGCAGCGCGCCCGGCGCAGCCCGTTCAAACGCGGTGGCGGGCGGTGCGCTGAACTGCAGCACGCGGCCGGTGTGGGGGCGGAAGTGCGCGTCTTCGGCACACAGGCGCACCTCAATGGCGTGGCCTTGCAGATGCACCTGATCTTGCGTGAGCGGCAGCGGCTCACCCCGAGCCACGCGGATTTGCCATTCCATCAGGTCCAGCCCCGTGAGCGCTTCGGTCACCGGGTGCTCCACCTGCAGGCGGGTGTTCATCTCCATCAGGTAGAAGTCTTCACCATCCAGCAGAAACTCCACCGTGCCCGCGCCTACGTAGCCAGCCGCCTGAGCCAGCGCCACGGCGCAGGCGCCCATGCGCTCACGCAGCGCTGCGTCCACGGCGGGGCTGGGGGACTCTTCGATGATCTTCTGGTGGCGGCGCTGTACCGAGCAGTCGCGCTCGCCCAGGTGGATGCATCCGCCGTGAGCGTCGGCAAAGATCTGCACCTCCACATGGCGCGGCTGCAACAGTGCGCGTTCGATGAGCAGGTCGCTACAGCCAAAACCCGCCAGCGCCTCCGACCGTGCGCTGGCCAGTGCGGCAGCCAACTGCGCCAGGTCGGTGACTAGGCGCATGCCACGCCCTCCCCCACCCGCCACGGCCTTGACCATGAGGGGCGTGCCGATGCGCGCAGCCTCGGCGGCAAAACGCTCGTCGCTCTGATCCTCCCCTGCATAGCCGGGCAGGCAGGGCACGCCATGCGCCTGGGCCAGCGCCTTGGCACCGGCCTTGCTGCCCAGGGCGCGGATGGCCGCGGGTGGTGGGCCGATCCACGCCAGGCCCGCATCCACCACCGCCTGGGCGAAGTCGGCGTTCTCGCTGAGGAAGCCATAGCCAGGGTGCACGGCATCGGCGCCGGTGGCTCGCGCTACGGCCAGCAGCTTGTCGATGCGCAGGTAGGTGTCCGCGCTGGCTGCGCCGCCCAGCGCGACGGCCTGAGTGGCTTCGCGCACATGCAGGGCGTTGGCATCGGGGTCGGAATAGACCGCGACCGTTTCGATGCCCACGCGGTGGGCGGTGTGGATGATGCGGCGGGCGATCTCTGATCGATTCGCTACGAGTATCTTTTTCATGGCTTCGCACTCCAGGGCGGCGCCTTGCGTGCCGCAAACGCAGCCAGACCTTGCGGCGCCTCGGACCCGCGCAGCGCCTGCGCAAAGGCGATGGCGGCCTCATCCAGCAGCGCAGGCAACGGCGTCTCGGGCTGTGCCAGCAACAAACGTTTGGTAGCGGCCACGGCCTGCGGCGCAGCGACGGCATGGCGTCCGATGGCGGCTTGCACAGCAGCCTCCATGTCGCCACTCACCACCTCATCGACCAGCCCCGCGATTTGAGCTTTCGCGGCATCCCAGCGCTCGCCCGTCAGCAGACAACGCCGCGCAGCAGACGGGCCGAGGCGCCGCACCACAAAGGGCGCGATCTGCGCAGGCACGATGCCCAGCGTTACCTCGGGCGTGGCGAACTGCGCGCTTGTGTGGGCCAGCACATGGTCGGCACAGCAAACGAGCCCAAAGCCGCCCCCCATCGCCGCGCCCTCCACCGCCACGATGAGCCACTGCGGCAGCGCACACAGGGCCTGCAGCAGCGCGCCAAAGCGGCGGTTCAGGGGCACCAGCGGGTCGGCTTCGCCGGCAGCCAGGGGCTGGCCAATGGTCTTGGCAAAGCCGCCCAGGCTGCCACCCGCGCAAAAGTGGCCGCCCGCGCCGCGCAGCACCACGCCTCGCAGGTCGGCATCGGTTGCAGCCCGCTCACACGCGGCTATCAAACCGTCAACCACCGCCTCGGACAGCGCATTGCGGCTGGCCGGGTCGTTGAGCGTCCAGGTTTCCACACAGCCGCTGGCCAGCGGCGCGCGGTCGATCAACAGCGAATCGGCCATGTCAGTGCACGGGCCGCTTGGCGATGCCCATGAGCTTGGACAGGATGCCGAGCATTACCTCGTCGGCCCCGCCGCCGATGGACGCCAGCCGCCCGTCGCGGTACATGCGCGAGACCTTGTTCTCCAGCGTGTAGCCCATGCCGCCCCAGAACTGCAGGCAAGTGTCGGGCACCTCGCGGTTCAGGCGGCCAGCCTTGAGCTTGGCCATGCTGGCCAGCTCCAGCACGTCCTGGCCGTTCACGTACAGGTCGCAGGCGCGGTAGGTCAGCGCGCGCAGGGCTTCGACCTCGGTCTTGAGCTCGGCCAGCTTGAACTGCACCCACTGCTGGTCGGCCAGCGTGCTGCCAAACAGTTTGCGCTCCTGCGCGTAGTCGATGGTCCACTGGATGCAGTGGTTCAGCGATTCGAGCGTGCTGGCGGCGCACCACAGACGCTCTTCCTGGAACTGCTGCATCTGGTAGATGAATCCCTGGCCTTCGGCACCGATGCGATAGCGCTGCGGCACACGCACTTCGTCAAAGTAGATCAGCCCGGTGTCGCTGCTGTGCATGCCGATCTTGCGGATCTTCTGCGCCACTTCAATGCCCTTGGTGAGCTTGCCGTTAGGACCATCGCGCATGGGCACCATCACCAGGCTTTTGTTTTTGTGCACGGGTCCGTCGCCCGTGTTGACCAGCATGCACATCCAGTCGGCCTGCAGGCTGTTGGTGATCCACATCTTCTGGCCGGTGATCACGTAGTCGTCCCCATCCTTGCGCGCCACACTCTTGATGCCCGACACATCGCTGCCCGCCGCCGGTTCGCTCACGCCGATGCAGCCCACCATGTCGCCCGCAATGGCTGGCGCCAGAAACTGGCGCTTGAGCTCTTCGCTGCCGTAGCGCGCAAGCGCCGGGGTGCACATGTCGGTCTGCACGCCAATCGCCATGGGCACGCCGCCGCAGTGAATGTGGCCCAGCGCCTCGGCCATGGCCAGGCTGTATGAATAGTCCAGCCCCTGGCCACCATATTCCTCGGGCTTACACAGGCCCAGCAGGCCCAGGTTGCCCATCTTCTTGAAGACCTCGTGCGCGGGGAAGATCTCGGCCGCCTCCCACTCATCCACATGGGGGTTGATCTCTTCGTCGATGAAGCGCTTAAGGGTTTTCTGGATCTCGCGGTGCTCGTGCGTGAACTGCATGGTGCTTGTCTCCTGCTGTTGCGTTTGTGTGTTGGTGTGCCTGCAAACCTCGATCACGAAAGCTGAAACTGCCCCAGCGGCTGGGGCCGCCCGTTGAGCACCAGCTCCACGTGGTGCGCGCCGGGGTAGTGGGTGCGTGTGGTCATCTGCTGCAGCGACAGCGTCTTGCCCACGGCCACGGTGGCGCCGGGAGGTATGTCCAGCGTCTGCAGCTTGAACACCTTGGGCGCCGCACCGCCGTGGGCCTTGACGTAGTGCACCTTGAGGTCAGCCAGCACGCGCTGGGCCTGGGGTGTGGGGTTGTGCAGCTCGGCCTCGATGCGCACCTTGTCGCCAATGCGCGCGCGCTCGGGCACCACGCGGGCGGCACGCACATCCAGCGCCGCGGCATGGCCCACGCCCAGGGCATCGAGCGCGCCAGCGTCGCCACGTTTGATGAGAAAGCGGAGGCCGTGGCGCACCAGGGCTTCACGCGGTGCGGGTGCGCCCTGCAGCCAGGTGCGCGCGGTGCCCACGGCCAGGTCGGAGTGGTCCTTGGCGATGTCGCCCAAGTGGTTGGCGACCGAGCGGCGCACGTAAGACGATGGGTCGTCCTTGAGCGCACCGAGCAACGGCAAGGCCAGCTGCGGGTTGGCCTGGAATGCTGGCAGGCGCGGCGCCCAGGGCAGGCGGGGCCGCGTGCCTTCGCTCACCAGACGGCGCACATGGGCGTTGTCGTCCTGCGCCCAGTCGCGCAGCCGCGCGAGCGTGTCGCCCTGCCGGTGCAGCAGGTAGGGGCGAATGCAGAACTCCGCCGTAAAGCGCTGGGTGAGCGCGTGCTGCGCGGCCATGGCCGCCTCGAAATGCGGCAGGCCGTGTGTGCCGATGTAGATGCTGTGGGGCAGGTACAAAAAGGCGCTGTAAGGGCGGTCACCCGCATCAGGCTCGCCCGCCGCGTCCAGGCCCATGGGTGGGTCCATCGAATCGACCAGCACACCCAACGCGCGCGGCACGTCTTGCGGCAGGTGGGCCTGCAGGGCCTGCGCAATGCGCTGGCCGCGCGCCATCAGCTCCAGCGATTCGTAGCCGGGCTCTACCTGCTGCAGAAACGCAGTGGTATCGAACTTGCGCCACGCGCGCCGCACCATGGCCGCGATGCGCGGGGGCACGGTGTCATTCAGCAGGTATTTGAGAGGCTCGGCCATCGGGGAGATTGCGTGCGAAGCGCCTACATCCGCGCCACGCCAAAGCTCAGGGGCCGCAGCGTGCGGGCCTGGGCCTCGGCGCAGGTGTCCAGGCAAAACGCCAGCACGGCGCGCGTTTCGCGCGGGTCGATCACGCCGTCGTCTAGCAGCAGGCCGCTGGTGTAGAACGCATCGGCCTGGGCCTCGAACATGGCGACGATCTTGTCGAACTGGGCCTGCGATTCGGCCGGGTCGGGCGTGATGCCTTTGCGCACGAGCGCCGCCTCGGTCACGATCTGCATGGTGCGCGCGGCCTGCTCGCCGCCCATCACCGCCGTCTTGGCGCCGGGCCAGCTGAACAGGAAGCGCGGTGCATAGCCCCGCCCGCACATGCCATAGTTGCCCGCGCCAAAACTGGCGCCGCACTGGATGGTGATCTGCGGCACGGTGGCGTTGGTCACCGCCTGGATCATCTTGCTGCCGTGCTTGATCATGCCGCCCTGCTCGCTGTCCTTGCCCACCATGTAGCCCGTGGTGTTCTGCAGATAGATGATGGGGTGGCCCAGCTGGCACATCCACTGGATGAAGTGAGTTGCCTTGTTGGCGCCCGCCACATCGATGGGGCCGTTGTTGCTGATGAAGCCCACCGCATGGCCCTGGATGTGGCCCTGCGCGCACAGGGTTGCCATGCCGTAGCGGGCCTTGAATTCGAGCAGTTCGGAGCCGTCCACCAGCCGCGCCATCACCTCGCGCATGTCCACAGGTTGGCGCAGGTCTGCGGACATCAGGGACAGCAGATCGTCGGCAGGCAAGGTGGGGCCGGGTGCGCTGGTTCGCGGGGGCATGTTGCACCCCAGCTGCGCGACCACATCGCGTGCCAGGCCGATGGCCTCGCGGTCGTCCTGCGCCAGGTATTCGCCCAGGCCCGAGACGGCAGTGTGCATCTCGGCCCCGCCCAGTTCTTCTTCCGTTGCGATCTCGCCGGTAGCCGCCTTGAGCAGCGGCGGCCCGGCCAGAAACGCGCGCGAGCGGCCCTGCACCATGATGACCACGTCCGACAGGCCGGGCATGTAGGCGCCGCCTGCAGTGCCCGAGCCGTGCTGTACGGTGATCACCGGAATGCCCGCCGCCGACAGCCGCGCGAGGTTACGGAACAGCGTGCCACCGTGCACAAAGCCCTCCACCCGGTAGCGCATGAGGTTGGCGCCTGCGCTCTCCACCAAGTGGATGAACGGCAAGCGGTTTTGCAGCGCGATTTCCTGCACGCGCAGAATCTTTTCCAGGCCCATGGGCTGGATGGCACCGGCCTCGATGCCCGAGTCGCTGGCCACCACCATGCAGCGCACACCGCTGACAAAACCAATACCAGCAATCATTCCGCCACCGGGCACGGACTTCTCGGGGTCTCTCACGTCCTGCAGGTAGCCCGCCAGCGTGCACAGCGGCAACCAGGGTGCACCCGCGTCCAGCAGCAGGGCCACACGCTGGCGCGGCAACAGCTGGCCGCGCTTTTCAAACTGGGGCAGCGACCGGGCCGAGGCGGCGGCGGCACGCTCTTCCAGCGCGCGCAGGGCATCCAGGCGGGCCTGCAGCGCCGCGCGGCGCTGCGCGGCCTCGGAGCCGCCTGGGTTGAATCGGGAGGTGAAGACGGCGGTCATACGGCCTCGGTCTTGGGGGTGTGGGAAGGTGCAAACACCTGCGGCACCTGCGCGCGATGAAAGCCGTCAAACGGCCGCACGGCCAGGTGTGCTGCGGCAGTGGCACCGGGCGGGCGCTGCGGCCAGCCCATGCGCACCTGGGGCCGTGCGCCGTCCACCCGCAACGCGGTGCCGCTGATGAAGCTGGCTGCCGGGCTGAGCAAAAAGGTGATGGCCGCCGACACCTCGGCCTCGTTGCCAAAGCGGCCGAGCGGCACCGTGCGCGGCATGGCACGCAGCATGTCTGCCGCCTCGGGCGGGTAGTTGTCCATGCCGCTGGAGGCGATGTAGCCCGGCGCAACCGCATTCACGCGCACGCCGCTGTGCGCCCATTCCAGCGCGGCGGTTTCGGTGAAGCTGACCATGCCCGCACGCGCCGCGCCGCTGTGCCCCATGCCCGGCATGGAGCCCCACATATCGGCCACGATGTTGACGATGGAGCCACCGTGCGATGCCATCCACTGCCGGTAGCACTCGCGCGCCATGAGAAAGCCGCCGGTGAGGTTGGTGTGCAACACGGCCTCCCAGCCCTTGGCGCTGATGGATTCGAGCGGCGCCATGAACTGCCCACCCGCGTTGTTGACCAGCGCATCGATGCGGCCCTGCGCAGCAAGGATCTGTTGCACCAGCGCGACCACGCCTTCTTCCGAGCGGATGTCGCACACCTGGCAGGACACGCGACCGCCATCGGTAGTGATCTCTTCGGCCACGGCCAGCAGCTTCTCAGGCTTGCGCCCCACCAGCACCACATGCGCGCCCAGGTGCGCCAGTTCGTGCGCCGTGCAACGGCCTATGCCCGAGCCGCCGCCGGTGACCACCACCACCTGCCCCTGGAACAGGCCCGGAGCAAACACAGACTGGTAGGCGATGCGCGCGGTGGGGGCCATGGTGACTCTGCTTTGATGGGGTTGTTTGTTATGAACGGATGAACAAGGCGAGGGCCTCATCGGTGAGCGCGTCAAGCGACTTGCCCTTTTTGGGAGAGAACCACTGCACCGCCCAGTTGAGCGCCCCAAAGATCAACAGCCGCGCCACACCGGGCTCGGCCTGCAGGGCGCCCTGCTGTGCCAGCGCTTCCAGCACGGGCATCCAGGTGGCCTCGTAGCTGTCCTTGATGCGGGCAATGCCCTTGCGCTGCGCAGGCGTGAGCGAGCGCCATTCGTACAACATCACGGGGATAAAGCTGCTGCGCGGGCCGAGCAGGATCTCGAAATGGTGGCGAATGAGTGTGTGCAGCTGTTCGCGTGGTGTGGCCTTGGCGGGCAGTGCATCGAGTGCCTGCTGCTGGCTTTGCGCGGCCATGGTCATGCCCTCGCTCATCACGGCGTAGAGCAGCGCGCTTTTGCTTTCGAAATGGTAGAAGGGCGAGCCACTGTGCATGCCTGCCGCCGCCGCAATGTCGCGCGTGCTGGTGGCGGCAAAGCCCTGGGTGCGGAAGAGCTTGGCGGCACCGTCCATGAGCTTGCGGCGGCGGTTGCCGTCGTCGAGTTCTTCGGCGGTTTTGCGGGGGCGGCCGCGGGGGCGACGGGTGGGGGTTGGCTCTGCAGGGGTTGCGTTGGGTGCGGAATTGGCGCTGGAGGAGGCTGCGGCCTTGCTGCGGGGGCGGGCCGGGGGGTTCTTGGGAGCGGGGGCGATGGCGCTGGTGCGCGGCATGGGTGAATCCATGCGGGCACGATAGCAAAACTGTTTATTTTTAGCAAGCAAGTGCTTTGTAAAAATAGATGGCTTGTTCCATCAAGCTTGCCATGAAGTGCTATTCGAGGTGAAGCGCTTGTATCTATTGCCTGATTTGCTATTCATTTGAAAGCAGATGACATGCCTATGCGAAGAGCGGAGGCCGGGAGTCGCCCGGCGTGCGAGTAACTTTCTTTCGTCTCGCCGAAAGAAAGTTACCAAAGAAAGGGCGACCCTACTGCGCGCGTCCCTTCGCTGCGCTACGGGCAACCTGCGATGCTCGGACAGGGGGTGCGCCGCAGAATTCACTGCGCGCTACGCGCTCCGTTCAAACAACTGCGGCAAGTCAGTGCACGAAGTGCGTGTGTCCTTCGGCACACGCACGCACCCCCTGCCCTGCGCTTCTCGGCACGCGCAGAAGGGAACCCCAAAACGGACATCCACACGGGCCATTGCTTCGCTGCGCTGCGCTCGGCCCCGTCTCGCGGGCGCACGCGCCACGCGCTGCGCAGGCTAGGCCGAGCGCAGCAATGGCCCGAATGGATGTCCGGCTGTTCGGTTGTTTGGATGTTCGGCTGTCCACCCCTGCTGGCTGCGCCTGCGGCGGGGCGGTTGCGGGGTGGGCATGGGCGTCGAAGCGCCCATGCTTCGTGAACTGACTCGCCGTGGCTGTCCGAGCGGCGCGCGTAGCGCAAAGCGAGTTCCACGGCGCACCCCGCAGCCGACACGACGCAGGTTTGCCCCGGAGCGAAGCGCAGGGGTCGCAGACTGGGGGTCGCCTTTTCTTTGGTGACTTTCTTTTGGCGAAGCAAAAGAAAGTTACTCGCACGCCGGGCGACTCCCGGCTCCCGCACTCAAAACGGGCATGCGGTAGCCGCCGCACAAAAGCATCGACAGGCCCAACCCGAACGGATGGGACGAGAAAAAACTATAAAAACAATAGCTGCCAGCGCTTTGTGTAGAAGCGCCAGCAGCCAAAAAAACATCAGAACCAACGACTCAAACCGCGCTGAAATCAGGCTTTCTCTTTTTGCGAAAACGCTGGCCTGCTACGCAGTCCACGCCGCTGCGCGGCTCCCCAGATTTCAGCTCTTGCTGAAATCTGGCTTGCGTTTTTCCATAAAAGCCGAGAACGCTTCCCGCGCTGCAGGCTCACGCAACATGCGCCCAAAGCTCTCACCCTCTTCCGCCATCACCTCGAGCACCTTCGCTGTCTGCCCGCCCTTCATCAACCGCTTGGTTTCGATGAGCGACGACAACGGCTTGGCCGCCAGCTTCTTTGCCTGCGCCTGTGCCACCCCATTGCATTCGGTGGGCGGCACCACGCGGTTCACCAGTCCCACTTCCAGGGCCGCCTCGGCCATGAAGGGCTCGCCCAACAGCAAAGCCTCCGCCGCGCGGTGGTACCCGAGCATCTGCGGCACCAGCAGGCTCGATGCTGCCTCAGGGCACAGGCCCAGGTTCACGAATGGCATGGAGAACGCCGCGTTGTCGCCCGCATAGACCAGGTCGCAGTGGAACAGCATGGTGGTGCCGATGCCCACGGCAGGGCCGCAGACTGCAGCGATCACAGGCTTGGGAAAGGTGGCGATGCCGCGCAGAAAACGGAACACGGGCGAGTCCTGCGTGGCGGGTGGCTGCTGCAAGAAGTCGCCAATGTCATTGCCCGCGCTGAAGATGGCAACGTCGCCCTGGAACACCACCACGCGCACGCTGGCATCCGCCTTGGCGGCATCGAGCGCATCAGCCATGGCGGCGTACATGTTGCGCGTGATGGAGTTCTTCTTGTCCACGCGGTTGAAGGTGATGGTGGTCACGCCCGCTTCGGAGTGGACGAGGATGTCTTGGGTGGCTTCGGTCATGGTGGTGAAGGTTCCGGGGTCTGATGGATGTGAACGAGAGGAATGGTGCACGGCGCAGGGCAACAGGCCGACTCCCTACTCCTTGTAGTAAACGATCTGGTGGCTGGTGGCGAGCATGGTGCCCGCTTCGTTCCACAGCTGCACGGTCTGGTCAAAAAAGCCGTTGCGGAACTCCTGCCCGCGCGCCTGGCCGAGAAGATAACCCGTGCCCGTGGCCTGCAGCTGTGCGGCGCTCGCATGAAAGTAGACCGTGATCGACACCGTGCCTGCCGGCACATGGCGCGCACGGCGCAGCCACACGCGGGGAAAGAACACATCGGCCAGGGCCGCCAGCGCCACAAAGTCCAGCGGACGGGGTGGCGCATCGCGCATCCACAGCTGGGTCAGGCTGTGGTCGCCACTGCCGTCCCACTCGCGCGGAATGGCGCCGGTGACGGGGCGCATCTCGTAGCGGTTGAGCCATTCCACGCCAAAGCCCGGGGGAATTGCGGGCTGTGCCGATGGTGCAGGCACTTCGGGCATGGGCACATCGCCCACGCTCCAGGTCTCGCGCCGCACGGCGGTGACGGCCGTGGCCGTGGTGGTGACCACCTGGGCGCCATCATCACCCGCCTGCAGGATCGACAGCGTCCAGTGCTGGGTCGAGCGGTTGGTGCGCACGGGCGTGGCCTGCACGGTGAACGCACCAGCGGTCAAAGCGCCCGCGTAGTTGACGGTGAGCGACAGCGGATCGCCCAGCCGGTCCGGGTGCTGCAAGATGGCCTGCAGCAGCGTGGCAGCGGTGACGCCGCCGAACGGGCCGACCATGTTCCAGTAGCCAGGGTGGGTTTGCCCTTCGTACTGGCCCGGCGCAGGAGAGGACGAGGCTGTCAGCTGTACCGCATCGTCCAGCGGATGGGCAGCAGACGCAGTGGAAGAATGGGAGGAAGAAGTCATGCTGCGAGTGTGCCGCGAAACCACCGCTCAGGCCGTCGTGCCGGAGACTTCGGCGTGCGATACACCGCCGCCCAACGCCGCCAGCGCTGCCGCCGCACGCGGCCACAGGCTCTGGCGGAACTGGTCGCGAAAGAAACCGAAGTGCCCGATGCGCCGCACCTTCACATCGGCGGGCGTGATGCTCTCCACGCGGCGTTCGGTGTTGACGTACAGGTTGACGAGGTTGTGCGTGCCGCGCAAGGTCATCAGCTCGTCGTCCGCCATCGACAGCGCCAGCACCGGGAACCGCACCGCGCCATAACTCCGCGCCACCGCAGGCCCCTCAGCCCCCACGCTGTAAGCGGGGTCCAGACACCAGCGCCGCCACTGCAGGATCACACCCGCAGGCAGGTCGCCCACCTTCTTGAGCGTGCGCCCCGGAAAGTACCCGCACAGCCGCGTGGCCAGCGGCACCAGCACCCACCAGAAATACGGAACGATGCGCTTGAGCTGCGGCGCGTTGTCACGCCAGTAGCCGCTGCCTGCGGCCACGCTCAGCAGGCCCGCCACCTGCTCGGGCTTCTTGAGCAGCCCTGGCAATTGCGCGCCCAGGCTGTGGCCCAGCAAATACAGCGGCTGCGACGGCAGCGCGGCCTTGGCGGCTGTAATCACCGCCTCGTAGTCCTGCGCCCAGTCAAACAGATCCGCCTTCACATCGCGCATGGCGCCCTGCAGCGAATCGCCATGCCCCCGGTAATCAAAGGTGGTGACACGAAACCCCTGCTGCGCCATCCACAACGCAAAGGCCTCGTAGTACGACTGCCGCACCCCCATCGCGCCGCCGATCACGACGCTGGCGCGCGGAGCGCCTTGGGGTTCGTAGACACGCAGCGCCAAAGACACTGCCCCGTTGACCTGCAAGGTTTGCTTGTTCATGTCTGTCTCCTTAGCTCAATGCCGATCTGCGCCGGCTTGAATGGAAAACAAAAACAGGCAGTGCACTTCCCCCTGCCTTCACACTCCGCCCTCAAAGGCGTAGCGAGCGGGATCAGCTGCTAGGCGGACGGAGCGCAGCAACCGGAAGGTACTTGCGGTACGTGAGGATTCCGAGCACCGCCCAACGACGCAGATGGCCCGCGCAGTAGCCAGCTAACTCAAAGAGCTTCGATGATGCCGGCGGCGCCTTGGCCTGTCCCTACACACATCGTGACCATGCCGTACTTCAGCTTGTGCCGACGCAGCGCATGCACCACAGTCGCTGCACGAATCGCACCGGTCGCGCCCAGCGGATGCCCCAGCGCAATCGCGCCGCCCATCGGGTTCACGTTCGCAGGGTTCAGGCCCAGCGTGTTGATCACGGCCAGCGACTGCGCCGCAAAGGCTTCGTTCAGCTCGTACCAGCCAATGTCGTCACTCTTCAAGCCCGCATAGCGCAGCGCGGCCGGAATCGCCTCGATCGGGCCGATGCCCATGATCTCGGGCGGCACGCCACGCGCGGCGTAGCTAACGAAACGCGCCAGAGGCGTCAGGCCAAACTGCTTGACCGCCTTTTCGCTTGCCACGATGAGCGCACCGGCGCCATCGCTGGTCTGCGAGCTGTTGCCTGCCGTGACGCTGCCGCGTGCTGCAAACACGGGCTTGAGCTTGGCCAGGCCTTCCAGAGACGTATCGGGGCGTGGGCCTTCGTCCAGGCTCACGGTGCGGCGCTTTTCCACCACTTCGCCGGTAGCGAGGTTGGGCGACCGCTCCACGATCTCGAAGGGCGTGATTTCGTCGGTGAACTCACCGGCCTTTTGAGCCTTGATGGCGCGCAAGTGGGATTCGAGGGCGAACGCATCCTGCATTTCGCGGCTCACCTTCCACTGCTGGGCGACCTTTTCGGCCGTGAGGCCCATGCCGTAGGCGATGCCCACGTTTTCGTCCTTCGCAAAGATCTCGGCGTTGAACGAGGGCTTGTTGCCGCCCATGGGCACCAGGCTCATGGACTCGGCGCCGCCGGCGATCAGCACGTCGGCTTCGCCCACGCGGATGCGGTCGGCGGCCATCTGCAGCGCGGTGATGCCCGATGCACAAAAACGGTTCACCGTCACGCCGCCCACGGGGTGGTCAAACGCCAGGCCCATCGCAATGCGGGCCATGTTCATGCCCTGCTCGCCTTCGGGGAAGGAGCAGCCAATGATGGCGTCTTCAATCGCCTTGGGGTCCAGCGTGGGCACCTGCAGCATGGCGCTCTTGATGGCGGCGACCAGCAGGTCGTCGGGGCGGGTGTTCTTGAAATAGCCGCGGCCCGAGCGCCCGATAGGGGTGCGCGTGGCGGCGACGATGTAGGCGTCCTGGACTTGTTTTTGAGCCATGGTGAAACTCCTTCAATTCTTGGGGGGGCGGCTGGAAGGAACCCAGGCCCACGTAAATACACATTCGACCGGCTCCACACCGGCTTCGTCGGTGACGGTGACTTTCACCTGCACCTCGCCCTTGTCACTGGCCAACATGGCGGCGCGCTGCTCGGCAGTGAGCGTGGCCACGGCCTTGAGGCCGCCCGTGGCGCGCTTCTTGAACGCCATGGAAAGCTCCTTGGCCAGCGGCAGGCAGTCGTCGCGCACGTTCATGCCCACCACCATGCCGGTGGCCGTTTCGGCCAGCAGGTTCATGGCAGACGCGTGCACGCCGCCGATGTGGTTCTGCACCCGGCGCTCGTTGGCCAGGTGCACCTCGACACGCTCGGGCGTGAGCGACACGAACTTCACCCCGGCCGTGCCGGTGAAGGGCACGGCCCGGCGCAGGATGATGTTCTGCACGAAGCCGCGCATGAAGGCGGGCGCCTCGTCCAGGCGCATCAGCGAGCGCTGGAGTTTGTTGGGGGTTGGGCTCGTCATGGTGACGCCGATCAGTTACGAACAGGCTTGCCCGTGGAGAGCATTCCGAGGATGCGCTCGTGCGTCTTGGGCTGTGCGATCAGGTGGCAGAACACCTTGCGCTCCAGCGTGAGCAGGTATTCCTCGCTCACCATCGAACCCGCATCCACATCACCGCCACAGACCACCTCGGCGATCATGGCGCCGATCTTGAAGTCGTAGGCGCTGATGAAGCCGCCGTCGCGCATGTTCACCAGTTGCGCCTTGATGGTGGCCAGACCGCTGCGGCCCGCCACGGGGAACAGGCGCTTGTGCGGCGCACGCCAGCCGCTCGCGGCCATGGACTTGGCTTCGTTGATGGCGACAAACAGCAGCTCATCCTTGTGCGGCACGATGACATCGCTGTCCAGCAGGTAGCCCAGCTTGCGCGATTCGAGCGCGCTAGTGCCCACCTTGGCCATGGCGGCGGCGGTGAAGCCTTCGGTCAGGAAGGGCAGGATGTCCTTGGATGTGGAAGCTGCCATGTTCTCGGCCGCGCGGCGGGCGATGTAGGTCAGGCCACCAGCGCCGGGCACCAGGCCCACGCCCACTTCGACCAGGCCGATGTAGCTTTCCATGTGCGCCACGCGCTTGGCCGAATACACGGCCAGCTCGCAGCCACCGCCCAGCGCCATGCCATGGATGGCAGCCACCACGGGCACCTGCGCGTAGCGGATGCGCAGCATCAGGTTCTGCAGCTCTTGCTCGATGCTTTCGACCGCATCGGCGCCGCCGACCATGAAGGCGGGCATCGTGGCTTCCAGATCTGCACCTACGCTGAAAGGCGCGTCGCCAGACCAGATCACCATGCCCTGGTACTCGGCCTCGGCCAGTTCCAGGGCTTCCATCAGCGCTTCCATCACTTCGGGGCTGATGGCGTGCATCTTGTTCTTGATGCTGGCGATGAGCACTTGGCCATCAAGCGTCCAGGTGCGCAGGGCCTTCGATTCGGCAATGGTGGTGCCAGCGGTGCGCCAGTCGGGCAGGCTGGTCTCGCCCAACAGCGCCTCGGGGAAGATCTGGCGCTCGTACACAGGCAGCTGGCGGCGTGGCACGAACTTGCCCTGCGACGCGCTCCACGAGCCTTGCGCGGTGTGCACGCCACCGGCTTCGGCCACGGGGCCCCTGAAGACCCACTCGGGCAGCGGCGCCTTGCACAGCGCCTTGCCAGCGTCGATGTCTTCCTGAATCATCTTCGCGACTTCGAGCCAACCGGCTTCTTGCCACAGCTCGAAGGGGCCTTGCTTCATGCCAAAGCCCCAGCGCATGGCCTGGTCCACGTCGCGGGCGTTGTCGGCGATGGTGCCCAGGTGCACGGCGGCGTAGTGGAAGCTGTTGCGCAAAATGGCCCACAGGAACTGGCCGGGCGCGCCTTCGGCGTTGCGCAGCAGGCGCAGGCGTTCGGCGGCGGGCTTCTTGAGCATGCGCGCATACACCTCGTCGGCCTTCTGACCGGCGGGCACGTACTCTTCGCTTTCGAGCTCGAAGCGCATCACGTCGCGGCCGACCTTCTTGAAGAAACCGGCCTTGGTCTTCTGGCCCAGGTTGCCCAGTTCCAGCAGCTTCTTCAGCACGGCGGGCGTGCCAAAGCTTTCGTAGAACGGGTCGGTCTCGATGCTCAGGTTGTCCTGCAGCGTCTTGATGACGTGGGCCATGGTATCCAGGCCCACCACGTCGGCGGTGCGGAAGGTGCCGCTCGACGCGCGGCCCAGCTTCTTGCCCGTGAGGTCGTCCACCACGTCATAGGTCAGGCCGAAGTTCTCGACTTCCTTCATCGTGGCCAGCATGCCGGCGATGCCCACGCGGTTGGCGACGAAGTTGGGGGTGTCGTGCGCGCGCACCACGCCCTTGCCCAGGCCGCTGGTGACAAAGGCTTCGAGCTGGTCCAGCACTTCGGGCTGGGTGGTGGGCGTGTTGATCAGCTCCACCAGCGTCATGTAGCGCGGGGGGTTGAAGAAGTGGATGCCGCAGAAACGGGGCTTGATGCTCTCGGGCAGCACTTCGCTCAATTTGGTGATCGACAGGCCCGAGGTGTTGGACGCCAGGATGGCGTGCTTGGCCACGTGTGGGGCGATCTTGGTGTACAGGTCGAGCTTCCAGTCCATGCGCTCTGCAATGGCCTCGATCACGAGGTCGCATTCCTTGAGCAGGTGCATGTGCTCTTCGTAGTTGGCCTGCTGGATCAGCGCCGCGTCGTCGGCCACACCCAGGGGCGAGGGCTTGAGCTTTTTCAGGCCTTCGACGGCCTTGGTGACGATGCCGTTCTTGGGGCCTTCCTTGGCGGGCAGGTCGAACAGCACCACGGGCACCTTCACGTTGACGAGGTGGGCGGCGATCTGCGCGCCCATCACGCCTGCGCCGAGCACGGCGACTTTTTTCACTTGGAATCGGGACATGGGTTGGGTTCCTGGTTGGGGCGCTGCGCGACACCGCTGGGGTGCGCGCGGCCACGGGAATGGGGTTTACTGGACGCGGATCCAGGTTTGCGTGCGACCAAACGGGCCGATCGAGCCGCGCACTTCGAGCTTCTTGCCGCCCTCGATGGGGGTCATGCGCAGGGTGTAGTTGCGACCGTTCTCAGGGTCGAGAATCTTGCCGCCCTCCCACACTTCTTTGCCGTCGGCCTTCTTGGCGCCACGGATGATCTCCAGCCCGAGAATGGGCTTGCCCTTGCGGTCGTCCGAGCATTCGTCGCAGACCTCATCGGGCTTGGCGTCCTTGGACAGGCGCTTTTCGAGCGCTCCGTGCAGCACGCCGCCGCCAATGTCGCGGATGCGGATCTCGGCCTTGGCCTCGCCGGTCTTGTCATCGATGTTGCGCCACAGGCCTTCGGGCGTCATCTGCGCCCAGGCCGGCAGCGCGCCCGCTACCAAAACAATAGCTGCTACCGCTTTGAACATCTGCGCTCCCTGGCAAAAAGGCTTGAAATCCGCATCCGGCACCGATCAGGCCAGGGCCAGATCGGTGTCCATCAGCACCTTGCTGCCGGCGCGAGCGGTGCGCATCAGCGTGGCGGTCTCGGGGAACAGCTTGGCGAAGTAGAAACGTGCGGTCTGCAGCTTGGCGCCGTAGAACGGGTCGGTGTTGCCGGCGGCGATCTCGCGCAGGGCGACTTGGGCCATGCGGGCGAACAGGTAGCCGAACACCATGTGTCCGGCCACGCGCAGATAGTCCACCGCAGCAGCGCCCACTTCGTCGGGGTTTTGCATGCCCTTGAAGCCGATCTCGGTGGTGAACTTGGTCATCTGGTCACCCAGCATGGCCACGGGGTTGATGAACTCGGCCATGCGCTCGTTCACGCCCTCTTCCTCCACCAGCTGGCCAATCAGCTTGCCCAGCTTTTTCAGCGTGGCGCCGTTGTTGCCCAGCACCTTGCGGCCCAGCAGGTCCAGCGATTGGATGGTGTTGGTGCCTTCATAGATCATGTTGATGCGGTTGTCCCGCACGTACTGCTCCATGCCCCATTCCTTGATGAAGCCGTGGCCACCGAAGACCTGCATGCACGCGTTGGTGGAGATGTGGCCGTTGTCGGTGATGAAGGCTTTGACGATGGGGGTCAGCAGGGCCACGAGTTCTTCGGAGTCCTTGCGCACCTTTTCATCGGGGTGGCTGTGCACCTTGTCCAGCAGCAGCGTGCAGAAGATTTGCAGCGCGCGGCCACCTTCGGCATAGGCCTTGGCGGTGAGCAGCATCTTGCGCACATCGGGGTGCACGATGATGGGGTCGGCGTCCTTGTCCTTGGCCTTGGGGCCCGACAGGCTGCGCGACTGGATGCGGTCCTTGGCATAGGCCAGAGCGTTCTGGTAAGCCACTTCCGTCAGGCCCAGCGACTGGTTGCCCACACCCAGGCGGGCGGCGTTCATCATCACAAACATCGCGGCCAGGCCCTTGTTGGGCTGGCCCACCATGGTGCCGATGGCGCCGTCCAGCGCGATCTGCGCGGTGGCGTTGCCGTGGATGCCCATCTTGTGCTCCAGGCCCGTGCAGAAGATCGGGTTGCGCTCGCCCAGGGAGCCGTCGGCATTGACATTGAACTTGGGCACCACAAACAGGCTGATGCCCTTGCTGCCCTTGGGCGCATCGGGCAGGCGAGCCAGCACCAGGTGAACGATGTTGGCGGCCATGTCGTGCTCACCAGCGCTGATGAAGATCTTGTTGCCGGTGATCTTGTAGGTGCCATCGGCCTGGGGTTCGGCCTTGGTGCGCATCAGGCCCAGGTCGGTACCGCAGTGGGGTTCGGTCAGGCACATGGTGCCGGTCCATTCGCCGCTGGTGAGCTTGGGCAGGTACAGGGCCTTCTGGGCGTCGGTGCCGTGGGCGTGCAGGGCTTCGTACGCGCCGTGCGACAGGCCGGGGTACATCGTCCAGGCCTGGTTGGCCGAGTTCAGCATCTCGTACAGGCACTGGTTCAGCACAAAGGGCAGGCCCTGGCCGCCATAGGCCGGATCGCAGCTCAGCGCCGCCCAGCCGCCTTCCACGTACTTGGCGTACGCGTCCTTGAAGCCGGTGGGGGTCTTCACTTCGTGCGTGGTCTTGTTCAGCACGCAGCCTTCGGTGTCGCCGCTGATGTTGAGCGGGAACGCGACTTCGGCAGCAAACTTGCCGGCCTCTTCGATCACGGCGTTGATGGTGTCCACATCCACTTCGGCGTGGGGGGGCATCGCCTTGAATTCATCACTCACCTTGAGCACTTCGTGCATGACGAATTGCATGTCGCGCAGGGGCGGCGTATAGGTAGGCATGGGTTTACTCCTTGGATGGGGTGGTTTGGTTGGAAACTTTGCGGCGCACCACCGTGGGTGCCTTGGCGGCGGCCGCGGGCGCGCTGTAACGCGCCAGGATGTTGTGAAAGCCCACGACGGCCCGGTCGATGGAGCCGGGGGTCTGCAGGAACCGCGCTTCGTAGTGCAGCGCGAGGATGAGGCCGTGGATCTCGAAGAGCATCTGCTCTTCCTTGGTGTCGCCCCGCAGCTCGCCCAGCTCCTTGCACTGCTCGATAGCGCGGCGCATGGCGGCATGCCAGGTCAGCACCGAGCTGGCCAGCGCGTCGCGCACAGGGCCGGTGCGGTCGTCAAACTCGACCGCACCGCTGATGTAGATGCAGCCCGAGTCGATTTCGATGGAGGTGCGCTTCATCCAGTTGTCGAACAGGGCCGACAAACGCGCCACGCCGCGCGGGGCGGACATGGCGGGGTAGAACACTTCCTGCTCGAAGCGGGTGTGGTATTCGCGGATCACGGAGATCTGCAGCTCTTCGCGCGAGCCAAAGTGGGCGAACACGCCCGACTTGCTCATGCCCGTGACGTCGGCCAGCGCCCCGATGGAGAGGCCCTCCAGCCCGATGTGGGTGGCCAGGCCCAGCGCTGCCTCGACGATGGCCGCCTTGGTCTGTTGGCCCTTTTGCAGTGCACGGCCCGTACCGCTGCGAGCGCGCGGAATGCGGGTGACCTGGCGGGATTCGGGGGTGGAGGACATGGGCACGAATAAAAACGAACGTTCGTTCTATTCTGCAGCAAATTCCCCGCGCACCCCAAGCCCCCGGAAAAAATAGGGAGACGCACCCAAACCACCCGTTGCAGCCGCGCCACCCTTGCTGGGTAACGCTGCCTCAGGCGTCTGCTGGCTACAGCATCAGTGCCAGACTGGCTTCCAGGTGCTCGGTGGGCAGGCGCCGAAACCCCGAGCGGGAATAGCCCTGCAGCCGCCCGACCACAAAGGCCGTCAACACGCTGGCCGCCACCTGGGCATCCACCGTGGGCGTGCTAGAGGCGGCCGTGGTCGCGCGCAGGCACTGGCGCAGGGTGGATTCGATGCGGTCAAAAAACTGGTTCATGCGCTGCTGCAGGCGCTCGTGCTCAAACACCAGCGCATCGCCCACCATCACCCGCACCATGCCCGGGTTGCGCTCGCCAAACTGCAGCACCAAGGCCACGATGCGGGCAGCCTGACGCGCGCCCGCATCGGCTGGCTGCGCGGGGTCAGGCACGTCGCGCCCGGTGATCTGCTGCACCAGCGTGAACACCGACTGCTCGATGAAATCGATCAAGCCCTCGAACATCTGCGCCTTGCTGGCGAAGTGGCGGTACAGCGCGGCCTCGCTGACCGACAGGCGTGCGGCCAACGCGGCGGTGGTGATGCGTTCGGCCCCAGGCTGCTCCAGCATGGCGGCCAAGGCCTGCAGGATCTGGATGCGCCGCTCCCCGGGCTTGGGCCGCTTGCGGGCAGCCGCAACATCACCCGCTTCGGCGGTACTGGCGGACTCGGGGAGGGGCGAGGTTTCAGACATGCAGGACAGGGACTCCGGTGGGCCCTGCGCCCGGAACACATGCCACCGGGCATGGTCGGATCACGGCAGGGCGTGGATCACGATGTCACGTCTTGCCACAGCCAGGAGGGGCCGGGGCGCCACCTGTTTGCACAAGTCAATCGTGTGTGGAAATGATTCTCGCACAGGCCCCAAAGCGATCCCCGCAGGCCCTGGCAGGCCTCAGGGCACGCACCACTACAGCGGGAACACCACGGCCACCACAAGCCCCCGCCCCTGGGGGCCGGTGCCCAGCGTCAGCGCGGCGCGGTGCACGCGGGCAATCTCGTCCGCAATCGCCAGCCCCAGGCCGGTGCCCTCGCCGCCCGCACCGGGCACGCGGTAGAAGCGCTGCAGCACACGGGTGCGCTCACTCTCCGGCACCCCCGGGCCATCGTCCTCCACCTCCATGTAGGGGCGCGGCGGGCCCAGACGCCCCTGGCGCAGTCCGCAGCGGATGGTGACCACGCCCCCCGGCGGGGTGTACTTGATGGCGTTGTCCACCAGGTTGGACAACAGCTCGCGCAGCAGCCAGCCGTGGCCCGTGACATGCACCAGTTGCACATCGAGCCCCAAATCCAGGCCCTTGCCGGTGGCGGCGTCCAGAAAGTTCTCGAGCAGCGATTCGCACAGGTCCTTGAGGTCCACCCGCTGCGGCGGTTGCGCATCCAGGCTGCGGGCATCGGCCCGGGACAGGGCCAGCAACTGGTGCGCCAACTGCGAGGTCCGGCGCGTGGCATTGCGCAGCTTCTCGATCTGATCAGCTCCTAAAACAATAGCACCCTGCGCACGATCTTCATGCGCTAGCGGCATTTTTCGGTCGAAATCCGGGAAAGAGGCGCGGGGTGGCGCTGCCGCCTTGGCCATCATGGCCCAGGCCTCGACCTGGGCCTGCAGGCCTGCGAGGGGCGTGCGCAACTGGTGCGCCGCGTCGGCCACAAAGCGCCGCTGCCCCTCCGCCTGCGCGTTGACCAGCGCAAACAGGCGGTTGAGCGAGTGCACCAGAGGACGCACCTCGTCGGGCGATGCGGCCTCGTCGATGGGGCTCAGATCGCGCGGCGAGCGGCGCTCCACCGCCTCGGCCAAACCCACCAGAGGCTTGAAGGCCTGCCGCACCGCCCAGTGGATCGCAAAACCCGCCGCAATCAACAGCACCAGATTGGGCAGCAACACCCGCAGCAGCAGCTGCTGCGCCCATTTCTGGCGCGGGTCCGACCCGTCTGCCAAGGCGACCACCAGCTCGCCCGCCCCGGTGCGCCCGCGCTGTGCCGCGACCCGGTACGTCACCCCGCCGAACTCCACGCTGTGGAACTCCGGGGCCTGGGTGGTGGGCACGGCGCCATGCACCCAGCCCTCGCCCAGCAGCAGGCGGCCGGAGGTATCACGCACGCTGTAGGCAGCGAAACCGGCGTTCTGACGCAGGAAGTCTTCAATGGGCGGCGCAAGCAGGAGCAACGGCGGGTCGTTATCGTGAATGGGCGGTGCAAGCACCGAATCGGCCAGTGCCGGCAGCAGCCGCACCAGCCGCTGGTCATGCTGGCCAGCCGCCTCGTCAGCAGAACGGTAGTCCAGCCAGACCCCCACCAGCGCCAGCACGCACAGGGGCATCACCAGCATCAACAGCAGCCGGGTGCGTAAATCCGACGTCATCGCACGCAAGCCGGGCCGCCGGGAGGAGTTCTTCTTCCAAAGCATGGCGAGGCGGCCGAAAGATGCGGGTGGGGAAGTTGCTGCTCAGGGGGCCTGCAGTTCGAGGCGGTACCCAAAGCCTCGGATGGACCGCAGCGCCACTCCGTGAGGCTCCAGCTTGCCCCGCAGGCGCGAGACATAGACCTCCACCGCGTTGGGGGTGATCTCCTTGTCCCACCCCGTCAGCGCCTGCAGCAGCTTGTCTTTGCTCGCAGGCTTGGGCGCGTTGATGAGCAGGTATTCAAGCACCGTCCACTCGCGGGGCCCCAGTTCGATGACCTGTTCGCCCGCCGGCGTGCGCATGCTGGCCCGGCGCCCGGCCGTGTCCAGCTCCAGCGGGCCAAAACTCAGCACGGCCGTGGTCGCAGCCTGGGAGCGGCGCAGCAGCGCCCGCAGGCGCGCCAGCAGCTCGGGCAGCTCAAACGGCTTGACCATGTAGTCGTCAGCCCCCAGGTCGAGCCCCTGTACTCGGTCATGCAGCGCGTCTCGCGCTGTCAGGATCAACACAGGCATCGCAGGGCTCGCCATGTCTGGGCGGCGCAGGCGGCGTGTGAGCTCCAGGCCGTCCATGGCAGGCAGCCCGATGTCGATGATGGCGGCATCAAACGACTCGGCGCGCAGTACCTCCTCGGCCCGCTCGCCGCTGCCCACCCAGTCCACTGCGTAACCCGCGTCGGTGAGCCCCAGCTTGATGCCGCTGGCCACCATCACATCGTCTTCGACCAACAGCAGGCGCATGGTGCCCTCACGCGGGGAGATCAGTGGGACCGGATCATGGTGCCGTAGGCCTGGTCGGTCAGGATCTCCAGCAGCATGGCATGGGGCACACGTCCGTCAATAATGTGCACGGCATTCACGCCGGCTTTGGCAGCATCCAGCGCGCCGGCGATCTTGGGCAGCATGCCGCCCGAGATCGTGCCGTCGGCAAACAGTTCGTCGATACGGCGGGCCGTCAGGTCGGTCAGCAGGTTGCCGGCCTTATCGAGCACACCGGGCGTGTTGGTCAGCAGCATCAGCTTTTCGGCCCGCAACACCGTGGCCAGCTTGCTGGCCACCACATCCGCGTTGATGTTGTAGCTCTCGTTGTTCTCGCCAAAACCAATCGGGCTGATGACGGGAATGAACGCATCGTCCTGCAGCGCCTTCACCACGCTGGGGTCGATGGAGACGATGTCGCCCACCTGCCCCACGTCGTGTTCGATGGTGGGGTCCTTGCTGTCCACCATCTTGAGCTTTTGCGCGCGGATCATGCCGCCGTCCCGGCCGGTCAAGCCCACGGCCTTGCCACCAGCCTGATTGATCAGACCCACGATGTCCTGCTGCACCTCGCCCGCCAGCACCCATTCGACCACTTCCATGGTCTCGGCATCGGTCACGCGCATGCCCTGGATGAACTCGCCCTTCTTGCCCAGGCGGTTGAGCGCCGTCTCAATCTGCGGGCCGCCACCGTGCACCACCACGGGGTTCATGCCCACCAGCTTGAGCAGCACCACATCCTCGGCAAAGTCTGCCTGCAGGGCCGGGTCGGTCATGGCGTTGCCGCCGTACTTGATGACCATGGTCTTGCCATGGAACTTGCGGATGTAAGGCAGCGCCTGGGCCAGGATTTCAGCCTTGTCGCGCGGGGCAATCGAAAGAAGGTCGGTCATGGAGGCGTGCCATCCGGAGAAAACAGTAAAGCGCAAATTGTGCCGCATTCCCCGGGCACGCGAACACAAGAAGAGTTCAGTGGCGCAGCCAGTTCGGCACTTTGAACCGCACGATGGCCAGATAGGCCATCACGTAGCTGACTACAAATAACCCACAAAACGCCATGAGCAAGGGGGTGTTGTTCCAGAACAGCACCGCCGGCACCACGGTCAAGAGCGTGAAACCCCACAGATAAGGTGACGTGCGGTTGTTGCGCATGAGCACCCGGCGGGACTCATCATCGTGAAACACCCCGCGCACAATGCGGCGGTAAATAAGCTGGTGGAAGTGCAGCGCATCGGCCACCCCCGGAGAAACCCCCCGCACCGCCTTGCGGTATATGGAAAAAATCGTCTCCCACACCGGGTAGATCAGCAGAAGCATCGGGAACCAGGGAGATACATCAGCATTGCGCTGTACCAGCGAAATGCTGGCCATGGCAATCACCACGCCCCACACATAGGCCCCGCCATCACCGGCAAACAACATGCCTCGCGGGTAGTTCCAGACCAGAAAGCCGCCGGTGGCTGCGGCAGTGGATACGAGTAGCGCCGCCAGCGCACGATCGCCCACCTGCAGCGCAACGTGAGCCAGGGCCAAGCAAATGATCAAGGCGACCATGCCGGCAAGCCCGTTGTAACCATCGATGATGTTGAAAGCATGCGGCAGACCGCCGACTGCCAGCACGACGATTCCCAAGCCCAGCCAAGGTGCTGCCAACAGCAGGGAATCGGCCATAGGCCCGCCCAGTCGGGACAAGGTGAGGTCAAGCAAGACTATTGCTAAGCAACCAGAGGCACCGGTCAGAACCAGTCTATACCGTACAGAAAGACGCTGTGTCATATCTTCAGCGATTCCACCCATAGCAGCAGGCAGCAAAACGACAAGCCAGCCAACCACCCACAAGCCCATACGAAGAGAGCCAGGGTCGCCCCAATAGACCGTTTGAAGAATGCCCAACACCCAACTAATGGACATCCCGACCAATAAAGCCGCTCCACCCAAACGAGGCACGTCCCCCAAATGAAACCGCTGCGGCATCGCGTCACTGTAGACGGCTGCATGGTCCCGCCCCCACCGCACGATGAAAGCTGCAGCGACCGCCGACGATAGAAAACCCACCACAGACAACCAAATCATTGGGTGCCAATGGTACCGTTGCTAGTTGACGCTAACGTTAAGAACTGTATCGCTCTCCGATAAACCGGCGAGCGCCACAATCGCAGTAGACTTCTTAAATGCCAAGCAAAATGTGCCAAGCTGTACGAACTGGCGCGTTCCCCAGCGTGAATCACGCGAACCGGCGCTCGAACCAATTTAAAACCCAGTAGGCGCAGGCGCAGGCAAAAGTCCACATCTTCGCAATACATGAAGTATCGCTCGTCAAATCCATCCAGTTGGCGCCATACAGCCAAAGGCAGCGCAATACAGGCGGCGTTGACCCAATCCACTCGCGACGACTCCTTGAAGCCAAACAACCGCCGGCGCAAAAGTGCCGATGGAGTAGGTACAGTGCGCTCGCTTTCTTGTGAGAAACCGGCATTGTCGATCTGCAGAGGATATGAACAACCCGCTCCAGTTATCTGCAAAGCCTTTACAAGATATGGCAGTGGGTCAACACCGCTCCATCGCACATCTGGATTAAGCACGCAAACAAAAGCCTCTGTCGCATCAGATAACGCACGGTTGTGATTAGCCCCAAAACCCAAGGGCCGTTTATTATGTTGAATTTGCAAAATAAACGGCCATCCTCCCTCGGGAGCCTGCGGTTCCGGCTCAGGGCGATTGATGGTAAGAATCACACGTGAGACTGATTGAAAACTAAAGCTGGCAATATCGTTCAACAGCTGCTGCACCTTATCAGCATGGCCATGGCTAACCACAGAAATCACGAGTGACGCGCTCACCCTGTTTTCCCCATCAGAGCTGCACCCAAATCAAATTGACGATCAACATAAAAGAAAAAAGCTTTTATGGAATCAAGGTGCTGTTAACCTCAGTTACGCTGTCGCGCCGATCCTCACCCGCGAGCGCCTGCAGTCTAAGGCGAGACACTAAATACAGGTATCTTGCCTGGGCGAGATCCCGTTGAGCAAGAGTTCTCTGCTGTAACGCATTCGCCACATCCACGGATGTGCGCACGCCACCTAAAAATGAGCGTTCACTTGAAGAGAGCGCTTGCTCCGCCGAGCGCACAGCCTGTTCCAGAGCCTTCACACGCAACACGCCCTCCGTCATACCACGGAACTCTCTATGCACACGCACTCCCAAATCACGTCGCGTTGCTTCCAAAGCCTCACGCGCACGTTCCTGCGCAGCGACTGCTTGACGTACTGTCGATCTGATGTAGCCACCAGAATAAATTGGTACCGTCAGTTGCAATCCAATGCTCTTATTATCATACCGAGAATTAACGTTGGTCACGCTGTCGCTGTTGCTCTTGGACCACTGCGCTACTGCATCCAAGGTCGGCTTGTGGCCCGCCTCTGCTTTCTCCACCTCTAGGCGCGCAGCTTCCAATTGAGCTCGAAGCGACCTCATCTCCGGACTCGATTGCTCGGCGCGCTCCGTCCATTCATCCACATTAGCTGGCGTGGGTACCGTAGGGTTAAACCGTTGTACGTCAAGCCGAGCCAAGGTACCAACATCACCACCCACCAACACTTCCAGCCGTCGACGAGTAAACTCAACGTTCTGTCGCCCTTCAAGTTCTTGGGCCAAGGTGAGATCAAGTCGTGCCTGTGCGTCGTCAATGTCAGTGCGGGTGCCGCTACCGGCGGCAAAAGTCTTCTGCGCCGCATCAAGTTGCGTTTTATATGCAGCTTTCTGCGTTTCAATGAGAACCAGTTGATCCTGGGCCAACAAGGCATCGAAATAAGCCTCACCGACTCTGGTTACCAGCGATTGCTCGTCGCGCTCCAGCGTCGCATCCGCATCTTCAACCAACGCTTCTGCTTGACGCACAAGAGCATTGAGAGACGGACGGTACAGCGGCTGACGCACCTGTAGTACTTGGTTATCGCTGTAATACCTATTTTCGGTAGTTACTGGCTGACCCAGGACATTATTGGTCTTACTCGTCAAATCGTTGTAATTGCGGCCCGCACTAAAACTCACATTGGGCAATCTTTGAGCGCGCGCCTGCGGCAAGCGCTCACGACTGGCCTCCGCACCAGCACGTGAGGTCCTAATAGTGGCATCGTTAATGGTTGCTGCTTCATAAACTTGCAACAAATCCATTGACCAAGCTGGGCCAACCACACCAGACGCAATAAAAAATGACAGCCCCAAATACCGCAATACATCAAGTTTCGCAATGACAATTCGATACATAACGCACTCACTCCTCTGTCATCGATGCGGCGAGTCGCTTGGTTAGCGGATGCAGCAAATAAGTCAACATAGATCGCTCGCCGGTTTTAAAAATAACCTCCACAGGCATACCAGGTTGCAACTGTCGCTTTCCAAGATGCTTGCGCCCCTCTTCGGTAACCTGCACACGTGCAAGGTAATAGCTCGCATTAGTTTGTGGCTCGGTCAGCAGGTCTCGAGATACCGAAACAACTTGCCCTCCGACTACCAATTGAGGCGAATGCGCAAAAGATGAAAATCGCACATCTACGGGTAAATCATCATGTACGCGATCAATCAAATGTGGTGCGACACGCGCCTCCAAGAGTAGTGGAGCGCCCTTCGGAACGATATCCATGAGCTTTTGCCCAGGCTGAACAACACCTCCTACGGTCTGTATAGCCAATCCCACGACCTGCCCAGCAGCAGGTGCTTTTATTTCCGTCCGAGCCAAATCATCAGCAACCGCCTTTAATTTTTCGTGCTCAGATAACACATCGCGATTCACATCGGCCAACTGCGATTCGACCTCCTTGCGATACTCCTGCTGGCGAGAGAGCGAGCGCTGACGCAACTCGCCGATGGTTCGGCGGGCACGGATAGTATTGCCCTGAAGGTCGGCAATTGCGGTACTGGTATCCGCAACCATGCGTTCCATTTCAAGCTGTCGATTCCGTGGCGCATAACCCTCTTTGACCAGTTCGCGCAAATGTCCAAGTTCCTCGTTCAACAAGCGCAACTGATTCGTTCGATTCTCAAACATGCCACTGTACGCCTGGAGCGACCCCTCCTGACCTTGAATGCTTTCTTCAATGGACTGCAGGTCAGATCGCAGCAAGCTGCGACGTGTGTTGAACAATTGCTCTTGATTCTGCATTTGCTGGCGAATCAATGGATCAGAAGCGGCAGCAACCAAGTCAGGATGAAAAGAGATGGAGTTCCGCCCCTCTTGCTCAGCCACCAGACGACCTTGCATCGCGCGAAGTCCCAAGTATCGCTGACGCGCAGACTCGTAATTGAAGCGCGCTACAGCTCCGTCAAGACGAATAAGTAGCTGCCCTTCTTCAACCTCGTCGCCTTCGCGAATCAGAACTTCTTGCACGATTCCTCCGGTCAAATGCTGCACCACCTTACGCTTTGTATCTATGGCAACAATACCGGCGGCTGGCACACCTTCGTCCAGCGGCGCTAACGCAGCCCATGCGAGAAACCCCCCAAAACCGAGCACGAGGGCCCAGAGGCCAATGCGCCCCGGACGAGCATGATCCGTTTTCGATTCATTTCCTTGGGCATTCAAAGCCGACGCTGCGAGCTCTGTATCCGTTTTCTTCAAGGGCATCAAAGATTTCACCATGTCATTACCTGACTGAAAGAGGCATCAATAAAAAAGCAGTATTGGCAAGCACCGTCATATCACGCAGCCTGTGGACGGAGAGGGGGGGCTGACGGTGCAGCTCTTGCCAACCGTAACGCTGCCAGAACTTCCTCTCGAGGTCCTTCAGCTTGTAGCGAGCCGTTGCGCAAGATGAGGACACGATCTACCGCTGCGACGATGCCGGGGCGATGCGTAATCAGAAAAACAGTGCGCCCCTTGGCTTTGAGCTCTTGCACTGCTCGCACCAAAGCCGCCTCGCCCACATCGTCTAGATTGGCGTTGGGCTCATCCAGAACCAGCAGCACAGGGTCCCCATAGATCGCACGCGCCAGACCAATGCGTTGACGTTGACCGCCAGACAACAAATGCCCCGCCTCTCCAATAGGCGTGTCGTAGCCTTTGGGGAAGCGCAAGATCATTTCGTGAAGTCCTGCACTGCGCGCCGCGGCAATGACCTTCTCAGGCACCACATCACCAAAGCGCGCAATGTTCTCTGCAATGGATCCTTCGAAAAGCTCGATGTCCTGGGGCAAATAACCGAGATGTGGCCCCAGATCGCTGCGGTCCCAGCCTCCTATAGGGAGTCCATCCAACAGTACCTCTCCAGAGACACCTGGCCAAATGCCCACCATGCAACGCGCAAGCGTAGACTTTCCCGAGCCCGATGGTCCGAGCACCGCCGTTACCGTACCCGGCTCAACCGACAAACTCACGCCTTTGAGAATAGGCTCTGCACGCCCGGTAGCCACCGCCACCACATCTCGCAACGTAAGTGCCCCCTTTGGAGCAACACGGGTCAAAGCGGGATCACGCTCCGGATGCGCATCCAGCAATGCCTCAAGACGAGCGAAAGCACCACGCGCTCCGATAAACCCGCGCCACGCGCCAACCAGCATGTCGATAGGCGCCAGAGCGCGCGACATCAGCACATTCGCAGCAATCATTCCACCGGGAGAGAGCTGACCATCAATGACCAACAGAGCTCCAGCGCCTAAAACGAGTGACTGTTGCGCGTAGCGGATGAATTTGCTCCACGACGTCACGCGGTGCGTAAGCGCCTGCGCCTTGCCTTGCAGCAATTGCGCTTGCGCATGGCGTTTGGCCCAGTGCGGCCGCAAGTTGTGCACCATCCCCATGGGCTCAAGCACTTCTGCATTGCGCAGTTTCCCTTGTAGGTAGCTACTGGTTTCGCTCGACGCCTTCGCAGCATCCTCAGATGGCGCAACGGTGTACCTGTGTCCAAACCAAGCCAAAGCACCTTGTACTGCCGCGAAAAATAGCGCCAAACATCCCAGCACAGGGTGGAGGATGAACAGCACCCCCATATACACAGGCGTCCACGGAGTGTCAAAGAAAGCCATGATCCCGCTCCCCGTCAGAAACTGGCGGATCTGGATCAAATCACCAAATGCCCGTGCCGGATTGACACCGGAAGGTGCAAGATTTGCTTCGAAACTGGCATTGAAAACACGAGTGCTCAGCAACGCATCAAGCCGCACGCCAGACCGCACAAGCACGCGCGAACGCATCCATTCCGCGAAAGCCATCACGCAAAACAAAAATAGGGTAATCAGCGACATCGCTAAAAGCGTCAGCTCACTGCGACTGCTCATTACGCGATCAAAAACTTGCAGCATGTAGAGCGTAGGCGAGAGCATGAGCACATTGACAACCATGCTGAAAGCGCCCACCACCAGAAACTCACGACGAAACACCCACAGCGCCCGGGTCAGCTCACTGCGTTGAAAAAAACCAGGTTTTGACATGAACGGTCACCTCTTGGAAATCAGGATGCGGCAATGGCATTGCCACGAACCGAATGGGTTGCCATAGTCGTAGGCGTTGGCGTGATGGCGCGCTGCATTGCTGCAAGCACCTCATCACGCGGACCAAAGGCCTGTTGCATGCCATCACGTAGCACCAAAATCTTGTCAGCAACACTCAACACACTGGTGCGGTGCGTCATCACCACAAACGTCGTACCGCGCAGCTTCGCTTCCTGAATAGCGCGTGCCAACGCCGCATCACCCTCTTCGTCCAGACTTGAATTCGGCTCATCCAGCACAACGAAAACCGGGTCACCATACAAAGCTCGCGCCAAACCGACACGTTGACGCTGCCCGCCAGACAGTCTTGCCCCGCTAGGGCCCACCTGACTTTCATAACCATCGGGTAGCGATAGGATGAACTCATGCAAACCCACTGCGCGCGCAGCTGCCTCAACCTTGGCGGACTCTACTTTCGCAAAGCGGGCAATGTTTTCGGCCAGCGAGCCTTCAAAAAGCTCTACCCCTTGAGGCAAATACCCCACGTAAGCGCCCAATTCAGACTTGTTCCATGTGTGTATATCGGCGCCGTCCAAGCGGACCTTCCCGCCTTGCGCGGGCCAAAGCCCTACAAGAAGTCGCGCTAGCGTTGTCTTGCCCGCTGCAGACGGGCCGATCACCGCCAGTACCTCGCCAGGCTCAAGAGAAAACTGCACTCCACGCAAAATAGGCGTCGAATTACCTGGAGCACCTGCCACCAGCTGCTCCACTAAAAGCGCTCCGCGGGGTGCTGGCAAAGCCATGCTTGGCTGTTGCGCAGGCACATCCACCAAAAGCTGATCCAGCCGCGACCAAGCATCGCGCACATTGACCACGCTCTGCCACTGTGAAACAACCTGCACCAGTGGCGCAAGCATCCGGCCACCCAAAATGGAGGCCACAATGATCATGCCGCCACCACCACGCAATTCGTTCTGCAAGAAAAGCCAGCAGCCAAAGCCCAAAAGCATAGAACTAAGGATATTCTGCAGGAGCTTTGAAATAGCCTGAAACCCGCCGGCACGCTCCGAGGCCAGCGCCTGCAAGCCTAGAAAGTCCCTTTGCTTACCGAGCCAGCGGCGCTGCGTGTCGCGCAGCATCCCCATCGACTCGATCACCTCGGCATTGCGCAGTGTGTTGTCTGCATACTGCTGCGCTTCGATGGCTGCGCGGTTGGCTTGCATCAGTGGGGGCTTGGTGCTGCGCTCGTTCAACCACGCCACCAACGTCTGCGCCAAAGCGAACGCTAGTGCCGACCACCCGAGCATCGGGCTGATCACGAACAACAGCACCATCATCACCAGAGAGACAGGCGCCTCCATCACAGCCAACAATACCGGCGCATATAGAAAGTCCCGCACCTGACGAAAATCGTGCATCGGCTGCTGCGTGCCGCCGGGCAGGCGGCGCAGGTTGGCCTCAAAAATCGCATTGAAGATACGCACACTCATCTTGCGGTCCAGCTCTACACTGGCTGCACGCATGACCTCACTGCGCGCCCATTCCAGCAGTTCCATCACCACGTAAGCCCCCAGCACCACAATGGTCAGCATCAGTAGCGTGGTGTGACTTCGACTGTTGACCACACGGTCATACACCTCAAGCATGTACCCCGATGGAGCCAGTACCAGCAGACTGCAAACCAGGCTGAACCAGGCAGAGCGCACGAAATAAGGCCGCAGCGAAAAGATTTCCTGGCGCAGCTCAGAATGTTGTTGTTTCGGATTCATTGAACTTCTTCGACCATGATGTATTCAGGGATTTCTCCGGTTGCACTCTCGCTCTCAGCATCGGCGTCGTGCGCTCCCCCTCCGTCCTTCGCCTGCTCATCGACCAGCAGAAAAGCCAGCTCATAAACGCCATCCCTGCGACGCGACAGCACAATCTCTCGCAGCTTCAGTGCGTGAAAACGTTCTTCATCCTGCGCAGCCAGCGCGAGCTGGAAACGCATGCGCCCGTCCAGGGTGAACATCGACAACTGCCCCCCCTTCAGGCTCAGCGTATGCCTGTCGAAATACACAGGGCAGCTATCCGTGAACCGTAGCAAAGGCAATGGCCTGCCCGCCAAGCGCGTCAGGTGAAACGGGCTTTGAGGGTGCTGAAAAATCAGCCGCCCTGTTCGAGAAACGGAATAAATGGCGTTGCAAACCATTTGCGATCCCATTTCGGGAAACTGCTCGCGCAATTGCCTGTACGCCAGATGGTGCAGCGCAACCCGATTCCACACCTGGGTTTGTTGCACCAACGGGGCCAATGCATTGCACACCCGAGCAAACCCCACCTGCAAAGCCTGCAAACGCTTGACTTGCTCGGGTTCGACGTGCAGAGGAATGCGCAGCACAGTATTCATATAGGAGGTAGTGTAGTCGCTTCTTACAGAATTTTCATATAAGAGAAGCACTGGTGCCCAACAAACCACACTTCACCAACGCTGCAGCAATCTGACTGCTACATTTCTGAGAGCAGTTAACGTAAGTGCAACAGGCTCTCAAAGCATTTTTCTTCGAAACTAAACGCTTTTGCGTGTCAGGTTTCGCGCATGCCCAAACAGCGCATCCACCGCGCATAGACCTTTTGGCCCAGCGCAATGCCATGCTTTTCCACGCCATGCCAAGAAAGGTATCCCAGCAACAACGCCAGCGTTAGCGAGGCCAGTTGGTTAAAGCGCAGTCCCTGCTCAGGCCATAGATATTGAAGCGTCTGCTGCACAGGAAAGCCCCACAAGTACACCCCATAGGACACGTCGCTACTTGGTTTCCACCTCACCAGCCAAGGCTGGCCCGCCAGATACAACATGCAACCAAACAGAGCTGCATAAAGAAAATAGTAGGCATAGGACGAGGCGCGAAACAGCCAGAAAAGCAGCACCAACCCTATCGCTTCTCGCAAGCCCACCTCCACTTGCTCCTTGAAGAGGGCCAGCAGAGCGCCAGCAGCAAAACAAGGTGCCAGCAAGTCCGTGCCGCTGTGTGGCGCTCGCCAAGTAAACAACAATCGATTGCCCATCACAGGGTCCAACAGAATCAGCACTCCAATGCCCAGCGCCAACCAGCGCGAGCGCAAGGCCCCCACCATGAACAAGGCAAGCAGCCCCAGATAGGCCCCCACCTCCAGCACAATTGTCCAAAGCGAGCCATTGACGACATTGGCATGAGGATTGCCCGCAAAAACCCCTGGCAACGCATACTGCGGCACCAGTAGCAGGTTGTACGTCACATATCGCCACGTCTGTGGCTCAGTCCAGTAGGCCCCGGGGGGCAAGACCGTCAACAGAGGACCCAGTACCATAGCGCACAGCACTATGACCACTAGCAAACCTGGCCAGATGCGAAAGAAACGTGCCATGACAAACTGAGCAACGTCGCGCTTGCTCAACAAACTGTTGGTAACCACCAGCCCGCTGAGGAAAAAGAAAACCTTGACCGCTAGCGAGCCCGAGTAGTCATAACCCAACCAGCGCCCAAACACATCACTGCGCCCCTCTTGCGGCGCTATCGCGTAGGCATGCCCGTAAATGACAAGCGCCGCGGCCAACAGACGAAATATGTCCAGATTGTTGTTGTCCCGCTTCAGCAATTCGGACAATCTCATGCCCAGCCCCCATTCAATTCACCCCTTCACACGTACAGCATGCGCATGAACGTGAGCGTGCGAACGCTATATAGAAATAGCATCCAACGCTTATAGAAAAAGCGTTGGATGCTACTATATTGATAGCTATTATAAGAATTTATCTCACCACACTATCGCGGTGTCCCCATCATCCTTAGATGATCAGAACTTGCTCCAGTCGATCCCTTCAAAGCTGATGCTACCCGCACTGCCGGCTTCCGAAGTGGCTGCACCCGAGGCGTCCGAAGCAGCCTCGACCAGCGGACCATCCTGAAGATTGACCAGAGACAGCAGGTGTGCATATACCAACTTCAGGGCGCCAGACTGCTGTAGCGCATGCAATACAGCAGGCTCCAACGCGGCCAAACGGGCCTCATCCACCACCCGCAGACCCTGCAAACCCACCGGTTTACCAGCACGAGGAGTCACCGGCAACACACGCTCCACCAACAGCCCAGCACTTTCGATTTGTGCCATCTGTTGCAACGTGCGTTCGCTATCGCGCTCCAACATCACCAAGACCTGCTGAACCTGCTGTAGCACCTTGGAGGGAGCTCCGTCGTCATCAAACAAAGGCAGCCCCCCTTCCGATACCAGGTGAGGCGCATCGGCATCGACCAGCACCAATCTGCTCGACGTCCCCACAGGGCCATCCGCAGGTACGTGCTCGGCCAACACAAATGGATACCGGCGCACATGTGCCGGCACGTAGCGCGCAAGCCAATGCCCAGATGGACGCACATAGGCGTTGTGTCCCTGGCGAATTCCCAGCAAAGCCAAAGGCAGAGAGCCAGGCGCATCAGAGAACACCACAGCGTACTCACGCGCCACTTGGGCCATCTCGCCAGCCATCACGGGAACCAGCGACTGCTGCGCGGCGAAGTGGTAAGGCTGGCGGGCTTGCAGCCGCAGACTGCGATGGGCCTGGCTGTCCAGGGGCTTGGGCTGTTTGAAAAGAGAAACAGTAGACGTAGCGGTCATGACAAAACAAAGCCTTTGAAATGGAAAAAAGGCCGCGCCCGTGAGGGCGCAGCCTTTGCTAAATGGAACCGAGGTTCCTGAAAACCAAGACCGCTTAGACAGCGAACTTGAAGTTTTCGTTGGACAGGTCAGCCGCAGCCACGCCCGTCAGCACGATTTCGAAGTTCTTGCCTTCGTTCGAGGTGATGTGCACGTCGGGACCAACGTCTGTAATGATCACATCGACCAGACCGTTCACACCCAAGGCACTCAGGTCCAGGATGCTCAGATTGGACAGCGAACCACCAGCATTGAAGCCTTGGAAGTTAGCGATGGTCCAGTCTTGCGTTGCGTTCACGGCATCAGCGGTGAATTCGAACGAGGTGATCGTCTCCACGCCCACTCCATGAGTAGCGTCAGTGAAGTTCAGCGCAAAGCCATTCACCTTCACCAGCGTGTTGCCGCTAACAGCCGTAGGTGCGCTTGGCGAATCGCCAGCAACAAACGGCTCAGCCAGTGCAGCAGTCACAGCGCCCTTGTAGCCCGACAGGTCCACCAGCGTGAGCGTGCTGCTCAGCGTGCCGAGGTCAGCGGAGTCACCCAGGTTCGTAGCAGTAGCTTGGCCACCGGTCAGCACCAGCGTCTTGGCAGCAACCTTGGCGAAGTCAAAGCCCACATCACCGAACACCAAGCCTTCGCTGTCTTGGAAGCCAAAGTCGAAGGTGTAGTTCTCTGCCGTAGCGGTGCCGCCACCCAGCTTCAGTTCGAGGGTTTGGAAGCCGCGAACTTCGATGCCGTTGGTAGCAAACGCAACGTCAGTACCTGGGTTGGCTGCATTGGTGTCGAAGAACTCGAGGTTCAGCTTGCTGCCAACAGTAGCAGCCGAAGTGGCGAATTCGAAAGCGACGTCGGAAGCAAGGTTGTGGCCGCCACGGTCGTCGATATCGATGCGCACCGTTTCAGTGCTGCGCAGATGGTTCAGGCTGAACGTGCCGCCGGCATGAGCCGTTTCCAGGAACTCGTATGCCGTCGCGCCAGTAACACCGGAGGCGTCAAAGTCGGAACCTTGCACTTGGTCAAAGCGGATAGTCTCAAACCCTGTCACCGAGGTACGACCCGTGGCAACGATAGCGCCGTCAAAGGTCAGCACATCAGTAGCGCCAGCCGTGCCCGTGAAGGCAGCGCTGTGGTTCGTACCGTCAACTGCCGTCACGATGGCGGAGTCAATGGTCAGGTCCAGCTTGGCGGCCAGGGCGGCGCCGTTCACCACCAGGTTGGTGATGTCGGCAGGCGCACCGGCCGTGTGTGCTGCTGCATCGATGGTGGCCTTCAGAGCTTGGGTGCCGCTGAAGTTGAACGTTTCGACGCGCTCAGCATTGATGGAGCTGATTTCGTTAGTGGTGTCACGGCGACCAGCGGACTCGATGTTCAGCGTGCGGACAGCGCTTTGGTTAGTTGCGCTGAAGTCCGTCACGGCCAACTCATCTACAGTCAGCTTGCCGCTGATGCGAGCGGTGTTGTCCAGCTTCACAGCCAGCGTTGCACCGTCAGCACCTTGGGCATTGATCGTGCCAAAGGTTTGGGCAGCGTTGCTGTTATTACCAATGGTTTGGTTTTTGCCAGAGATCACGATGCCGTTGTTAACAGCCAGGTCGATCAGGTTGTTGCTGGCGCCACCTTGGGTAGCCACCACCACGCTGGTCACGCCATTCAGGGTGGTGAAGTCGTGGTTGGTGCTGCCGCCTTCGATTTCGTAGTTCTGGAAGTTCTTGAAGCTCTTGAACTCGTGGTTAGCGATGTCGGTAGGAGTAGCACCCACACCAACGCTAGTAGACACGACGAAAGTGTTGTTGCCCGTACCACCATCGACACTGATGTTCTTGAGGAAGTTGGCACCACCGAAGATCAGACGGTCGTCGCCAGCGCCCATGAGCACATCCAGACGGAAATCTGGATCGTCAGACACGTCGCTATCCACATCGACATTGAAGATGTCGGCTTGTGCGCTGCCTTCGAACTTGAACTGCACAGGTGCAGTAGCGCCATCCAGATAACGACCAACGCTATCAGCAGTCAGCACAATACCCAGGTTGAGCTTGCCAGCAAAATCTGCGCCATTCACGAGACGAACATCGGTCAGGCCATTTGCAACACGGCCATCCAGGGACTCAACACGTTGACCAACCTTCAGATCACCCTTAGCGCCGGTGCTGGTGAAGTTGACGATTTCGAGGTGCTGCAGCTGGATGCCAGGAACGAAACGTCCCAGGTGCGAGCTGGACTCCATCGACTGCACCCAGCTGGTGCGGTCAACAGCCACGTTGAACTGTTCCACACCGCCTTCGCCGAGCGAACCGATGTCCAGGGCACCGCCAGCGCTGGTGCGACCAACGTTATCCAACAGCACGTTGGTGGTGATGGGCAGTTCAACCAAGGCAGGGTTACCAACGGTTTGTTGGAACACGATGTTGCCATCTGCGGGCACGACGCCATCGATAAAGCCCCATGCACCCTTTTCGAAGGTCTTGCCAGCAGGATCTTCGATAGTGATGGTGGTGTTAGCGTTCAGCTTGACAGTCAAGCCAGCCAGAGCAGGCTGGGCAGCAATGGCCGCTTGCAGCGCAGTAACGAGTTCAGCGTGCGTCTTGGCAGCGCCGATAGCAGTAGACTTCAGAGCGTACAGCACGCCATCGAGCTTGAAGGACACAGCGTCCACCGGCACGTCAGTCAGATCGCCGGGCTTGGTGATGTCGTCAAGCTTCAGCGTCAGCGCCGAATCCTTAGCGCGAGCTTCGTTGGTCAGCTGCTCGGGATCGAAATACACGAAGAAACCGACTTCCGGATCGGTATTGCGCATACCGATTGTGGTGTCTTCGGGACGCGAACGCACGTCTTCGATCTGGATGGAGCTGCGGCTGTTGACAGTCCACCATTGCTGCACACCATTGAAGTTTTCGGCATCAATGTGAGACAGGTTGGGATGCACGCCACCCAGAATGTCAGTATTGCTGGTCTGAGCACGCAGTTCAACTACTTGGATATTGTTGGTAGCAGCGCTGATGGCGGGACCCACAGGGATACCACCAGAGGTGGTCAGAGCCAGGTCAGCAACCAGTTTGTTGCCCGTGCCCACTGCTGCGATCACGTCGCCAGATTCCAGCGTGTTGGTCACAGCACCGTTCTGGTTTTGCACGATAGGTGCCGTGTAGGTTTGACCTTCAGCCGTGCCAGAGATGTGATCCACACCCACTGTCAAAGCCGCACCAGCGGAAGTGCCACCGCCAATAATGGCTTCAATCTTCGCAGGCGTAGAGACGTCGGACGTAGCGGTCACACCAGCCAGCACACCCTTCAGAACGTTCACATCGGTGCTGCTGTTGAGCTGCACTTCAGTCACGTACTTAGCCACCGTAACCTTGTTGGCCAGCAGCTTGGAAGTAGCACCCCACGTTGGGTCTGCTGGATCCTTGGCGGCCAGATTGGTGAAAATCTGATACACAACGTCACCACGCGAGAAACCAGCGTTCAGAGCGGCAATGATGTCCGCTTGGGCTTCCGCCTTGGCTGCGGCCGATGCGCTGGAGCCCACGACATTGTTAACCAGCGCAGCAGCGAACTGAGCGCTCGTGAAGAACGTGGGGTACGTGTTAGTGAACTGCGCCTTGGTCGTGTAGATGTTGACGATTTGCTTAGTCGTCAAACCAGCATTGTAAGCATCGCTGATCTGAGTCATGTATTCGACGCCAGGGGCCGCGCCGAAAGCGATGGCGAAGAACTGATATGCCTCAGTTTGCTGCTGATTGGTCATTGCCATTGAGTACTCCAAATGGTGAATTGAACCGTAACCCAACTCGGGCTTCGGCTGAATCACATTCTAAAGCACACCCCTCCCCCCCCCCACAACTCCATGTGATGAGCATCACCTCAAACGACACATGACAGCGCACCCGTTGCGCAACCACAACAGCACCAGCCTTTTTTAGCCATCCTGCGCCGAAAGACCATGCAGGCAGTTGCGCACGATTTGCTTGCTCATCCGCACCACTTACAGCCAGGCCACAACACTGCAATCAGCTCAGCGGAGTGAGTATAGCATCTTCGTATATGAATTTCATATAGGAGTTAAAAAAAGTGATTTGGCCTGCAGCCCTGCAGCTACGAAAGATGCCGCCAACGACTCCAACTTAAGGCCTTGCTTTATGCAAACGCTCTAAGCCAACCAATTCATCAAACCACCGAAGACAGCCCTACCACTGGCGCAACCAAGACAAGCGAACGCCACTGTCGCGCCAGTCGAACAATGCCAAGTTGGCCCAGCGCCGAGCGGCGTAGGCACTGACGCTGATCTGGCCGCCCAAATGTGGCGCCCCCCAGCGGTACTCAATTTGGAGCTGACCAGTGAGCAGTCGCCGGGCTGCATTGCCGTCAAGCAACGGGCTATAGCCACTGGTATCCCATTGCCCATACACCAAGCTCTGCAGTTGCAAGCGCGGCGCTATGGGCATGAGTGCCTGCAGGCCCCCACGTGCAGCGCCAGGTGCGTTGCCGCGTCCATGTTCGTACTCCCCCCAAGTGGTGATCGGCCAACGGTTAGCCAACACGCCGCTGCGCTGGGCGCGCACAAGCCAGTCGGTGCGCTGAAAGGTGGAGTCATGAAAGAGACTTGCCATTAGCTGGGTGTCACTATCAAGCGCACGCAACACGGCGACGCTGTAGCGCGTGCTACCGTCAAGTGCGCGCTGCGCGCTCGCGCTCCAGCTATGGCTTTCCAGACCCAGCGGCGCCCCCAAAGCCATGCGCCAGGAAGTACGGGCCTGAGGCAGAGTAGAAGACTGAACCTGAGCAAACAGCTCTAGTCCACTTGCTTTCTGATGATGCAAGGCAACGGTTGAAATACTGCTGCCTCGCGCCTGTGCAGCTAGCGGCAAGTTGACGCTACCGTCTGGCAGGGTGAGTGTGAGCTGGGTCGCACTGGTGGTACCCAAGGGGTTGCGGATGTACCCCGCGCTTAGCAGAACCTGGGTACGCGCAGTAGGTACTGGCGCTGCTGCCGCAGCGGCACTTGCCAAAGCTGCTGCAGCGTGGAGATAGCTGCCATCCAAGAGCGCCTGCAGATGGCGGCGGTGTGCAGGCGGAGTTCGCGGGTCATGTAACAGCATGCCGATAAGAGCCTGTGCGGTTTCCAGGCGGTCACGCTGGGCAAGCAAAGTGGCCAATTGCAGCAGCGCCTCAGCGTGTTCAGGCTGAAACATCAGGACACGTTCAAGCAAAAGCTCTGCCTGCGTCCACTGCTTTTGCTCTAGGGCCTGCAACGCTTGCCGGTAGGCTGCCTGCGCCTGCTCAGCTGATTGGGCATTGTCGACCGCCTCACTAGACTCTGCGGTGACGGTCTGAACGCAGTCCGCCTCGTCGCCTACGATGGCGGACGCAGCGCAGACTTGCCCAGCCAGCAACGCTCCGCAGACCGCAGCCCACCCGACTCTCGCAACTCGCTGACTCATGGGGCGCTGCGGTAGAGCTGCTTTGCCTGGAGTTGGTCGGGCAAAAGGAAACGCCCTAACGGCTGCAGAGCACCGTCAGCAAAGGCCTGGGCAGCTTTCGGCCCTATGAGAATGGGGCTCGCTAATTCTTCACCCAAGCTCAACATGCCCATGACGTCATTGGTCACAGGCCCAAGCAGTACACTGCGTCGGCTGCCTGATTCACCCACAATACCGAGCAGATAAGCACCTGCTTCGATGGCGGCGTACGCGCTTAAAGGATGGGAGAGAGTTTCGTTTTGTATCAGCGCGGGCATGAGCAGTGCGTGCAAGTGCTGCACGCTGTGCAAAGAGGCGACCAAGGCTTGGGGAGTTGATTGCGGCCAGGTTAGATAGAGAGTGCTGCCCTGGGCATGTTCAAGAGAGCCGCCATGAAGAGTAGCGCTGTGCTGGGCTGCAGTGTGCAGTGCGTGGATCATAGCTAGCGCTTGTAGCGTATCCACTTGGCTGACCCAGCGATCCATGCCAGCTATGCGAACCGCCACCAAGATGCCGTCGCAGGGATGTCCAAGGCTTTGGCCGCTGGGAGTCTGCATGGCAACCTGCTGGGCCAATGTGGGCGGCAGGAAGCTCTCCAAGTGACGAGCAAGGCGTTTGGTGCTCAGGCGCTGTTGCTGGGTTTGCCAAGCAAGTAAGGCAAGGCCGTGCACCAGCAGCGTGAGGCTGGGAGCAGCCACAGGCATCATAAATCCGTAGCTACGCATGAGTACCGCAGCCACCCACGGGACACACATTCCGAGTGCTATACCCGAGCAAAGCCACAGCAAGCGCAACTGGGTCTTGCCTAAAGGCAGCATAGACCACCCGACCAGCAGCGCCAGCAGGGCTGCTATCGCAGTATTGCCGCGCGGCACGAAGCCGGGCCAACTCTGTGCATTTTGCGCTGCAGCCAAAAGCTCGGCGTGTACGCTGACACCAGGGGCACTGGGGTGATAAGGAGTACTAACCACATCGCCCAAGCCCATAGCCGACCCACCAATCAGCACAATATGTCCATTCAACGAGGGCAAAGAGGCAGAAGGATCGAGCAGACGACTAGCGCTTATGGCAGGCCAAGCCGAATGTGGACGCTGGTATGGGATCGGCAGATAGCCATCCGCATCAAGCGCAAAGCGCCATGCCCCTCGCGATAGCCATTGGTACGGCCCGAACGGCCAAGCACCTCGCGTTGTGTGCCACTCTTGGTCGGGCGCGGCCGCGATAGCTGTGGCTAACGCCAGCTGGGGGTAGCGTTCAGCTTGGTTGCAGATGACAGCCGGGATACTGTGCAGGAGTCCATCAGTGTCTGGCGTAGCACTCAGGTGACCTACGTGAGTTACCGAGAAGTCAGACGAGAGCCCCAAGTGGCCTGTTATGGGAGCATGGCGACTACAAAGGTCAGGCGCCTGCGACGAGTGTTGCAGCCGCCCTTCCCGCGGAGGTGAGTCCACCTGAGGGTCAAGAACCGCGATCTGGCCGATCACAACATCGGGGCGAGAAAGCTCGCGCGCGAGCAAGGCATTGCCAGGCGCTTGATCCGGCAACACAAGATCCCACACCTGCAATTGAGCACCACGCTCGCGAAGTGCACGGGAAAGCTGCGCAAGTACAGGTCTTGGCCAAGGCCATGGCCCCAACTCTTGCAGGCTGCGTTCATCGATATCGATGAGGGTAATGCCTTCGGGCGCCGCAAGAGGCGCCTGAATACGCGTCAAACCGTCTTGCAGGTATTGATCCATCGCCCGCAGCACACGAGTTTGTGCCAACAGGCTGGCCACAAGACCTACGAAAAATAGCCAAACTGTCAAACAAACGATACGCCGCCCCCGCCCTCCCTCGTCAGAAAGAGTCATTTGGCATTCCAGAGAGTGATGCCCTGGTATTGCCCTGCACTGCTGTCAATCTTGAACAAGTAACCTGCTTCTGTGCCATTACGACTCAGAGCACCCGCAACGCGCTGGCCGGGTGCGGTGCCGAGAAATACGCCTTCGTCGTTCACCCGGCCACCCACGCTGAGCTGCTGGGCCGGAACGCCAATCCCCGATAGGCCGATCTGGGTGCTAAAACTGAGCCGATCAAAGTCCACGTGCAGCCGAGGATCGACAAGGTTGACGGTGAGCGTTTTACTCGCCTGCTGGTAGAACGCCTCTCCCGCTGCCAGCGCAAACTGCGCTTGACCACGCAAAGATTTATCGAGAACGCCATTGACGCCTTCGCGCCAAAGCGCGTATTGCCCCAACTCTCCTACCGTGGCGTGTCGCCCTTCACTGACGTCTGCGTAGGCTATGGGCAATGTGAATGGCAGCGCTTGGGGGTTGGTGAATTTACCCCAAACCAGTTGCGTAGGTAGTGCAACGGGCGGGATCACCGGAGTCTCTGGAACGGGCGGCACAACAGAGGGTAGATTGGGTAGGCCGGGAGCGTTGGGCACCGACATAACGCCGCTAACCAGGGATCCCGAAGGGGAGGGCTGAACCGAGATCCCCAGTGCATCCCTATCTCGAGAAGGCACAAGACTAGCCACGACCGCCTGATCCGTCTTATCCTTTTTTTCAGCTTGCGTCACCGCCTGTCCCGTACTCCTTTCACCGCCAGAAGACATAGCAATGCGCATACCAAAAAGTCGCTCCACGTCATTTTGACTCACATTCTGACGCTCCAAGTCTTGGGAGCGCCCCACCCGGGAGTACTGCACACCAAAGCCCGCACCGAGATTCGCCGAAGGGATTTCACCTGAAGTGCCCGCACCAGTCAGAGGAGATACGACGATAGCGCCTTCGTGAACATAAGCTTCGACAAGCCCTTCGCCAGCCTTGGCAAGGAAGTCTGTCCCCCGCACGCCAATCGCTGCAATCGGGGTATTGAGCCGATACCGTTCGGGCTGCTTCTGGGCCGCATGCCCCGAAATCTGCCGCACTGTTCCTCGCACAAGGTCGAGCTGCAGTTGAGTGTCCGCTCCCTTGGAATCCACCTTGTAGCGGCGGATTAGCAACTCGCTATCAGGGCGCAATGCCACGCGCGCCTGATCAGAGAAAATCAAGATTACCATGGCATCCTTGCCGGTGATAATGCGATCCTGCTCCGACAGCTCGGTCCCCAGTGACAGGGGTGTCACCTGACCGGTTGCACCAATTCGCTGAGCATCGCCTACAGCCATGCCTACCCGCGCAACAGGCTGAGGCCCAGCCTGAAGCGCAAAAGTCCAGCAGCAAGTCGTCGCCAGTAGTATTTTTGGGATTTTTTTCAGCATGGTTTGCTCCCAAGTTTGGAACTAAAAAAGAACAATCAGAGGTTTTTTTGCATTTTAAAGCCTTGCCCCCCATCATGACAGCCGGAGGCCATTGAGGTGGCCATCCATCACCTTGCACTGGCACCGTGTGGCTTTTTTACGAATGCATCGCCTGCTGCCGTGCATTTTGCGGCCTCCCAAATGCAACTAGTGCATTTAAAACGCCGCGAGGTCCTAGGTGATGGGAAGCAGCCTTTTCATGGATTGGGTGTGGTTTTGCATGGAAGCCTGCAGGCAATAGACTTAACGCTTGATGGACGTGAGGCGGCACTGCTAACGACCACTCTTCACGAAGCGTTTGGGCACGCAAACCTACTAGCAGCCCAACCGGTAGCGCTAACATGGGTTGCCGCCAGCCCCGCCACCTCAGTGGCGGTAATGAACAGCCAAGCCGCGCAAGAGCTTATGACCTTCCCAGAAATGGCACTGGGTGCGGCGCGTCTTCTGGCGCAGGATGTATGTTCATTTCTGAGCTGGCAGAAAATACAAGCAGTGCACCCTGTGAGCGCGCGGGTGTGCGCGTGGATTCAGCACCAAAGTGCGGCAGATTCTTCACTGCGCATACCGACCCATGCAGAGCTTGCTTGGCGTTTAAATACCACCCGAGAGACAGTGACCCGCGTACTCCAGAGATTACTCACCGATGGTGTTTTGCGTCGCGATGGCGATCTGTGGCTAATCGAGCGCCGCGATCTTCTGAGCGATTTGGCCCGCGGAGAAGAACGCTGATGCTGTGGGTAGTGGAGGCATGGCGCGGCGTGGCGTCCGCTCTGGTGTTGTGGGCGCACTGGGCAATCCCACTGGCATTGCCAACGGGATTTACAGCCTTTGCGTTCACTGGAGTGGATTTGTTCTTCGTGCTGAGCGGATTTGTGTTTGCACCGTTGCTTATGAAGCGGCCGGTGACCTCGCTAAGGGCATATGTACTGCGGCGTGTGCTACGTATTTACCCGGCATATCTTGCAGCACTGGCGCTGTATGTAGCGCTGACATGGATGACCGGCCGGCCACTAGCTTACTTGCCAGAACATTTGCTGATGGCTCACCTTCAATCGCGAGAGATGGCTTTTTATTACAACCCCGCCTTCTGGAGCTTGCCAGTAGAAGTAGGGTTTTACGCAATACTGCCATTCTTGGGCGCTTGGCTGGCGCAGGGCCGGAGAGCAGAAGCGTCGGTACGCTGGCCGCTGCTTTGCATGCTGGCGATGACTGTACGGATAGTATTATTAGTCTTTGCGGATGGTGCAACACAGAACCGCGCTTATGTGTTACTGAATCATATACCAGGCTTGCTCATAGAGTTCTTGTTAGGTACGTGGGTGTGGCAGCGCGCTCAGCAGCCAATGACGTGCACCGCCGCTTGGGCTTGGGGCTTAGCGGGGGGAGTAGGTTGGTGCGTACTGGCAGTAATTTTTGTGCAATTACCCGAAGCAGTGCCACCATGGGTGAGCGGTCAATTGGGCTTAGGCGCCGCAGCGTGCTTTGCCGCATTGTTATTAAGTAGCCTGCACATTCCAGTGCCAGGCAGAGTCACAATGGCTGCGGCTCAGTGGAGTGGACGGCTAAGCTACTGCGTGTACCTACTGCACATGGCTTGGCTCGCACCAGCGCTGGCGTGGTCAAAACAATGGGGCTTGCCTACAGGCATATCAGTAGCACTGGGGGGGTTGTTGGCTAGCTCCTTGGCCTTGCATTGGCTCATTGAGGAACCTGCGCGCCGCCAAGGCCGTCGCAGTTCCATGCTCATGGAACTGCGAGACGCTACAAAAAGAATGACTTAGACCGGCTAACACGACCGCTCGACAAAGCGCGAGCAGATGATTGCTCCGGC